>NZ_CP135275.1:6585000-6795000 GCF_032302195.1 Paenibacillus sp. MMS20-IR301
GGTCAGGAGTTCGAATCTCTTAGGGCGCGCCATTTTTCTTATTTGAAGTAACAAAGTTTATATTAACGGGATGTAGCTCAGCTTGGTAGAGCACCTGGTTTGGGACCAGGGGGTCGCATGTTCAAATCGTGTCATCCCGATTTTCACCTTTGCGGGTGTAGTTCAATGGTAGAACTTCAGCCTTCCAAGCTGATAGCGTGGGTTCGATTCCCATCACCCGCTCCATATTAATTTCATAGTTTCGGGATGTAGCTCAGCTTGGTAGAGCACCTGGTTTGGGACCAGGGGGTCGCATGTTCAAATCGTGTCATCCCGATCATACAGCTTCTAGCTGACAACGAACTCTTACTGCGGTAAGAGTTTTTTGTTATGTCAATAAAGGAGCACAAGCTCCTTTACTCATCCCCGATAAAAATCACTTCTGCCGGAATGCCAATCCTTGAGTAATAGCTCATTAAGGATTCCTCTTGATCAATGGAGGTTCCCGCAGATAGCAGCTTAACTGCAAACTGATTAGCCTGGCGTTCGAGCTTCCCGGGTGAGAAATAAGAATTCTCCTCCAGAAAAAAACGGTTAACTCCTTTATGAAGCCGGTCATGTGCCAGTTCATGTGCACATACGAAGCGTTGCCACTCCAGCGGCAGCTCGTTATGAATGACAATAAACCTTCTTCTTAATTTACGGTAATATAAACCCTTGGTCCCTTTGCCGAGGTCCATGAATCTGATGTGGATCCCTAGTGCCCGAGATAGCTCGAACGGGCTGTTGGTTTTATATTTTTTGACCAGTCGATTGATTAGCTCATCCATATTCTTCACCCGCAGCTTGTTAGTAGTTATATGATACTCCTGCTAATCCTTAGTATTGGAACCGTGCGTAGGCTTAGTCCGTTTATTCATCTGCTTAGCTTCCCAGAATAGCCCTGTCAGAACATCTTTAATCCGCTGCTTATCCTCTTTGTTCAGCGGGATCCCGTCAAACATCAGCTCACCATCATCTTCAAGCATTTGCCGGAAGTCCCGTTTATCCTTAGATGTAGCCCATTCGGGGATAGTCTCCTCTGGACTGCCCTCTGAGTCTGTCAGATAACCGGCATACCCCATAAGCTCTTCATAGGATACCTCCGTTGCTTCAGCAATTTTACGCAGTGTAGCAGGCTTAGGAACCCCACGCAATCCATTCTCTATCCGTGAAATTTGTGCTCCGCTGATTCCGGCAAGGGAAGCCAGCTGATTAATTGTCAGACCCTTCTGTTCCCGAAGCTGCTTCAGATAATTCCCAAACTCCTCTGCCATCGTTAACCACTCCTTATGACCTAATAAGCTGTTGCTAATAATATAAGCTTTTTTTGCCTATAGGTAAACAATAAAACGTATATTATTGCCAAAAGGTAAGAGAAAGTATGAATTCAGCCTGTTTATGCTCAAAAACAAGCTTAAATGAGATTTTACGGAATTGGCAGATAAGTGGTATATTATTGAAAAAGGGGAACAACATACGAACAAGTAAGATCATAACACATTTGGCCGGAAAGGTCCGCAATAATGATCTCAATGCTGTATCACAATCAAGATCACCATTAAAGGAGTAGATTATATGATGATTCTATCTTCACTGCCCGAGCTTGACCGCCGCCAAACTCAGGTCACTATAGAAAACATGCTGGAGAAGTACCGGATCTTTAAGACGGTTACTTTCGAGGCTAAAGAGGCAAGCATTACGTATTCCTACAATGAAAGATTTCATGGAGCAACGAATGCAGTTAGCGATCAGACAGCAGCCATCGCGGCTCATAATGTGGATGTACCTGCAGCACGAAGAGCATATTGTGCCGTGATAGATTCAGTTGTAGAGCGGCTCACACAGAGAGAACAGCAGCTGGTGCGGGAAAGGTATATGCGGCGGGAAGAGAGCTACGACTATACGATCTATAATCATGTGTTCGATCCTCCTGTGAGTAAGGATACCTATGTAAAGATAAGATCGAAGGCTTTTTATAAAATGGCACTCGCTCTGGCGGATCTGCAGCTATTGTCGTTAACTGCACTGGAGAAGCAGGCTCCGGGAGGTCGGAAAGAGAAAAAGTAGAACACCATTTGTGCATGTTCCCGTGCAGGATTTTGGAGAAGCAACGTGTAACTGAGATAAGGATTTCAGAAGGCCGTATCCCCTTTTAGGGTGATATGGCTTTTTTGCAACTATGTGGGGTTATTTTGCTGCTCCGCAGACTGTCTTTTCCCATCCCGTTAACCCCCTGAAGTTAGCCCGTTCACCTCCCGGATTACGCCTGCACTAGGGTTCAAAGGGTCTATGATTATAACATGGCAACTGAAGCAGAAAGACACCGCAGGAGCATGAATGCTCTACTACTATCCGCCCTGAAGCGGCTCTTACTAAGCGGTGAAAGCTCTTCTGCCGGCAAGCCATTGGCGGGACAGACATTAATTCTTTAGGGAGGGATAGTCACAACGATTGAGGAGAGGGTTGGGATGATGACCGTTGAGCGAATAAGGGAGAGCATTACAGCCGCATTGATAAAGTTTTATCCGGAGATTCCCGTCTATGCAGATGGGGACAAGCCGCAATCCGCTTACTTCCAGCCGGTGCTGATCTCGGCAACCTATGACAGGCAGCGGGAAGGAAGATACATGGCCGTTTACCGTTTCGGTATCCGCTACGAGCAGGGAAGTGTGCTTGAGGCAGAGGCATTGGCAGATGGATTATGCGAGGCGCTGGCGGTACAGGAAAGCGGTAACTCTGCTTTTCGCGTGGTACGCCAGTCGTGGGAGGCAGGCACGGATGGAAGCGGGGCGTTGTTCACGGTGGACTATATGCTCTATCTCCAGAAGCAGCTGCCTGATGAGGCCAGGCCTATGATTCATCTCAGAGAAGGGATGGGGCTGAAATGAATGCGAATGAAGTGAAGACAAGTGAGCTGGAGCAGTGCGGGCGGGAGCAGAATACTTTTGGAAAAAAGCAGCTCGCGGGCTCAGCCGTATTTTCACCTAAGGAAAAGGATGTACTGGCTGTAGTACTGCAAGAGAATGAATACTACACTGTCGAGGAAGTAAAGCAATTAATGGAGCTGTATCTAACTAAGGAGGTTATCTAATGGCTGGAGGAACATGGACAACACAAAACAAGGTGCGTCCGGGGGTATACGTAAATGTGGCCTCAAATGGTAGCGTTGCAGGTAAAATGGGGGAACGCGGTACGGCGGCACTGGCGCTTGCGCTGCCTTGGGGGCAGGCGGGAGTGATTCTTAAGCTTACTGCCCAAGCGGATTTCAAACAGGTACTGGGTTATGATCTGACCGATACACCACTGCTTCCGGTAAGGGAAGTGTTGAAACGGGCAGGCACGCTGCTGCTCTACCGTTTGAATGAGGGTGTCCAGGCAACTGTGACGAATAACGGGGTTCAGGTTACTGCGCGTTATGGTGGGGAGCGGGGCAACTTACTTAAAGTTGTTATTGAAAAGAATATCGACGACAGTGCCGCGTTCGATGTGCGGACATTGCTTGATAATGCCGAAGTAGACAAGCAGACCGTAGCTGCTGCTGCCGGACTGAATGCGAATGATTATGTAGAATTTAAGCCGAACGGACCCGGAGCGCTGACGCTAACGGCAGGAATGCCGCTGGCTGGAGGTGCGAACGGTACAGTCACCAATGCTGAGCATAGTGCCTTCTTGTCGGCACTTGAGGTACAGGACTTCCAGACAGTTGCCCTAATCTCGCAGGATAACTCGCTGAAGGCTCTATACAGTGCCTATGCAAAACGTCTGCGTAATACGGAAGGTAAAAAAGTGCAGGCTGTATTGTCCGATTATGCTACGGCCGGTCATGAAGGCATCATTAGCGTGGCGAACGGTGTGGTGCTGAGTGATGGAACCATTATTGATAAGACGGCCGCCGTGGCTTGGGTAGCTGGAGCAACTGCTGCCGCTGCAGTGAACGAGTCCCTGACTTATCAAGGGTACGACGATGCTGTGGATGCAGATGTCCGCTTCAGCCATTCTGAGACTGTAGCTGCACTCACTGGCGGTGAACTGCTGTTCACTTATAACGGGGGCCGCGCTGTGGTAGAGCAAGACATCAACACCTTTACTTCATTCTCACCGGATAAGGGCAAAGCCTTCTCCAAGAATCGCGTTCTGCGTGTGCTGGATGGAATTGCTGGTGATCTGAAGCGGATTTTCGAGAACTACTTCATCGGTAAGCTGCCGAATAATGAAGACGGGCGGGCGCTGTTCTGGTCGCAGTGCGTTACCTATATGAACGACTTGCAGAATCTTGGGGCGATTGAAAGCTTCAACGCACAGAGCGATATTGTGGTTACAGCCGGAGCAGACAGCGACAGCGTTGTGCTGGAGGTAGCCGTCAAGCCGGTGGATTCCGTAGAAAAAGTATATATGAAAGTGCAGGTGGTTTAAGATGACATTTTTGAAAGCCAGTGATACCCTCTCCGGCCAGGAAGGCCGTGCGTATGCCACAATTAACGGACAAACGGAAGAAATGTTCTATGTGAAGACTCTGGAAGCCACGGTAGAGAAGCAGAAGGCGGAAGTGAAGACACTGGGACGCCGCGGCGTGCAGCATAAGGCAACGGGCTGGTCAGGCAGCGGCACGATGACGATTTTCTATATGACGAGCCGTTTCCGCCAGATGATGCTGGAATATATGAAGACAGGAATTGACCAGTATTTCAGTATTATTGTAACCAATGAGGATCCGTCTTCATCGGTGGGTGCGCAGCGCATCATGCTGAAGGATGTCAATCTGGACAGCGTAATTATGGCTTCACTGGATACGGAGTCGGATGCGCTGGAGGAAGAGGTCAGCTTTACCTTTGAAGATGTGGAGCTGGTTCAGCCCTTCAGTGCTACGGCTAATTCCGGCCAATAATTTATAGATGATCCGGGGCCCCCGCAATGTATCCGGATCTATATCGGGTTGTTTTGCGGCGGGTCTGTTCTCAGCGTCTGTTTTTTTTAGCCTAATTAAATCTAATATTCCGGGAGGAACATCATGAGTGAATTGAGTTTGTTTTTTGCCCAAAATGCGGCCTGTGATGCAACGGAGGAATTTATTGTCTCTCTGCGGTTCAAAGACAAGGAAGGTAAGCCTGCCGTCTGGAAGCTGCGCAGTATGAATGAGGATGAGAACCAGGAATGCCGGAAAGCGGCCACCCGCAAGGTGAAGGGGAAAAACGGCACCTATACCACGGACATTGATCCCAATGAATATATGGCTAAGCTGATGACGTCAAGCGTCGTGCATCCGGATCTGAAGAACAGTGAGCTGCAGCGTTCTTACGGTGTAATGGGGGCGGAATCGCTGCTGCGCAAAATGCTGCTGCCGGGTGAATTCGCTGCCCTGGGTGAACGGGTTCAGGCGCTTAACGGCTTCGCTACAGATATGAACGAGCTGGTGGATGAAGTAAAAAACTGATTAACGAGGGCGATGGTGAAGCCAATCTGGCTTACTACGCCCTCCACGAGCTGCATATTCTGCCGCATGAGCTGATGAAGCTCTCCGTACGCGAGCGTGCCGCAGTCTATGCGATGATTGCCGTACGTGTGGACAAGGAGAAGCGGGAGCGTGCGCGGAGTAAGGGGAAGAGAAGATGAAGGGGGTGAATGAATGGCAATAGAACTATCCAAAGTCGTCATGGTACCGCTCAAATCGCTTACGGTCTGGAAGGCTGTCCATAAGCAGTGCCTGCGTGCGAATAACAACCTGGAGTCCGTTAACCGTTCTGTTAAAGGGTTTCAGGCTGCTGTAAAACGCTCCAGTGAGCAAATTATCCGCTCCGAGGATCGTATCATTCTGGCTCTGCAGGAGATCAATGATACTTTGCTTGAAGGATTCCGGCGGCTGCCGGTAAAAGTGGAAGTATCGCGATCCATTGTGATAGAGCAAAGCCAGCAGGCGGCTCAATCACAGATGCTGGCAGTCCATACGCTTAATGCTTCCCCATCGGTACAGAAGGCTAACAAAGAACCGGAAGAGGAAGAGCCTAGAGAAGTAGAATGGTGGGAAGGGCTTGAAAAAAAGGAGGATAAAGACGAAGAAGAAAAGAAAGCTGAAGAAAAGAAGCCGGAAGCGAAAAAGCCTAAAGTGAAGCAACCGGAGGTAAAAGCGCCAGAGCCGGAGGTGCTTCCAAAGCCTAGAATTAATTTAAGGAAGGACCCGCTTCCACCACCGCCGCCACCGCCGCCTCCGCCGCCTCCGCCGCCTCCGGACCCTCCACCACCGCCAACGCCTAAAAAGGATCCCAAAGTAATGAATTTTCTCAAAACCGCAGATATCGCTACTCCCTTCAATGCCATCAAATCCTTTGGGGAGAAGGCGGTGAAAGCGGCCGCGGAGCCTGGGGACATTGCTGACTGGAACAAAATGAATGACAACATTGACGGCGCCCTCGGACAAATTGGTGCCAAAGCGTTAGGGGCTCTGCGGCCGGTAATGGATACAATTAATACTGCGTTGACTTCAGGCCAATTGCAGCCGATTATTGACGCCATGGCTAATGGTTTTCTTTTCATAGCAAATGTAATTTCGGTGGTGGTCGACGGATTATTGTGGCTGGCCGGAGTGGTTCAGGATAACTGGGCCTTTATCAAGCCTATCCTTGAAGCGATAGCTGTTGTTTTTCTGGCGGCTATGATAGTCCAGGTATATATGCTCGCAGCTGCCTGGCTGGTGGCTAACTGGCCTATTCTAATCGTAATTGCAGTGATTGCGGCATTATTATTAATCTTACAGAAGCTTGGCGTCTCGGCGGGTGATGTAGTCGGTTTCATCGTGGGTGCGTTCTCGGTTCTGATTGCTGTAATACAGAATATAGGGATCTGGATTTACAATGTCTTCGCTATAGCCAGTGATTTCATGATTAATACCTTTAATACAGCTGTAAATAAAGTGCAAGGCTTCTTATATGGACTAGCTGCCGGAGCGCTGGATGTACTCTATAATATTGCTGTCGGAGCAGAAGGCTTCGCCGGAGGTTTCATGAAGGTAATGGCTAAAGCGATCCAGTGGGTATTGGATAAGTTCAACTGGCTGATTGAGGCAATGAGTCAACTTCCATTCTTCGACGAGCTGGGAATCAGCAAGCTTCAGCTTAAAATAGAAGAACCGGAAACTCCGCATGCTGCCAGTGATCTCATTCAGAAATACCGTCAGGGGCTTGAGACGATCAAGCCGGACAATAATATTCAGGAACGGCATACTGAGCTGAAAGACTATGCTAATGTTAAAGATGCATACAATAATGGAATGAAAAATGGGGACAACCTTTTTGAGAAATTCGGGAATAAAAGCAGAGAAGCCACAAAGACCTTTAAAAATATGACCAGTATTCCAAAGATCAATCCGGGAGGCGGTACTGGAATATTGGCCAGTCAAAACGGCACCCTCAGCAACATCAACAAAGTAAACGAGGTCGGTTCCATTAATGAAAAAGTGAATGTCTCCAGTGATGACCTGGATATGCTGCGCGAGCTGGCGGAGATTCAGTCCATTCAGAATTTCGTTGAGCTGACACCTACTGTGCAGGTAACAACGGGTAATATTAATAATTCTGGTGATATTGACTCTATTATTACGAAGATTGGGCAAAAGCTGAAAGAGGAGTTCGTCTCAACGGCGCAGGGGGTGTATACGTAACATGGAAGAGTATGGATTCTTTCTTAGCTTCAACAATTATGAAGAGGTAATCCGGCTTCCGGTTAACCCTGAGACGCTGGAGATCAAGGAGATCGGCGACGGAAAAAGCTACACGATTATCGACCTTGGTGAAATCAATGCGATTGCCTATCCGAAGCTGACGGAGATTACGATTGAGAGTATTTTTCCGGCTCAGTATTACCCGTTTGTGGTGTATCCGCAGGAACGCGCCGGCAAGCTGCTGAAGCCCTATGAATATGTCGAGCTGATCCGCAAATGGATGCTGAGCCGCAGGCCGGTCCGGTTTGTTTTCTCGGGGCTGAAGGCGGTAAATGTGCAGACTGCGCAAACTCCAGATTGGCTGAAACGGGCGGCTTCGGTGGCCGAGCAGACTTTTACAGGGGATATCGGTATTAATATGGCCGTCAGCATCGAGAGCTTCTCATGGAAGCTGAGTGCAGGTTCATCAGGGGATATTGAATATACTATCGGGCTGAAGAAGTATGTGTTCTATCAGGCGCTGTCAGTGAAGGTCGGCAAAACCGGTGAAGTGAAAACGCAGCAGAAGCGGGCCAGTGAGAAGGCAGCAGCCGCTGCGTATACGGTCAAAGCCGGTGATACCCTCTGGGCCATAGCGCAAAAACAATTGGGTGACGGCAGTAAAGCCAAGACTCTGCAGCAGCTTAACGGTATCCCGGACAGTGAACTGAAGAAGCTCAAACCCGGCAGAGTAATAAAATTGTCGTAGGAGGCTAGGGCAGATGGAATTGATAGTGATCAATAAAGCAGGTACGATCTGGGATATTTCCGGAATTGCTACTGACATCACTTGGAAAACCACACGTACCGGCAAGCCGTCGACACTTGAGCTGACACTGGCGGACAGCGGAATTTACCAGCACAAGAAGTTTGGGATCAGTAACGGCGACATTGTGCAGTTCAGAAAAGACGGGGTGGATGTATTCTACGGGTTCGTATTCAGTATAGATACAGGTACAGATCAGGAGATCAAGCTGACTGCCTACGACCAGATCCGTTACCTGCTGGGGAATGCCAGTTATGTGCTGCAGAATGTCACGGCAAGTGAGGTAATCCGTACAATCGCGGGTGACCGCGGACTGCGCCTGGGGACGCTTGAGCCGGCGAAATATAAGATTCCCTCGCTGATTGAAGATGATAAAAAGCTGCTCGATATCATCATGGGGGCTGTGGGCAGTGAGCTGCAGTATATGGGCCGGCTGATGGCTTTTTATGATGATTTCGGAAAGCTGACGCTGCGTACGCCCCAGTCGATGCTGCTGAATGTGATTCTGGGCGCGGGCCATTCCTTGTATGACTATTCGCTCAAAAGAAGTATCGACAACGATACCTACAACACGATTCTGCTCTACAAGGATAATGAGGAAACCGGCAAACGCGATTTCTATCCGGTCACGGATAAGGAGAATGTTGCGCGCTGGGGAATTCTTCACCTGTACCAGAAGGCGGATGATAAAGCGAATGCTGCGCAGATTCAGGAGAAAGCAGACAATCTGCTCAGGCTGCATAACCGCGAGAAGCTAAGTCTCTCCGTGCAGGCCATCGGAGACATGCGGGTGCGTGCCGGTAATTTTATTTATGTGCTGCTTGATGAAATGGAGACCCAGCTGTTTCTCGTTGACCAATGCAACCATAAAATTTCAGGCGGGGAGCATACGATGTCCCTGGACATTAAGGTGGTGTGATAACATGCTCGATATTATAAAACAAGCAAGCCTCGGAGTCGTATCGAGTACGAATCCGGTGGCTTTTTCTTATGGGACGGTGGTATCGGCTGAGCCGCTGCAGATTCAATTGGAACAGCGGTTCATTCTGAGCGGACCAGCCCTGGTTGTTCCTGAATCCGTAACGGAGAGTAAGGCGGTGCTGGCCGGCGATGAGGTTCTGCTGCGCCGCGGCCTTGCAGCCGGCGACCGTGTGCTGCTTGCACGGATGCAGGGCGGACAGAGCTATATTGTTCTGGATCGGCTGATGGAACCATGATTCCGGCAATTGGCAGGTCTGGTCCAATCTCAGCGTCCCTTAATTCAGGTAATGTACTCATCTCCGGCAACAGCCCCAGCCTGACGTACCGTATAGACTGGGAGCGGGGGCGGATCGCCGGGCTGGCGGACGGGCTGGAGGCAGTGAAGCAGGCCGCAGTCAAAGTGCTGCAGACAAACCGTTTCGAGCATCTTATCTATAGTCCGGACTACGGGATGGAATGGAACCTCGTGCTGGGCCAGGACAGACTGCTGGTCAGGCCGGAGCTGCGGCGGCTTATAAGTGAAGCGCTGCTGCAGGATGAACGGATTCAGGAGCTGACGGATGTGGACATTCAATTCAGCGGTGATACGGTAAGCTTCAGCTGCACAGCAGTTACGGTGTATGGCAGCTTTGAACTTAGAAAGGAGGAGATTACCGGTGTATGAAGATCAAACCTATGAAGCGCTGCTTGAACGTATGCTGGGCCGGGTCCCGGAAGGGATGGATAAGCGCGAAGGCAGCATTATCTATGATGCGCTAGCTCCGGCAGCGGCTGAACTGGCCCAGATGTATCTGGAGCTTGAGGTCAGCAACAATCTGTTTTTTCCTGATACGGCAACGGGCGAGTATCTGGAACGGAGCATTGTCTGGACGGGGATTGCCCGCCACCCGGCAAGCAAGGCTCAGCTGAGCGGGAGATTCTATGGCAGTGGTGAGGCGCTGCTGGATATTCCGCTTGGAAGCCGGTTCTCGCTCGGCCTGCTTCATTATAGTGCAGTAGAGAAGCTCTCACCCGGAATGTACCGCCTCGAAAGTGAGGCAGCAGGCAGGGAGGGGAATCAGTATTCAGGCCAGCTCCTGCCGATTGACTATATCCCGGGGCTTGCCCGGGGAGAGATTACGGCGCTGCTTGTTCCCGGTACAGATGCGGAAGAGGATGAGGTATTGCGCCAGCGTTACTTCGCTTCCGCCAGACGGCCTTCAACGAGCGGCAATAAATATCACTACATGGAGTGGGCACAGCAGGTTGAGGGGGTAGGAGGAGCGCGGGTCTTTCCGCTGTGGGCCGGGCCCAAAACGGTCAAGGTAGTTATTGTGGACACGGAGCATAAGCCCGCGTCTGCGCTGCTGGTGTCCCAAGTGCAGCAATTCATTGATCCGGCTCCGGGTCTTGGCGAAGGGCAGGCTCCGGTGGGAGCTGTAGTGACTGTAGAATCGGCCGCAGGCAAAACCATCAGCGTCGCCGCCAGGGTTACGCTGGCAGCGGGATATGCGCTGCAGCCGGTCATTAACGCATTCTCGGCAATCCTGGAGAAATATCGTAAGGAGAAAGCTTTTACCGCCACCTATATCAGCCATTCGGTAGTTGGGGCACTGCTGCTGGATACCGAGGGCGTAGTGGATTACAGCGGACTTAAGCTGAACGGCGGGACAGGCAATGTGACACTGAATGAAACGGAAGTGCCGCTCTTCGGCAGTATCGTACTGGAGGTGTAAGCATGGGATACCCCGAGCAGATTAATGTATTTCAGGATAAACTCAACAAAAAAGCCAACGGCGGAAGCTATGTTGTAGAGGAGAAGCTGCAGCTGGCAGGCGGTGTGTTCAGTGGGCTTCTCGCCCATGACAACATTAACAACCAGACTCTAGCCGTATACACAGGCTCCCGCTATACCGGGACTGAGCTGCGGAATTACTCGCTATCTTTGCCGGATGAAGCGCCATGGCGGCGGATGATCAAAATCTATGCGGATGTGCCTGAAGTGTATGTAACTTACGAGACACCGGGCGATACGGTCGAAGCGGATGATGTGAATCAGCTGCAGTCGGGACTGACCGCCACACAAGTGGAGCTCGAACGCTATAAAAAGGCCGGGCTGATTGACGGCGGATCTTTCAAGAGAGAGGTGTAAAATGGCACAGAGTATTCAACTCAAACGAGGTACCCGGGCTGAGCTGTCCACATACGGTGCACTGAAGGCCGGAGAAATGGGCTTCTGCACGGACACTAAGGAAATCTATGTCGGAGACGGGTCCTCCAATTCAATGGTCGGCCGGGCATTATCCGGTCCGGAGGCTTCGCGTCCGGCAGCAGCAGCTGTAGGCCGTCTGTATTATGTAAGCAGCGGAACGAACAGCGGATATTTGTATTTCGATGACGGAGCGGCGTGGCGCCGGGTGAATGCACAGAAATTAACGGATCTGACCGGAACCGTGGATGATGTGGCGGATGGTACCACCTACGCCAAGGTACTTAAGGCAGACATCACGGCAGGGCATCCTAACAAGGTATCGGACGGCACGAATACGAAGACGGCTGCTGAGATTAAGACTCATATTGACGATGCTGCAAGGCACCGGTTAATCAACGACACGGGAACAGCAATCACGGATCTCTGGTCGGCGCAGAAAATTAAAAACGAAATCGAGCTAGCTAAGCATAATATCGAGCCGCAGGCTTCAGTCAAGGATCAGAACCTGGCAGCTCCTCCGGCCAGTCCGGTTGAAGGGGACCGGTATATTATCCCGGCCGGCGCTACCGGAGTCTGGGCAGGGAAGACCAGCCAGATTGCGGAGTACCAGTCCGCAGCTTGGGCGTATTATGTGCCGGCTGTCGGCTGGACTGCTTACATTGACGATGAGCAGAAAATCTACAGCTGGAACGGCACCGTCTGGGTACGGACCGGCGGAGCGCTGCAGACTATAACTGCCGGCAGCGGGCTTACCGGCGGCGGCCAGGCTGACAGCGTAACACTGAATATCGGAGCAGGCAACGGGATTGCAGTGAGTGCAGATGCGGTTACGGTAACTGCAGGTAAAGGTATTACCGTGGATGCGGCAGGTGTTGCTGCGAATGTGGATGGAAGCACCCTTGTGTACGATGCGGGGAACGGCAACAGGCTAATGGTAGGCATTATTGACGGCGGAACATTCTAGGAGGCGGTGACCATGGCACTGAAGACATTGATTCAAATCCGCCGCGGCCTGGAAAATGCCCTGGGCACACTTGCCGCAGGTGAATTGGGTTACTGCACCGATACAGGCAAGCTCTATATCGGTAACGGCAGCAGTAACCTGCTGCTGGTTGCCGCCCAAAGCACCGGCGACATGCTGAAGAGCATCTATGATACCAATAACAACGGCAAGGTCGACTATGCGCAGACTGCAGATGCCGTTGCCTGGTCAGGCGTGGACGGTAAGCCTTCCGTGTATCCCCCGGCAGCACATACGCATGATTACCTGCCCAAGGGACCGCTGACCTGGAATCAGCTGAAGGGGGTGTAGCTGTGGCTTACGGAGACATTATATATGGCTTGCTTGAGTATTCGGCAGACGGCCAGCCGCAAGATGAGCCGCAGCTTGAAGTCCCTTATCTTATGAAGTATCTGCCGGAGTATTACCTGGGCGTACCCGAGATGGAGCAGCTCCAAGCGAGTGCCGGTGCGGAATGCGGCGGGCTTGCTTATGCAATGGCAGACAGCGACGGGCAGAAGATTCTGGAGTCTGCCACCTGGGGGCTGTCCCGCTGGGAGCAGATGCTGGCGCTGGGCACCGATACAGGCAAATCTTATGCCACCCGCCGCGAGATGATCAAGGCGAAGCTGCGGGGAAGCGGAACGACGACGCCGGAGATGATCCGGCGGACAGCGTCAGCTTTTTCCGGCGGGGATGTGGAGGTAGCGGAAGTCCCGGATGCGTATAGCTTCGAGGTGCGTTTCGTGGGTACACTGGGCATTCCGGCCAATATGGCTGGTCTGATTCAAATTATGGAGGAGATTAAACCGGCGCATCTAGATTATAGCTTCGTCTACAGCTATACCTGGTGGGATTCACTGAAGCAGCTTACCTGGAACGGCGCACGGGGCGGAACCTGGAACGAATTAAGAGTATACGAATAGGAGTGTGAGATATGAAGACAACAGGGAATTTGGGGCTGAAGAAGCCGGATGGTACAGATATTGTAGATATTGCCGATTTGAACGGCAACATGGATATTCTGGATACAGCCGTTAAGGCGGTACAGGATCATACTGCGGATGCAGTCAAGCATATCACTGCTGCTGAGCGTACGGCGTGGAATGCCAAAGCCTCTACTGCCGCTGCCACTACAGCAGCAGCAGGGCTGATGGCGGCAGCAGATAAAGCGAAGCTGGACGGGGTGGCGGCTGGGGCGAATGCAGTGGCTAATTCTGCTGCCAATGGTGTTATTACCATTAATGGAGTGAACGCCACAGTATACACACACCCTAATCATACCGGTGATGTGACCAGCACAGGGGATGGTGTAACTGCTATTGCACCGGGGGTAATCGTCGATGCAGATGTGAACAGCGCTGCGGCCATTGCCTGGAGCAAGCTCAGCAAGACCGGGGCATCACTGGCTGATCTGCCGACCCGTTCCGCAGCGGACTTGACGAGCGGCACTCTCTCCGCTGCGCGTCTCCCGGCGGCAACGGGTGATGTAACCTCTCCGGCAGGTAGTAATGCCTTTACATTGTCAGCAGGAGTGCAGGGTCAGATTAATTCGAAAGCTAATTTGATGACTACGCCGCAGCAGACTACAGCAGACATTACCTACTATGTCCGTACAGACGGCTCTGATAGCAATACAGGGCTTGCAAATACGGCGGGCGGGGCTTTTAAGACGATTCAAAAGGCGGTTAACATGCTCCCGGCAAGGTGTATTCATCAGGTGATTATAAACGTGGCGGCTGGAACCTATGCTGAAAATGTAGCCATAAATGATTTTGTGGGCCTTGTGTCCTTGCAAGCGGGCAACACTGCTGTCGGTCAAACTAATGTACAATCCATCACATTTACAAGATGTATCGGCAGGTTTGAAGCTAACGGATTCACAGGGACATCTAACGCCGTCACTGCCTTTGCAGCTCTTTATTCTCAACAGGTCATACTTACAACTTGCTGGGCTACAGCAGGCGCATCACAGAATGCTGTTGAATTTACCTTTAGTTCAGGGCGTGTACAAGGCGGCTCTTACTCGAATAGATCAAACGGAATAGTTGCGGCGTGGTCCAGTAACATATATGTCAACGATGTAGGCGGTACAGGTAATGCTGGTTACGGCGTCCTAGCCATAAGATCGTCTTATATCGGTTGTGAAACAGTCACGCATCCTACGGGTGTTGTCGACCAATATGCTTCTAGTGGAAGTACAATCATAACTAACAGTGGCGGTGTTGTTAACCCGTGGGGAGATAATACAACGTCAAGTCGTAGTGCAGCTAGAGCATGGATTAATAATAGTCATGGTTTGACAGGTGGCACCTTTACAAAGCTCCAGTTTAACGGAGTTATCTTCGACCAACAGAATGATTTCTCAACTACTTTATACAGATTCACTGCGAAAAAAGCGGGGATCTATCTGATTGCCGGTTCTGTAAATACCGTCAACAGCACTCCCGCAGGCACTTCCGTTACTCTGAGTGCTTGGATCAATGGCGGTCGCGGTGCAGATTTGGGTTCATATTCAACATCGGGTTTTATCGGAAACACATATACGCAAGGAGCAAGAGCCGTAAAACTGAATGCCGGAGATTTTGTAGAGCTTTATGCATACGCAACCGTTGCTACAACAATCATTCCCGGAGATGGAGCGGTAAGTGGCTTTGAAGTTGTTCAAATAGCATAAAAGGAGGGGGATGACCATGAATATAGCATTAGCAATTATGCACCTATACCCACAAGTTAACCCAATGCGTGATTTCATCGTCCAAGACAACGGCCCAGAGCCTATCCTGCGCCCAGGGGCCGAGGAAAAAGCCCGCGTCCGCTACGAGATCAAACCGCCAGAAGCCGGCGAAGAATCTACTGAAGGCGTCCATTACCGCTACGGCATCGACTACAACCTGCTGACTGAGGGCGAGGATTACGATCTTGTTGAGCGAGGTCCATATATCGCGGTGTGGAACCTGCCGGAACCGCAGCCAAGTGAAGCCGAACTGCAGGAAGCCTGGGAAGCTTACCAAGAAGCGGAGGCCAATAAACCGCCTGAGCTCACTGAGATCGAGCAATTGCAACAAGAAAACATGCTGCTGAAGGCGCAGAATAACGCGCTCTCCAAACGTGCAGATTTCATCGAAGACATCATCGCGGAGATGGCAATGCAGGTCTATCAATAATATTAGGCATTCCTTTATAGGTAGTTGATCCTGCAACCAGAAGGGAGGGAGAACACAATGGCGGCATTTTTTGCAGAGCGAGTGATTCTCGGCAAAACCAAGTATACCGAAGTACCGAATACACTTAAATTGGCAGTTAAAGAGATTTTAGCCGTTAAGGGCAATGAAGCTCTCGCGGCAGAAGAATAGGTAACTTGCAAACGCCCGCGAAGGCGTTTTTATTTTGCCTCCGGCCATCCGGGGGCATTTCTTGTTGGACCAATACGGAAGGGAGTGAAGTAATGAACAGCAATGACATCGCGAATCTGGAGAAGCTGCTGCCGCTGGCAGATAAGTATGGACTGGCTTATATTATTGCGCTGATTCTGCTGCTGATTTTTCTGGTGCTGCTGCGGTCAATTGTCAAAGGAAATCTTGTGCCGCGCGAGCTGCTGGAGCGTGCCGAGGAGGACCGGGACCGGCTGCAGAATATCCTCGACAAGGAGCGGTCTGATTTCATGGCACCGACACTCGAGGTGCTGCAAAGGCTGAAAATCGACCATACCGCAAACGGAGCAACAGCTGGCAGTACACAAGAAGAAGACAGGAGGGGATAACGTGCTGAGTAAGTGGATCAAACGGTTATCTCCTCTCCACCGGGACCGGGAGCGGAAGCTGATGCAAGCGGGCGTTGGAGTCACGCTCTCAATCCGGCGGTACAGGGAATTCTCCAAGGAGATTCAGGATGAGATCAGAAACAACGGGTTTGCCGAGTTTCTAATTTATGACCGGGGGGCTAAAGATGAACATCACTGATATGATACTGCTGCTGGCCTATTCGATATCCTTCATCTGTGCGCTGCTGCTGATAGCTGCGCTTTTTTTGTATTTCCGCAAAAGATTCAAAGCGCGCGTAGTCAGTTTGTTTATGCTGGCGGCATTTTTTTTCCTGGGAGCCTATACGGTTAAAATGGCGGTTGCCTTCTGGATCAGCTTCAGCAGCTCTTCCGGAACGGACGCAGTGTTAAGCTCCTTGCAAACGCAGGCCTGGGTTGTTGCCCAAATTGGCACCACAGCAGGACTTATTATTCTTACTGTACTGATGTATACGAAAAGGCAAGATCTGTTCGTGGTGTTATCCCAGTACCGTAAAGGGAGGTCTGCTCATGCCGACACTGACTCTGCCTCAAGTTCTGAATAAATCTGCTGCCCGGTTATCCGGGCTTCATCCTGCAGTGCTGGCTGCCGCCAATTCACTGATCGAACGCTCCTTTGCCTGTGGTGTACCCATTCTGATTACCCAGGGGCTTCGGACATGTGCCGAGCAAGAGGTGCTCTACGCCCAGGGGCGCACCAAGCCGGGAGCGATTGTTACCAATGCCCGCGGAGGTTATAGCTATCACAATTACGGGCTCGCTGTGGATTTTGCGCTGCTGCTCCCGGATGGTTCGAATGTATCGTGGGATATGAATAGAGACGGAGATAATGACCGTATCGCAGATTGGCTGGAAGTCGTGCAGCAGGCTAAAGAGCTTGGCTTCGAATGGGGCGGGGACTGGACGACGTTCAAAGATTATCCGCATTTCCAGCTGAGCTTTGGATTGCCGCTGGCTGCGCTCCGCGCAGGGGAGAAGCCGGCTGCGGCTGCAGTAGCTGCGGTATATGAACGGGTTAACCGTAGAGGGGGAAGCAGCGTGAAAGCTGACATCATCACAATGGTAAAGATGAATGGAGTGAAGATTGCCGAAGGCATCCTGGAGAACGGCGTAACGTATGCTCCAGTGCGTGTAATTGCCGAAGCGCTTGGTGCACAGGTTGGTTATGATCCGGTAACGAAAGCGGTAGAAATTACCACAACCCGTTAGAATCGAACGAAATAGAAGATTTAAAGAATGAGATGAAAAGAAACATAACCTATATGTAACGGCCGGCTCTGCGGAGTCGGCTTTTTTGCATAGAATGCGTTATATAAATTTACATATTCACTACATGAACTGCGAATAAAACAGACATTATAATAGGAAGAGATACATAATTTTTTGTGACTGTATAAAAAGCCGGATTGGTGTATAATCGTAATTACTGCACTGCTTTACCGCGCAATAAAGTTGAAGATTTCCGGAAGGTTTTATTGTATGATATGGGGAAAGCTTTGAAATAGACAATGTTAAGAGCATTGATCCGGAAGAGGATGGGGGGAGCAGCATGACCGAACTTACGACTACCGTTAGCAAAAGCAACTCCAACAATCTGCTGCGGCGGGACGTACGGTTCCTGGGGAACATACTGGGCGAAGTCTTGGTACACCAAGGCGGTAACGAGCTGCTGGATATCGTGGAGAAAATCCGGGAAACCAGCAAATCGCTGCGCTCACTGTTTTTGCCTGAACTGCACAATGAATTTAAAGAGCTGATTAGTTCACTGGATCCGGAGAATCGCCATCAGGTGATCCGGGCCTTTGCCATTTATTTTCAGCTGGTGAACATTGCCGAGCAGAATCACCGGATCCGCCGCAAGCGCGACTACGAACGTTCTGCCGGTGAGACGGTACAGCCGGGATCAATCGAAAGTGCGATTCAGGAGCTCCGTGAGCGGGATTTCTCCCATGAGGATGTTCATGAGATTATGAATGGCCTGTCGCTGGAGCTTGTCATGACAGCTCACCCTACAGAAGCTATGCGCCGTGCAATCCTCGATATCCACAAACGGATTTCCGACGATGTCATGGGGCTGGATAACCCGACACTGACGTTCCGTGAGCGTGAACAGCTGCGTGAGAAGCTGCTGAATGAGGTTATTACCTTATGGCAGACGGATGAATTGCGTGACCGCAAGCCTACGGTACTCGATGAAGTGCGGAATGGAATGTATTATTTCCATGAGACGATCTTTGAGGTGCTGCCGGATGTATACCAGGAACTTGAGCGATGTCTAAGCAAGTATTATCCGGGCCAGAACTGGCATGTGCCGACCTACTTGCGTTTCGGTTCGTGGATTGGCGGCGACCGTGACGGTAACCCTTCAGTAACTGCAGCGGTAACCCTGCAGACCCTTCGCCTGCAGCGCAAGCTGGCTATCCGTGAATATCAGCGGATTATGCGCGAGCTGATGCAGTATCTGAGCTTTAGTACAAGCATCGTTAAGGTGACGCCTGAACTGCTGGAATCCATTGAGCAGGACCGGGAGATCATCAACCTGAACCGGGTGGACGCTTGGCGCAATGACAACGAGCCTTACCGGATTAAGCTCAGCTATATGATATCCAAGACACAGAATGTTCTGGACGATGATAAAAAAGGTACACCGGAGCGCTACTCCTCCCCAGAGCAATTTATAGATGATTTGAATGTGATTGACCGCAGTCTGCGGCATCACTATGCCGATTATGTAGCCGACACTTATATTAAAAAGCTGATCCGTCAGGTCGAGCTGTTCGGCTTCCATACATCAACGCTGGATGTGCGCCAGCACAGCCAGGAGCATGAGAATGCGATGACCGAAATTCTGGCCAAGATGAATGTTACACCGGACTACTCCAAGCTTCCGGAGAACGAAAAGATTGTCCTGCTTGAGAAGCTGCTGAATGATCCCCGTCCGCTAACCTCCCCTTACCAGTCTTACAGTGAGGGTACAGAGGAATGCCTTGCGGTATACCGGACGATCTACCAGGCGCAGGAGGAATACGGCAAACAGTGTATTACCAGCTATCTGATCAGTATGGCGGAAGCGGCGAGTGATATTCTGGAGGTTATGGTCTTCTCGAAAGAAGTCGGCCTGTTCCGCAAAGACAATGACGGTACGGTAGTTTGCACTTTGCAGGCTGTGCCGCTGTTCGAAACGATTGACGACCTTCATGATGCTCCGCAGATTATGCACACACTGCTCAGCATGCCGATCTACCGTGATGCGGTTAGCGCGATGAATGATCTGCAGGAAATCATGCTTGGTTACTCGGACAGTAACAAAGACGGCGGCGTGGTGACAGCGAACTGGGAATTGCGTGTGGCGCTGAAGCAGATTACAGCCACGGCTGATGAATTCGGCATTAAGCTGAAGTTCTTCCACGGACGCGGTGGGGCACTCGGACGCGGCGGTATGCCGCTGAACCGCAGTATTCTGGCGCAGCCGGCTTCAACCATCGGCGGCGGTATCAAGATTACCGAGCAGGGCGAGGTTATCTCCTCCCGGTACTCCATGAAAGGAATTGCTTACCGCAGTCTTGAACAGGCAACCTCTGCTCTGGTTACGGCAGCGATTCATGCCAAATCGCCGGAAGCCGATCTGTATGAATCCAAGTGGGATGAGATTATTGCCGGCATTTCTGAAGTGTCCCTGAACAAATATCAGGATCTGATCTTCCGTGACCCGGACTTCCTGACCTACTTCAAGGAATCCACTCCGCTGCCTGAGGTCGGTGAGCTGAATATTGGTTCACGCCCTTCGAAGCGTAAGAATAGCGAACGCTTCGAGGATCTGCGTGCCATCCCTTGGGTCTTCGCCTGGACGCAGAGCCGTTACTTGCTGCCGGCCTGGTATGCAGCCGGAACGGGCCTGCAGAGCTTCTACGAAGATAAGGAAGAGAACCTGAAGATTATGCAGCATATGTATGCCAACTTCTCGTTCTTCACAACCTTAATTGATACGCTCCAGATGGCAATCGCCAAGGCTGATCTCGTTATCGCCAAGGAATATGCCGGTATGGGCAAGAACGAAGAAGCACGCCAGCGGATCTTCGGCCAGATTGAAGCCGAGTTCAAGCTGACCTCTGAGCTGATTCTCAAAATCACCGGCCAGCAGGACATCCTGGATAACGTTCCGGTCATTCAGGAGTCGATCCGCCTGCGTAACCCGTATGTTGATCCGCTCAGCTACCTGCAGGTTCAGCTCCTTGCCGAGCTTCGTGCGCTGCGCGATGCTGAAGGTGATGACGCCGAGCTGCTGCGTGAGGTGCTGCTTACTATCAACGGTATTGCCGCAGGACTGCGGAATACCGGCTGATGCAATAAATGGTTCAAAGTCGGCGCAGCCGCTTTAATCTTTAGGTGCTTGATCTTTGAAGCCGGCACAGCCGCTTCCGAACCCCGTCCCCTCTTAACACGAGGATGGACGGGGTTTTTGTGTTGCAAACGAGCCCGGGAGCTGTGACCCGGCAAGTAGCAGTACCGAAGCAGAAGCTGCCGGATACAGCAGCTTCACGCTCTTTGCCCTACCCCATTGTTGCCTGAGATTTACTTTGGGCAACAAAGAGGGGGTCACCTGGCTGATGGAGACGGCGGAGCGGAAATTTGGAACTGTAGGAGCGGCAGCGTCCGCCTTTATTGTCAGATTTCCACCGCAGACTGCGGTTCCAATCAGGAAATCTGACAATAACAGCGGCCGGAAGTCCAAATGTTCCGCGCAGTCCGCAACTAATCAGCCTCCCGGTAAGGTCCGCTACTGCGCAGTCCGCGACCAATCAGCCATTTTTTCCACCCAAATAAAGTACAATATATATAGAAGGTAACAATACATCCCTTGATTTTTGGAAGAACTTGAATTACGATTTAAGAGCTTGTACCGTGGATTTTCGGAAAACCAAGGGCGGCAAGTCTGGGGGAGTTAACAGGTGGAGAATCTGGAAGGCAGATTGACAAAGCTCGCCTTAAAGGGTGATCAAAGGGCATTTGCCGAGCTTGTGGAACTATATAAAGACAAAATATTTCATTTGGCTTACCGCATGCTGAATAATCGCCATGAGGCTGAAGATATTGTTCAGGAGACTTTTTTGCGCGTGTACAGAAATTTGGACCGGTATGATGATAAACAGAAGTTCTCAACCTGGATCTACCGGATTGGCACGAACCTCTGCATTGACCGTCTGCGCAAGCGGCGCCCGACCTATTCGCTGGATGCAGAGATGAATGATCAGGAGGGAATCGATGGGTATTCCATGATCCCGAGCGATAATGTGACTCCGGAGACAGAACTGCTGCTCTCGGAGACGCAGAGCCTGATCTATGAAGCCATTGACAGCCTGCCTGTGAAATACCGGTCGGTGATGATACTGCGGTACCTGCAGGATCTGTCGCTACAGGAGATCAGCGATGTGCTGGATATGCCTGTTACGACGATCAAAACCCGTGTACACCGCGGACGTGAATTTTTACGTAAAAAATTAGGGCCTAAAATGTAAAATAGATTATTTTTTATGAAACATCTTAAGGGCAGTGACGTATGTAAGTTGTGCAAGTCTTACGTGTCCTGTTCCTATGCCTGAAATAATTAAATAAGCACTCATGAAAGGATTGGCTCCTATGGAATGCAAACTGGCCGTCTCTATGATGCATGACTACCTGGATGACGACTTGCCCGAACTGCAGCAGAGGGAATTGAAGGAGCATCTTCTATCCTGTACGGATTGCCGTGCGAAGTTCAAAGAATTGGAACAGACCGATATGCTGATGTTTTCCCTGATGCACCAGACACCCGTTGCCTCGGATGATCTAGTAGGCCGGATTATGGATTCATTGCCGAAACCCAAGAAGGAAAGAGCAATAATCACCTGGATCAAGCGGCATCCCGCGCTTACTGCGGCTTCCGTGTTCATTCTCGTGATGCTGATGAGCTCGGTTACTTTTTGGAATCAGGATAGACAGCTTGTGGTCAGAGGGACTGACCTTGATCAGGTTGTAATCAAAGGAGATACGGTAATCGTACCTTCCGGCAAAATCATTTCCGGCGATCTGACGGTGGAGAACGGTAAAACGCAAGTGTACGGGGAAGTCAATGGCAATGTAACGGTCATCGACGGCTCGCTGTACCAGGCTTCAACCGCCCATATTTCCGGGCAAGTCAAAAGCATAGACCAAGCGGTAAGCTGGCTCTGGTATAAAGTGACGAACATGTTCTCTGAAGTTGCCTACCGATAGCTGATGTTGGTCGCTTGTAGCAGAAAACTCATTTGCGCCTCTTTTTCCGGAAAGATGGCGCTTTTTTGTTGCCTGTATGCACAGGTTCATCAATTTAAGCGGTACGAAACTTGCAACCGGAGCCTGAACGTTATAACCTAGATATGATATGGAGCTTACAGACAATTTACATAAACCCAGTTAATTTGAAATGAAGGGGTTTTCGGCCATGAGCTATTTTACCGACCTAACATGGAAAGAAGCCATTAAAGATATAGTCGATATTCTGATTGTCAGTTATATTATCTACCATGTGCTCAATATGGTGCGCGGGACACGGGCCGTTCAGCTCCTGAAAGGGATTCTGGTACTGGTCGTCATCTGGGGCGGCAGTACACTGCTGGATTTGTACACGCTGAAGTGGCTGATGAACCAGATGTTTACCTTTGGGGTATTTGCGATCTTTATTATTTTTCAGCCGGAGCTGCGCAGGGGGCTGGAGCAGCTGGGCCGGGGCAAATTCTTCGGCCGGAATGCGGAGACGGATGAGGAGATCAGCAAATTAATCGGCGAAGTGATTAAAGCGGTGAATTATTTGGCCGTCCGCAAAATCGGGGCATTGATCGTCTTCGAACGGTCCACCGGGCTTAACGAATATACCGAATCCGGTATAGCCATGCGTTCTGAGGTAAGCTCGGAACTGCTGATCAACATTTTTATCCCCAATACCCCGCTGCATGACGGGGCGCTGATTATGCAGGGGAGCCAGATTGCTGCCGCCGCCTGCTACCTGCCGCTCTCGGAGAATCCGTTCATCAGTAAAGAGCTGGGGACGCGGCACCGTGCAGCCATCGGGATCAGTGAAGTGGCTGACTCTGTATCTGTGGTCGTCTCCGAAGAGACCGGGCAGATCTCCCTGGCGATAAATGGACAAATTGTCCGGGATATCAAAGAGGAGTCGCTGATCTCCAAGCTGCACCAGGAGCTGAGTGCAAGTTCACCTCTGATGGAAAAAAGTTCCGCTTTCTGGAAACGGAGAGGGGGTAAGAGCAATGGATAAATGGATGAAGAACAATAACTTCAATAAAATTCTTGCCCTTGCCCTTGGCATAATTCTGTGGACGATTGTCCATGTGGATACCGCACCTGCCAGTCAGACTACCGTAAACAGCGAATCTAAGACTATTGAGAATGTTAAAGTGGAGGTCGAAGGCCTCGACAGTGATTTATATGTGATGACCAAGGATGTGGATAACGTGAGAATGGAGGTCAGGGGGAAAAAGTCCGATCTGACCTATAAATTCTCTGATGCATACCGGGTGTGGCTGGACCTCAGCGAGGTTAAGCCGGGGGATAATACCCTTCCGCTGATGTATTCGACTCCAAGTGGCGTGACTTTGGATGATATGGTTCCGAATCAGGTGAATGTGCATATTGAGCTGCGGACAACCAAAGCGTTCCCGGTTTCACTGAATATTACAGGAGCGCCGGCAGAAGGCTATGAAGTAGGGGCGCCGGTCATCGAACCGCTTGAAGCCGAGGTCACTCTTCCGGCAAGCGAGCTGGGGCGGGTGGCGAAGGTGCAGGGGAATGTCGAGCTGGATGGTGAGAAGGAGCCGTTTAGTGACAAGAAGCTGAAGCTCTACGCTTATGACAGCGAGGGGAATGAACTGAAGGAGGCGGTGATTACGCCTTCTACAGCGGCTGTACAGGTGCCGGTCTCCCTTCCTTCCAAAACATTGCCGCTGAATATCAGCTTCACCGGCAGTCTGCCGGGTTCACTTGTCCTCTCCCGGGTGACGCCGGATCAGGACACAGTTACGGTCTACGGGAGCAAAGAGATTCTGCAGAACCTGTCCTCTTATGATGCGGTGCTTGACTTAAGCCCGATTGCAGCCGCCGGTACCGAGCAGGTGAAGCTTGCCCTGAAGCCGCCGGAGGGTACAGGGAAAATAGAGCCGGCAGAGATGAATGTCTCCGTCTCGTCAGCAGAAATTGCCGAACGGACGCTTTCGGCGGTGCCTGTCAAGCTTACGGGTGTAGGCAGCGGGCTGACGGCTGTTATACTGGAGCCGGTGAGTGCCTCTGTAGATCTGACCTTAACCGGAGCACCTACTCTGCTGGATCAGCTTGATCAGGATAATGTCAGCATTGTGGCCGATGTGGGCGGGTTTGCGGCAGGGATTCATGACATTCCGCTGCAGGTTTCACTCCCCAGGTTCATTGCACTTAAGAGTGGAACACAGCAGCTTAGTGTCCGGGTAGAGCTGCTCGTTCCGGCTACGCCGGAGGCTTCTGCCGAAGCGGGCGATGCTACAAACGCTTCTACTCCGGAGCCCAGTGCTGAACCTGCATCCGGTGAGGAGACGCCTGTAGAGCCCTCTCCTGCTCATACGGGCGAGCCTGTAGAGCCGAGCCCGACTCCTCCAGTGCATACGCCGGAGAATACAGCTACACCGGCAGCAGGCGGGAGCAATAACGGGAGTACGGGCGGAACGTAACTTTTTCTCCGGAAAGCAGTCTATTTATTATGCAACTCACATACACGCAATAAAGAATCATTCATACTATAATTTATTAAGCTGAAGCAGCGTATTAAAAGGAGAACTATAATGGGTAAGTATTTCGGAACAGACGGTGTACGCGGAGTCGCCAACCGTGAATTGACGGCAGAAATGGCCTACAGCATTGGACGCTGCGGGGGATATGTACTGGCAGGCAATGTGGAAAAGCCTAAAGTAGTCATTGGTATGGATACGCGGATTTCCGGTCCGCTGCTGGAATCGGCACTGGTTGCCGGATTATTGTCCATCGGCGCAGATGTAATCCGGATTGGTGTAGTAAGCACACCAGCGGTGGCTTACATTACAAGATTGCTGAAGGCGGATGCCGGGGTTATGATCTCCGCTTCGCATAATCCGGTGGAAGATAACGGCATTAAATTTTTCGGCGGAGACGGCTTCAAGCTGACGGACGAAACTGAGCTGCGGATTGAAGAGCTGATGGATGCTGAGGTGGATGAGCTGCCGCGTCCGGTCGGAGCGGGACTTGGTACACTGCGGGTAGATAATGATGCGAAATATCTGTACCTGGAGTACTTGAAGACGACAATTGATCAGGACTTTAAGGGCATTAAGGTTGTACTGGACTGTGCGCATGGCGCAGCTTATGAGCTGGCACCGCGGCTGTTCAGAGAACTGGGCGCAGAAGTAATCGCGATAGGGGCAGAGCCGGACGGCCTTAACATTAATGACGGCTTTGGCTCCACACACCCGGAGACCTTGCGTGCAGAAGTGCTGCGCCACGGGGCGGATCTGGGACTTGCTTTTGACGGGGATGCTGACCGCCTGATTGCCATTGATAATAACGGGGACGAGGTTGACGGTGACTTCATTCTCTGCATTTGCGGCGATGCCATGAACCGTGCCGGTAAGCTTAACGACGGGACGATTGTCTCGACCGTAATGAGCAATATCGGATTCTATAAGGCTACAGAGAAATTGTCGCTGAATACGGCGAAGACGGCAGTCGGTGACCGCTATGTGATGGAAGAAATGCGCCGCGGCGGCTATAATTTGGGCGGAGAACAGTCCGGTCATGTTATTTTCCTCGATTACAATACTACAGGCGACGGCATTCTGACGGCGATTCAACTGGTCAATACGATGAAGACTTCCGGTAAGAAACTAAGTGTGCTGAAGTCGATGATGACCAAATATCCGCAGGTGCTCGTGAATGTACGTGTACAGGACAAAACCAATTATCCGAACAATCCGGCGATTGAAGCTGCGATTCTGGAAGTGGAAGGCAAGCTCGGCGACAACGGCCGTGTACTGGTGCGTCCATCCGGAACCGAACCGCTGATCCGCGTAATGGCGGAAGGGCCGGATAAGGCTGAGCTGGATCTTTTTGTAGGGCAGATTGTTGAAGTTGTTCAGCGTGAGCTGGTATAAATACTCGTTATAGAGCATGAATGGCAGCCGGGGGGCGGATGGGATACGATTCGTTCACCGGCTGAAATTAATGAAATGGATGAAAAAGGTTTTCTTCGCCGTATCATTGCCAAAACGATGTAAGGTGCATATAATAGACTAAGTGTCATTCCAGAAGGAAAGCGGGGATAGTAAGGTTAACGTAATGCAAGCGCCAGAGCTTGATCTTGCGCGGGGGAGAAGGGAAGACCGTTAGCTGCCAACGGGGCAGAGCGGCCTGAACGGATCACGGCAGATGTAAGCTGACGAGGTGGAGGTGTTCGAAATGTTCGGCGGGGACCTCCCGGTGATGCACCAGAGCCGTAAATGGAAGCGGAAAATGCGAGGGCGACCTCTCACACAACGCTCCTGTGGGTGCAAATAGAAATGTATAAATCATGGGTATGCGCATAGGATAAGCAACACAGATAAGATCTGCCACGGCAGAAGAGAAGACTGTGCATTGTCATGACTACAGGTTATAGTGTTGCGCTGTAAAGACAACATCATATTTGCTTTTCTTCAAAAACATGCCGCACGGCACGTTTCTTTCCTCATGCCGCCCACACTACGATAAATTGGACGGGGGAAAATATAATGTGTGGTATTGTAGGATATATTGGTAATCAGAATTCGCAGGGGATCTTGGTAGAAGGGCTGAAGAAGCTGGAGTATCGCGGGTATGATTCCGCTGGTATTGCTGTATTCACCAAGGAAGGTCTGCAGGTTGTTAAAGCTCAGGGCCGTATGGCGAACCTGGAATCCCGTCTTGAAGCGACTCCGCTGACAGGCAGTGCAGGTATTGGCCACACCCGCTGGGCGACACACGGCAAACCATCTGACGAGAACTCGCACCCGCACACAGATAACACTCACAAATTCTCGGTTGTGCATAACGGGATCGTTGAGAACTATCTGGATCTGAAGGAAGAACTGATTGCCGGCGGAGCTAATTTCACTTCCGAAACAGACACTGAAGTAATTTCCCACCTGATTGCCCGCGAATACAATGGCGATATCGTGAAAGCTGTGCAAAAAGCAATCACTTATATGCGCGGTGCATTCGCACTGGGCGTGCTGACTGAATATGAGCCGGATAGACTGGTAGCTGTACGTCAGGCCAGCCCGCTGATTATTGGTCTGGGAGATGGCGAGAACTTTATCGGGTCGGATATTCCTGCACTTCTGGAATATACACGTAACGTATACATCCTGAACGACGGCGAAATGGCTGTATTGACACGGGATGCTGTCGAACTGATGACGATTGAAGGCAACTTTATTTCTCGGGAAATGATTACTGTCGATTGGGATGCTGTTACCGCAGAAAAGGGCGGTTATGAGCACTTCATGCTGAAAGAAATTCACGAGCAGCCAAAAGCTTACCGCGATACTATGCGCGGCCGTGTGAATGCTGAAGGCAACAAAGTTATTCTGCCTGAGCTGAACCTGACTGAAGAACAAATCAAGAATATCCGCAACATCCAGATCGTAGCTTGCGGAACTGCATATAATGCGGGTCTCGTAGGACGTAACCTGATTGAGTCACTGGTTCGTATTCCAGTTGAGAACGATATTGCTTCTGAATACCGTTACCGTGCACCAATCGTTACTCCAGAAACCCTGGTAATTGTAGTCAGTCAATCCGGTGAAACTGCCGATACCCTGGCCGCTCTTCGTGAAGGTCAAGCGAACGGCGCCCATGTACTGGCGATCACTAACGTAGTAGGCAGCTCTATCGCCCGTGAAGCTGACAGTGTGCTCGTAACCCTGGCTGGACCGGAAATCGCTGTAGCCTCGACCAAAGCTTACACTTCCCAGCTGATCGCATTCACTTTGCTTGGTCTGTTCCTGGCAGAAGTACGCGGCACCCAGTCTGAAGCTGAAGTGAAGTCGATTGTGGCGGCTATGCAGTCCCTGCCGGAGCAGGTTGAAGTGATTCTGGGCCAGAAGGATGTTATCAAAGCCTATGCCGAGCAAATCGCTGAGCATAAGCACCTGTTCTTCATCGGCCGCGGCGTAGACTACGCAGTAGCTCAGGAAGGATCGCTGAAGCTTAAAGAAATCTCCTACATTCACTCCGAAGCTTATGCTGCGGGTGAGCTGAAGCACGGGACACTGGCACTGATCGAAGACGGCGTTCCTGTTATTGCCTTGGCAACTCAAGAATCCGTTCTTGAGAAAACGGTAAGCAACATCAAGGAAGTCAAAGCCCGCGGTGCACACGTCCTGGCGGTTACCCATGAAGAACACAAAGACGATCTGCTCAGATCCGTTGACCAGGTGTTTGTAATTCCGCAGACGCTGCCGCTGCTGACCTCTGCCTTGTCCGTAGTATCGCTGCAATTGCTGGCTTACTACGCATCGCTGGCACTCGGTCACGATGTTGATAAGCCAAGAAACTTGGCTAAGAGTGTTACTGTGGAGTAAGATGAGTAGATATTAATTTATTAACAAGAGCCGTCCTAATGATTTAGGGCGGCTTTTTTTATTTTACTATATAGATTGAACTATAAAACTTTAGAAAAAGGAGCGCTGGCGGAGGGGAGCTTGGAACTGCAGGGATGCTAGCGGCCGGAAGTCTCACCTTTAAGCGGAAAATCATGTTCAATGAGCTGCCGCGCAGGTAAAGGGACGGAATTGGCTCTCTGTTCAGAAAGTAGCCAGGCACGTAACGGTTGTTCAAGTGACTGGCTAAGCGTTACGGACAGGAGAGACCTTAAGCCTGCGGAATGGCACCAAAGTGCCGACTTGCGGACACCAGCGCCGTTATTTCACCGGAAAAGCGGAGTTAGCCTGTGAAAAGCGGCGGATAAGGTCCGTGGTGTCCATAAGACCGCCTAAAAGGCCTATTTTGAGCGAATAAGAGCTGTAGTGTACTTCTGTCAATAGAGTGGACACGGAAAAACAGGTCATTTTGCAAGTTTTAGATTACGGTAGTATAGGGATTCGAAGCGATCCGGAGACAGGTATCCCAGTTTACTGTGGATTCGCTTCCGGTTGTAAAAGAACTCAATGTATTGAAACAGTTGGTGTTCAGCTTCTTTTTGCGTCTCAAACTTTCTGCGGTAAATGAGTTCCCGTTTCAGAATGCTGTGGAACGATTCAATGCAAGCATTGTCGTAGCAGTTTCCACGGCGGCTCATGCTACGAATCATATGGTACTCTTTCAGCTTTTTCCGGTAGTCTGCAGAGGCGTACTGGCTTCCCCGGTCTGAATGGTGGATCAGTCCCTTCCCCGGCTGCTGAGCCTCGTAGGCCCTCGCTAGCGCGCCAGATACCAGTTCCACTTTCATCCGGTTCCCTAGCTTCCAGCCTACAATCTTACGCGTAAATAAGTCTAATACGCTTGCCAAATAGACCGTGCCTTGGCGTGTTCGGATGTAGGTAATATCCGTTACCCATACCTGGTTCGGTTGGGTACACACATCAAAATGCTGGTTTAGCCAGTTGGGGGCAATCGGGAAATCATGGTTGGAATCCGTCGTCTGGACATTGAATTTTCTCATGGCTTCGGAACGGAACTTATGCGCCCGCATGAGTCGGCCTACGGTTTTTTCACCCACCGTAAACCCTTCTTCTTGCAGCTTTTTGGTGATTTTCGGACTGCCATAGATTTTATCGTTATCGTAAAAGTGGTACTCAATGCGCTTCACCAACTGCTCCTGTCGTTTCTTTCGGTCACTGGGAGGGGTCTTTCGCCATTTATAGTAGCCGCTGCGGGAGACGCCAAGTACGCTGCACATCTTCTCAATCCGGAACATGGAACGGTGTTCCTCAATAAACTGAAACCCTAGCTCCGGTCTTTGCTGAAGATGTGCATAGCTTTTTTTAAGATGGCGATCTCCTCTTCCAGATCCTTATTCTTTTGCTCGAGGTCCACAATCTGTTGTTCTTGGCTACGCAGCCGGCCACTGCCTACAAACGGTTCATCGGGGAACTGACGGTACGTGCTCATCCAACCCTTCAGTGTTCCTTTTGGAATATTGAGCTCGAGGGCAATCTCATCCATGGACTTCCGTTGTTCTTGGATGTACTTTACCGTTTCTTCTTTAAACTTTCGGTTATATCGCTTCCGTTCTGACACGGCGTTCACCTCTTCTGGCATTTATTCTATTATCCATGGGTTGGGTTTGCCGTGTCCACTTATTAGTCTACTTCATAGTGTCCATAAGGGCAAGAATTGGGCTGTATTTGAACCGGAGAGTTGGCATAAGTCCGCTATAACCAGATCCAACGTCACATTTGACTTGGCTTAGCTGCGGGTAATGTACACAGGCAATCGTGTATATTAAGCTGTCGTGCGGGCAAGCGGTGAATCAATAGAATGATTTTCTACCGGCCGTTCAGCAAGGGGATTCTTTGAAAAACTACTCATAATCGAGAGCTTTTTGGCAGAACTTTTCTGTAAACTATTTTTTATATGCCTTTATCTCTTCCTTTAAATTATCCAGTGTTTTACCATTCAATAATTTTCCTGCAAACCCCGTTTCCCCCTGTTCCTTGTTTTCATAAGCCGATAGCACATAATTGTCGTCTACCACATAATACGATCCGTATTTAGTGGAAAAGTAATTTCCCTCGGGATGCAATGAAGCCCTAAATAAAGAGGTGACTAACTTTGTTCCTGGTGTTAAATCAGGTTCACTTTCACTCAGATCAGAGTTGTAAATTAGGTTAACATATTCTCCCACGGATTCCCCGGCAATAACCTCATTGACCTTAACCTTAAAGGGTATAAACTTCGCTTCTGCAAAAGAAAAGCCCATACTCTTTTGCTTTTGATTCAACTTCCCTTCAGGGGTGTTTTCATCATTTATTAGATTAAGAGTGTATTCCGGTAACTTTTCAATCACCTCTACTTCCGCAACGGTTTGAGAGAAGTCTATAACATCAGTGAATGACAACTCTTTAGTCATAGCATTTTGAAGTGTGCTATGGTTTACAGGATACTGGTCTCTAAGCTCGGCAATACGTTCCCGGGAAAGTGACCTGTCTTTTAAAGCTCCCTTCCCGAATAAAGAAGTTCCTGCTCCAACAAGAGCCATAACTAATACAATGATGAGCCAAAGGTATCCTCGTTTTTTAAAAAATCCCATTCAGCTTCCCTCCCATTAGTTCTATTATTTAATCATTGAAGAGTTAGGTATGCAAGGCTGTGATAGCTGGAGCAGAACAGAATACCACCTGCTTAACCAAGTTCCCGCAAGGGTAATATTGGAAAAGATACATACCCGTCAATTACAGGAGGCTGAACCATGAGCGAAGAAGAGGTAGAAGCAAGCGGCTGGGATGCGATTGAAGAGCAAATGAAGAGACTGTATGGTGAGCAGGAGCCTAAGCATTATGGGACTCTGGTGCCTTATATCCTGGGAGGGAAGGATCCGCTGAATGGAATCAGCGCCTATAAGGCCGAGCTGCCTTATCCTCACTGGCATTTTGTAACGTTTGGCTTCTCTGAGCTGTATGCGAAGGAGTCGACAGATCCGGAATACAGCGGCTACGGCTTTGAGCTGACCTTCCGGCTGAGCCGGACTGCTGACGAGCAGGAGCCTCCGGCCTGGGCGCTGAATCTGCTGCAGAATATGGCGAGATATGTATTCTCAAGCGGCAATTTCTTTGCGTCCGGTCATCATCTGGATGCGAACGGCCCCATCTGCCTGGGGGCAGATTCCAAGCTGACTGCGCTTGCCTTCACGGATGATCCTGAGCTTCCGGCCATCGATACGCCTAATGGCCACGTTGAGTTTCTGCAGATGGCAGGGATTACAGCGGATGAGCTGGAGGCTATGACTATCTGGAATACGAATGCCTTCCTGCAGGCAGCAAGTGATGTGCTTCCTTACTATATCACTGATCTCACACGTGATTCACTGCTGCGGATTCCCGGCATTGCGGATGCGGTGCGGGAGGGCATTGAGCGTGACGGTTCCAGTACGGGCTTTTTATATGTCGATCAGCTAGGGTGGGAGCCGGGGAAGAACCGACTGTTCGGCAAGGCGCCTACTGTACTGACCATGGGGGCTAAGCAGGCTGAAATGGCGGCCAGACTTCTCAGCGCCCGGCTGCTGAAGGGGAGGGAGCTGTCCTTAACCAGCCGGGAACTGCATGTTGTGCTGGAGCTGGGAGAGGAGACCGGGTTCAAGGAGGGTGAGAAGTCTGTCCGGATCAGTCTAAGCGAAGAGGCTGTACGGGAATTGTCCTCGGTATTACGGCCCGTTCAGGGCGAATATAAGCTGGCGGCGGCCAAAGAACTGATTGTAAGAGTAAACAAGACGTATATTAAGGACCAGGATGGTCAGGTAGTGGAGACTATCGGCTAGCGTAGTACACCGTTTCCACCTTATAAAGCGTATTCTCAATCACCGGACAGAGGCCGGCATCTGTCTTATAATACTTTACCCGGAAGTACAGGCTCTTCAAGAAGTTCTTGATGTTATATCTCTGCCTGAAGGCAGGGAGGAAATCCGGACTTTTCTCTGCCTCCCCGAAGCCTTGAATCCACTGCTCCACGTAAGCCTGGCTAAGCAGCTGCCGGTTCAGCACACTAATGATGGGCCTGACCAGCCGTTCGTCCTCGCCGTCAGAGTAGATCCGCTCTGTTATAGTCACCTTGGCCTGAACCACATCGAGGATATTCACGAGGTCATCGTAATCCAGCTCAGGGCATTGTGCCAATTCGTCCAGCACATCTGCCCCATGGGCTATGGCATGAGCCCAGCCCTTGTCCTCGTCATAACCGCGGTAATCCCGCTCTGCCAGTATGCTGTCGAGTACCTTGTCTTTGATCTGATGGATCTGCCTGCTTGTGAGAAAAGGTGATTGTCTATGCCTCGTGAAGAGAAGCGGTAAGACCAGCAGAGAGAAGGACCGGGTGAAGACTGAGTCTGTAGCGGTCTCGCCGGACTTAAACTGTAGATGCTGATCATCCAAAATAACGGGGAGCAGCTGTTGCAGTTCATCCACGGTCAGTGATTCGCCGGGAATCCAGTGTGACAAGGTTGTATAAATGAGATCATCCCGAAGTTCGGCATCTGTAGAACCAATGTTAAGTAACATTTCCTGCACTAACTGATATGTACCGGGAGGCGCCTGATAGGCGTTTTCCCGAATCCAAATAAGCTGTTCCTTTAAATTCATTGTATACTCTCCTGCCGGGATTTATATAAATACACGTTCTTTTATCTTACTATAAGGTGCATATATTGTCCCGTGTGCGGATCAAAGGTCTCTGTAGCTCTCAACCACCTGCTCCAGGTAAGCTGATACCTCCGGTGTCTTCTTGTTTCCGGCAGCGTCCAGCAGCGGTATCAGCTTGGCCAGAACCTTCAGTACACCGTTGTCACCCGGCCCTTCCCGAAGAACATCATCGTAGGCCCGGCGGAGTTCGGGGTCCAGTTCATTAGTCTGGTAATCATAGGCGGGGGTATTATCAGCCCCCAGCAGTATGGAGGGAACCGTATAGGACAGCTCTTCGCGTATAGCTGCGTTACGGTTGGATTTCGGATATTTCTGGACAAAATCACTCATGACTGCTGCCCGGCCAATCAGCTCGTCCCATGTAATGACAATTGCGGCGTCGAAGCTGGACGGTGTATTGCTCTCGGTTGCCATAATGTCAATATACGCGGCGATATCCTTGCTGATATTCGGCTTGAATACCTTGAATCCTTCATAATGCATGACAGGGTAATACATGCCTTCACTGGTCTCCAGCTTGTACCCCTTATCCCAGGTTTGTTCAAGCAGCTTACGGACGCCCGGGTCCTTAATCCGCTTCAACTGCTCTGTATAAGTCAGATCATTGCTGATCTCCGCATCCATCAGTACCTGCTGTACATGCTCCGGATAAATGTACTCAGAGAACCGCGGCAGCTCGGCCTTCTGGACATTTTCAAGCTGCAGCGTCATCACGGTTCCATACCAGGAGCCGGCTTCAGCAATATGGTTAATCAGATATTTGCGGGCCTGTGCCAGGCTTGAGGGATTGCTTACATACTTGCGGAACTGGTTATAGACGGCCTGGGCATCAGATGCTGAAGCTGCCGATACCGGCTGGGCATAGCCTGCCGCGGTACCGCCGGCAATGGCCAGAGCTGCCCCCAGCAGAACGGCTCTGCCTGTTTTCGCCAAAGAATTGTGTATGCTTGTCATGTCATAGCCTCCTGTTATAATCATGTTTGGCCTATTAAGTCTATTGGACTGTTCTGAAAGGATTGAATCGATTTTGTTCCCGGCTTATGTAATAATGATAATTACATTAAGGGGGGATTGGCCTATGATCAGCAGCAGGTTTTCTGTAGCTATTCATATTTTATCTCTGGTTCATATCAATGAAGGAAAAGTTACCTCCGATTATATAGCCGCAAGCGTGAATACCAACCCGGCTGTAATCCGTAAGATTATGAGCATGCTAAGCAAGGCCAAGCTGATTGAATCGCGGCCGGGAATTACCGGAATCAAATTGCTGCGGCCGGTGGCAGAAATTACGTTTCTGGATGTGTATAACGCGGTGGAGCTGCCGGAGGCCAAGGATCTGTTCACGATCCATCAGGAGACCAATCTGCAGTGTCCGGTAGGCCGTAATATCCAATCGGCGCTGATGACGCCACTCAAAGCAGCCCAGCTGCAAATGGAACAGATGCTGGCCCGGACGACAGTGGAACAGATCGTGAATGAGATTGAGCAGAGTGAAATAAACAGCTGACAGGAAAATCCGCAAAAATAAGAGTTGACTGATTTAAATGTAACTGTTAAAGTTACAGCATAAGAGGCGCTTCTTATTTTTTTGTTCATATTAGTAACCGTGACAGTTACTAATAACGGGCTATTTTAACGCATAATTACTTAGAATTCGCAGATAATGTGAGTGAATACTCTATTTCAGGAGGTTACACAAGAATGAATCATTTGATCGTATACGCACACCCTCACGAAGGCAGCTTCAACCATGCTATTCTGGACACTGCTGTTAATGCCTTGAAGTCGAAGGGGCATGAGGTTCATGTCCGTGATTTGAACAAGCTGGGATTCAATCCCGTGTTAACTCCGGCGGATACAGCGGCATTACGTGAAGGAAATGCACCCGCAGATATCGCAGCAGAGCAGGAATTCCTGACTAAGGCTGATGTAATTACGTTTATTTATCCTATTTGGTGGGCAGGTCTCCCGGCGATCCTTAAGGGTTATGTAGACCGTACTTTCTCTTACGGATTTGCCTATCAATATAACGCTCAGGGCGGAGTAGACAAGCTGTTTACAGGTAAAAAGGGCGTGCTCGTCAATACGTACGGAACACCTGGTGAAATCTATGAAGCCATCGGAATGAATGCATCGCTTAAGCAGACCTCAGATGGCGGAATCTTTGAATTTTGCGGCATTGAGGTGGTTGAGCACTTCCTGTTTGGCGGCGTAACTACCGTAGCTACGGATGAAGACCGCGCAGGCATGCTGAATCAAGTGAAGGAGAAATTTGCTTCGCTCTAAGGGTAACTATTTAAAATAACTAAAAACCAGACAAGCAAAAACGGCGGATTTCTGCCGTTTTTTTGCTGCCTGCATTTTAGCCATTGACCGAATCGGTCGAGAGGACTATACTATGCTCGTAAACCGAATCGGTCGATTCGTAATGATGGAGGTGACCAGTTGGATAAGTTCATAAATCTGGCGGAAGACAAGCAGACGCAAATTATCGACGGCGCACTGGCAGCCTTTAGCGCAAATGGATATAAGAAGACTTCCGTAAGTGATATTGCCGCTGCTGCAGGGATCTCTAAGGCGATGGTCTTTCACTACTTTGGCACGAAAAAGGACCTGTATCTGTATTTAATTGATTTTGGCAGCGGTATTATAATTGAAGCCATCCAGGAGAAATTCGACCGGAGTATAACGGATTTCTTCGACAGAATCAGAATGGCTACAGCGATCAAGATAGCGGCGATGGAGCGGCATCCGGCGATCCTGTCCTTTTTTACCAGTGTATTCTTTGAAAGTGACAGGGAAGTGAAGCAGGAGATTAAGGCTAAGCTTGCCTCCGGGGAGGGCTTCAGGAATAAGCTTGCCCTGGAGGGGATGGACGTCTCCAAATTCAAGGATGGCGTTGACCCGAAGATGGTGATGAAGCTGCTGGTCCGCTATTCGGAGGGTTTCGTGAATGAGCTGCCTGGCACGGCGGTGATTGACCCGGCAGTGATTGCTGAGGAGTTCGAGGCGTGCATAGTGATGCTGCGGAATAATCTGTACAAAGAGGAACATCTCATTTAGGAGAGTGGCGCGATGAGCATCATTGAAATGACCAATCTTACCAAGCATTACGGGGCAGCGAGGGGAATTAAGAATGTTAATCTGTCTGTACAGGAGGGGGAAATCTTCGGTTTCATCGGGCCCAATGGTGCAGGCAAATCGACAGCCATCCGCACCCTGCTGGGACTGATCTCCCCGACCAGCGGCAGCGCCACAATCTTCGGCAAGAGCTGTACCGAGTATCCGGAAGTCCGCAAAGAGCTGGGTTATCTACCGTCCGAGGTCTTTTATTATGATCATATGCGGGTAATCGATCTGCTCAACTATTCGGCAAGCTTCTATAAGAAGGACTGCACGAAACGGATCAAGGAGCTGGCTGCAGTCATGGATCTTGATGTGAAGAAGAAGATCGACGATCTGTCGTTCGGCAATAAGAAAAAGGTGGGTATCGTACAGGGGCTGCTCCATGAGCCGAAGCTGATTATTCTGGATGAACCGACCAGCGGACTGGATCCGCTGATGCAGCAGAGGTTCTTCGAACTGATCGGAGAGGAGAACCGGAAGGGGGCTACGGTCTTCTTTTCCTCCCATATCCTCAGTGAAGTGCAGAAGATGTGCAGCCGGGTGGCCTTCATCAAGGAGGGGGAGATCATTAAGCTGGAGAAAATGAGCACGCTGCAGGAGAACAGCTATAAGCGGATCAGCATTGAGGGAGCTTCGGCAATCCGTAAAGAGGATTTCAATATCAGCGGTGTGAGCAGGCTTGAAGTGGAGGGTACGGAGGCCAAATTTATTTTCAGGGGAAATATCAATACGATTATGCAGAGAATCTCGGAGATTGAGCTGCGCAATATTGCGATAGAAGAACCCGATCTTGAGGAAATCTTCATGCACTATTATGTGAAGGAGGATTGAGCGGCTGTGAATATGTATCTGCATGAGCTGAGATCCCTCCGCAAATCGAGCATACTCTGGACCTGTGCCATGACACTGCTCGCTGCCATGTTCCTGCTCATCTACCCCAGTATGGTAAGTGATGCGGCAGACTTCAAGGAATTACTGGGCGGCTATCCTGCCTCCATACGGGCGATGCTGGGCATTAACCTGGACTACATAACCTCTATCCTCGGCTTTTATTCCATGGTCTTTGCTTATATCACACTGTGTGGAGCGATTCAGGCGATGAACCTTGGCTTGTCGATCCTGTCCAAAGAATCGCGGGAGCGCACGGCCGATTTCCTGCTGGTTAAGCCTGTCTCGCGTACGAAGATTGTTACTGCCAAGCTGCTGGCAGCCTGCACGATGATTATCCTGACCGATATTGTATTCTTCGCTGCTACTTATCTGATTGCGGGAAACGTCGCTGCTGCCGGCTATAGCCATAAGCTGTTCCTGCTGCTTAATCTGCCGCTGCTGTTTATCCAGCTGATCTTCCTGGCGGCCGGGGCGGGGATCTCCGTATTCTTCACCAAGCTGAACAATGTGCTGCCACTCTCGCTTGGCACCGTATTCGGCTTCTATATGATTGGGGCGCTGCTCGCAACGGGTGCAGAGGATGGGGCAGCACGCTATCTGTCACCGTTCAAATATTTCGACAGCATCTATATTATGGAGCATGCCGGGTACGAGCTGCCGTATTTGCTGGCTGGTGCCGTGATTACCGCTGCTGCGGTGACTGTAAGCTACAGGGTGTATATCCGCAAGGATATTCATGCGGTGTAGCCGGGAGTTGGCCGGGGATGGCTATAAGGAGGCCGGATGATGAATATATTTTGGAGAGAGATGAAGGCAAGCCGCAAGGCGCTGATCATATGGAGCGTATGTATGTTTCTGCTGGTCGCGAGCGGTATGGGCAAGTATACGGCGTATTCGGCCGGGGGAGCGGGCAATGAAGTTTTCAACCAGATGCCTGCCTCATTAAAAGCACTGCTGGGAATCGGTTCGCTGGATGTGACGGTGATGAGCGGATTCTTCGCCCTGCTGTTTCTGTATATTGAGCTAACCGCCGGCATTCATGCCGTGCTGCTGGGAAGCAGCATCATTGCCAAAGAGGAGCGGGATAAAACGGCGGAGTTCCTGATGGCCAAACCGGTGTCGCGCAGAGCGGTCATAACAGCTAAGCTGCTGGCGGCCCTGGTGAATGTTATCGTGCTCAATCTGGTTACGCTCCTGTCCTCGCTGGTTATGGTGTCTGCCTATAATAAGGGCAAAGATGTTACTGCTGAGATTGTCTGGTTCCTGCTGAGTATGCTTGTGGTCCAGCTGATTTTCCTGGCGCTCGGCGCCTTGCTGGCAGCATGTCTGAGGAACCCGAAAGCCCCGGGAGGGATTGCGGCGGCAATTCTGGTCGGCTCCTTCGTGATATCGAAGATCACTGATCTGGCAGAACAACTGAGCGTACTGAATGTGCTGGTGCCGTTTAAGTATTTCAGCTATACCCGGATTGTAGAGGGGAGCGGACTTCACCCGGGCATTATAGCGCTGTCTCTGCTGCTGGCTGCAGGGCTGACGGTGCTGACTTATTATTTCTACGGGAAGCGGGAGCTTAGCGTATAAGCTATGCTGTGAACAGAGGGCACTGATGGGGAGGGAAGGCTCCTTATCAGTGTTTTTTTGTTATTGATACAGAAGAAATATCCCTGTTTAGAAAGCAGTGGTTATTTTTAGCTGAAAAAATGGATTAGTTTAGTTGAGGCGGCATCTTTTCTCTTCAATAAATTCTATTCAGCGCATTGACTTTGGCAAAATCCGGTGTTACCATGGCCTCGTAATCTTAAAATCTGAATGTGTATAACTAAAAAAGAGTTTGTTAAGTGGAAAAGTTTAGGGGGATCATCATGAAATGGCGTAAACTATCGTACAACCGCAAGCTGTTTATTACTTTACTGCTTATTGCCAGCTTGCCAGTGCTGCTATTAGGTACCATTGCTTATAAGAAATCCTCCCGGACCCTGCAAGCCCAGACCGAACAGGATCTGCAGGTGATTGCCACCCAGCTTAATTCTGCAATCGAGAAGCAGATCAGTGACTTTGACCGGTTCAGTATTCTTCCCTACTATATGCCGGAGGCCTTCAAGCTGCTTAGCCAGCCGTACGTCCCGGAGGATGAATGGGGCTCGGCAGAGCTTAATTCGCAGAAGCAGCTGGTGCGTCTGATGAGCGCGTATCCGTCGATTAATACATCGATAAAGGGAATGGTGCTGTACGGGATGAACGGGGCAATCAGTGCTTACCGGACGAGTGCTTCCTCAACGGTCAACAGGGAGTATGATGCTTCGGGGGAGTCATGGTACAAGGCGGCTCTTGCGCAGAAGGGGGGCTTCGTGGTATCAGGGGTGCATGAGATCAGGCAGTTTGAAGGGAAACCGTTTCAGGCGGTGACCGGCGCAAGGCTGCTCCTGGACGATAACATGCGGCCGCTGGCTCTGATGGCACTGCATATCTCTCCTGATTTCATTGAGACCATCATCCGTTCCTCCCAGCTGCGCAGCAGTGTAGTGACGGTGGCCGATGCGGATAACCAGCTGGTGTACACTTCGGATACGCAGATTGCCGGATCGCTGCTGGGTCAGCTTGCCAAGGGTGAATCCCGGGGAATATGGACTACCGAAGGAACCGGAACCGAGGGAAAGGTCATCTACCGTGGTGTTATGAAGCAGAGCAAGTACCTCGGCTGGACAATTTATCTGGGCAAAAACCAGAATGAGCTGCTGCGGGACAGCCGGTCAATCCGCCAGTATACCTTCATTATTGTGGCCGTGCTGGTGATATTCGCGGCAGCCGTTGCCTGGCTGATGGCCCGCAGTCTGTCCGGCCCTATTCTGCAGCTTATCCGCTCTATGCGGAATGTAGAACAGGGGAGATTCGAAGATGTGGAGCCTTCGCTGCGCCAGGACGAAATCGGCCAGCTGCATCTGAGCTACTCCAGAATGGTGAAGCGGCTCCATGGCCTGATTGAATCCATTGCGGACAAGGAGCGGCAGAAACGTAAAGCAGAGTTGTATGCGCTTACGCTTAGGATTCAGCCTCACTTTCTGTACAATACGTTGAATTCAATCCGTATGCTGGCTATCCTGCAGCAATCCCATCAGATTGCCCGTCTCATTCATTCCCTGAACCGGCTGCTCCAGTCCTACATGAGGATTCAGGATGAGCTGCTGCCCTTGTCTGAGGAAATCGCCTTGCTGCAAACCTATGCCGAGCTGATGGATCTGCGTTATACCAACACCTTCGCCATTGAATGGGCAGTTCCGGAAGAGCTGCTGGATGCAGGAATTCCGCCGATGCTGCTGCAGCCTGTTCTGGAGAATGCCATCTTCCATGCCTCCAAGGGCCTAAACCGCAGCCTGAAGATTAAAGTTGGAGCTACACTTGCCGGACCGGGCAATCTGCTGCAGATAGAAGTCTGCGACGATGGCATCGGAATTCCGAAAGAGCAAATTACCCGGCTGCTGAATGACCGCAAGCAGGGCGGAACCTCGAGCATTGGACTTAACAATGTGAATGACAGAGTCCGTTTGCGCTTCGGTCCGGATTATGGTTTGCAGCTTCACCGGCTGCCGCAGGGAACGGCTGTAATCATTACTTTGCCTTACGATCAATTGACTCAAAGGAGCGGTGAATAACATGTGGAATCTGCTAGTCGTGGAAGATGAGTCCATCGTCCGGATGGGGCTGCGTTATATGCTGGACTGGGAAGCCTGCGGCGTGAACTGGAAGGCGGAAGCCTCAAACGGGGAAGAAGCGCTGAAGATTCTGGAGAACGGTGACATTCATATCATCATGACGGATATCCGCATACCGGGGATGAACGGGCTAGAGCTGGTTCAGCAGGTCCGCAGGAACGGGGATCATAAGACTGCGGTGATCTTCCTCAGCAGCTACGATGATTTCCCTTATGTGAAGGAAGCTATCCGGCTGGGGGCCATAGATTACCTGCATAAGCCTACGATGGATGAAGCGGAGGTTGCCGCAACCCTCCACAAAACGATTGCTCTGCTGGAGAGAAGCGCCGAAAGACCGCAGACGCTGCTGACTGAGAAGGAACGGAATGAACTGCTGGTATCGCTGCTTGATGTCTATACATTTCCTCATGACGGGAGCTATGAGAAGCTGCTGGACGAATCGTTTAAGCGGGGGCTGTGGCTGGCCGCCTTCCGGCTGCGGGATGATGCAGCAGACCAGATCGGCATTACTGCGGAAGAGGATCATATGAAGTTCATGTCGATCCGGTATCTGATTGATGAGTATGTGGCTAAGGACTGGGGCGGCCGGGTCTTCCACCGCAATCACCGGGAGATTATCTGGCTGGCTCCGGCGGAAGCCAAGGATGAGCGTAAGGTGCCTGCAGACAAGGAGCATTATCTCGACAAAATGCGTAATAAAATCTTCGAACTGTTAAATGTGTCCCTGATCTGCTCCAGCAGCCGGGTATACAGCGGGCCGGCGGAAATTCCCCAGGCCTACTTCGAGGCGGAACTTAAATTTCCGGCTCATCAGCAAAGTGACAGCCTGTATGTGCGGATGGCGAAGCAATTCGTCGACCGTTATCTCCTGGAGGATATTTCACTTCCCAAGGTGGCAGAATCGATTCCGATCAGCACCAGCTATTTAAGCCGGATATTCCTGAAAGAGGTCGGGGAGAGCTTCAGTGAATATGTCATCCGCAATAAAATCATGTATGCGCAGAAGCTGCTACGGGAAACCAACAACAAAATCTATGAGATTGCAGAGCAGCTCAGTTATACGAACCCGCATTATTTCGGGAAGCTCTTCAAAGAGCGGGTAGGGATGACTCCGCTGGAGTACCGCAACCGTTAGAGCATAAAAACATAGGAAATGACACCAGAATGAAGGATCTGAGTCCCCTCTCCGGCAGAGCGCTGAATCAGGACATGAAAGCGGATGAAATGGCAATGCAGGCCCGTATTCGGCAGCTGGCCGGGCGCGGTAGACTGAGATCAGGCAAATGAGGGATCAGTTGCTGAAAATATCCAGGGGGTTATGAACACATGAGAAAAAAATACCTGTCCGTTATGCTCACGGTTATGCTGACTGCAATGCTCCTGCTTACAGCCTGCGGTTCGAAGAACACAGCTGCTCCTGCTGCGGGTGCTGCAGATGAAGGTGAAACGACAATTTCGCTTTGGGTTCTGAACGATCAGGCCACCTATTTAACGCCCATGATTGATGCTTTCCAGCAGGCTAATCCGGGAATCCATGTCGAGGCGAGCTACTATGGAACCGATCCTTTGAAGGAATCGCTTAAGGTAGCGGCATCCTCCAAGACATTGCCGACCATGTGGTTCACCTGGGGCGGATCGCTCGGCTCCTTCTATCCCGAGAATAATCTGACGATGGATTTGACTTCCATTGCTGAGAGCCACAAATGGAGTGATATCTATAATCCGGCTGCGCTCGATCTGGTGAAATACAATGACAAAGTATCCGGTGTACCGTTCCATCTGGCTTCACTCGGCATGTTCTATCCGAAGGCGCTGTATGAGAGCCTGAACATCGCGCCGCCAACCTCGTTCGGTGAGTTTGAGCAGCAGCTGGAACAGATCAAGAGCAGCGGCGTAACCCCGTTTGCTGTCGGCGGCAAAGGCGGCTGGATGGTCATGCGTCTGACCGAGCAGCTGCTGGAGAAATATGCGGGAGCAGAGCTTCACGACAAGCTGAGCACCCTGGAAGCTTCCTGGGCTGATCCGGCTGTGGAGCAGACCTTCGCCAAACTGAAGGACTGGGCGGATAAAGGGTATTTCGAAAAAGGCTTTATCACCATTGACCCGACTGAAGCGGAAGCGCCCTTCTACCAGGCGGAACGTGCCTTTACACTCACAGGCTCCTGGGTGGATCTGAGCATCAGCCAGGCGGGCAGCAGCCCGGCCGATTTCGGAGTATTCAAATTCCCTAATGACCAGCCGGTCTCCCGGATGTCCAGCTTCGCCGAAATGTTCCAGATTAACGGCAGCAGCGAGGCCAAAGAGCAGGAAGCCGCTGTGAAGCTGGCGGAATATATGACCGGACCGGATACGGTTAACCAGTATATTAACCAATATGGATCACCGGCGCTGAAGGAGTTCGAAGGCTCAGCTGAATCTCCGCATACCGCCGAGCTGGCGCAACTGATCGGCGAAGGGAATTTCCTGATTGCTGACCAGGCGCTGCCGCAGGCTGTAGCACAGAAGCTGTTTGAAGCCCAGGATGCGGTAGTGCTGGGCGAATGGACACCGGCACAGGCTGCTCAAGAAATGCAGAAGGCCGTTGAGACCTATAAGAGCGGCCAGTAAACGGCCGGGCATCAGCCAAGGAGGCATCTTATGAAGATCAAACAGTGGAAGCCTTGGGCATTCGTCATGCCGGCGCTGCTGGCATATCTGGTGGTCATTGTAGCTCCATCCCTATATACACTCAGGTTAAGCTTCTATAACTGGAACGGAATTGCCGCAACCAGAAAGTTTGTCGGCTTGCAGAATTATCGCTATCTGCTCAGTGAGGATACCGTGTTTAGAGTGGCTCTGCGCAACAATATTATGTGGATGATCGGCTCGCTTACGGTCATTATCGGCCTCGGGCTGATGTTCGCACTGCTGCTGAACCGCAGGCTGAAGGGCCGTTCGATTTTCCGGAGTGTCTTCTATTTTCCTTATGTACTGTCGGGGATTATCGTGGCCTTAATGTGGACCTGGCTATACCATCCGAGCAAAGGCTTCTTCAATGTAGTACTGGAGCAGCTCGGGCTCGGGGCCTGGGCACATGCCTGGCTGGCTGATCCCCGTACAGCTCTGGCCGCAGTATTCGTAGCCGGTGTATGGCAGGGTGTCGGCTTGCCGATGGTCTTATTCCTGGCAGGACTGCAGACGATCCCGCGTGACTGTTATGAGGCGGCGATTATTGACGGCGCGAAGCCGCGCCAGTCCTTCAGATATATTACGGTACCGCTGCTCAGCGAGACATTCGTTATCGTCTTTGCCACAACGCTCGTCAATGCAATGAAGGTGTACGACATTATTTACGGCATGACAGCCGGAGGCCCGGCCCAGAGCACGCAGGTGCTCTCATCCTGGATGTACTATCAGACGTTCAAGCTCAACAATATCGGCGCAGGCTCGGCGATCTCCTGGGTGCTTGTCTTCATTACAATGATTGTAATTATTCCGTATGTAATCTATACCAACAAAAAATCTCATTTGTGATGATAGCTAAAGGAGATACAGACTTATGGAGGAAACGAATTATACTGCGTCTTCAAAAATAATCAATTATCTCATCCTGGCCTGCCTGGCTGTACTGTTCCTGATTCCGATCTACTTTATTGTGATGACAGCGTTGAAATCAAATGCGGATTTGGCAAAATATCCGGTATATGCTTTTCCTGAGAAACTGCAGTGGAGCAACTTCTCGCAGGCCTGGGCGAAAATGAGCATCTATATCCGTAACAGCATGTTCATTTCGGCTGTGAAGGTACCGATCGGCATCCTGCTGGAAGCACTGGCTGCATATGCGCTGACGCGGATGAATTTCAGATGGGGGAATGTGCTGTTCGGATTCTTCCTGATCGGAATGATGGTACCCTTCCAGGCTACGCTTGTGCCGCTGAATATGATGATCAACTTCTTCGGTCTGGAGAATACGTATCCCGGCGTGTTCATTATTTATATCGGCTTCGGCGTACCGTTTGGCATTATGGTGCTGCGCGGCTTCCTCCGCTCCATCCCGAAGGAGCTGGATGAATCGGCATTTATAGACGGCTGCGGCGAGCTGGGCAAATTTTTCCGGATTATTGTTCCGATTGCCATGCCGGCGATTGCCACGCTGATCATTCTGGATTTCCTGGCTACGTGGAATGAATTTCTGCTGGCGCAGATTTTCATCACGAAGGACTCTATGCAGCCTGTAACGGCGGGCTTGTTGACCTTCCAGGGGCAGCATTCCAGCAATTACACCTTACTGAGTGCAGCCGTATTATTATCGATTATACCGATTCTTGCCGTGTATCTGTTCTTCCAGAAGTATTTCGTCGCCGGCATGGCCGGAGCGGTCAAGGGCTAACTATTAAGGAGGATATTGATGATTACTGAACAGACGAAGATGGGGGCTATTCTAAAAAATGAATCCGCGAGAGCCTGCCTGGTCCGCGCATTCCCGTTCCTGGATGAGGAGAAGCATCTGCTGTTTATCTATAAGACGATGAAGCTTGGCGAGTTCCTCGATTCCAGGGTGAGGCTCGGCTTCGCTATGGAGCAGCGCGCTGTGCTTGCGGATGAGCTGCGCGGACTTCCGGAGATTGCGGAGCCTGGAGCAGGCGGTTCAGCAGACGGGCATCCGCTGCAGTACACGGCCGCTGATGCTGAAGGGAGGGTGCTGCTCTCCCCGGAATTTGCCCCGCAGTGGGAAGTATTCGAGCTTCAGCTGGAAGGACCGTCAGCCGGAAATCCGTATATAGAGGTAGAGCTTGGGGCTGTTTTCAGCAGAGCCGGTGAAGATAGAACTGTTAAGGTGGACGGCTTCTACGAAGGCAACGGTTATTACCGGGTCCGGTTCATGCCTGACAGTGAAGGGGAGTGGCATTACCGCACGTTCAGCTCCGTTAGCGGGCTGTCCAGCCATGAAGGCGATTTCTTCTGTACGGCTCCCTTGGCTGGAGTTCATGGCCCGGTCCGGGTCAGTAACACCTTCCATTTCTCGTATGCCGACGGTACCCCGTATCTTCCGGTAGGAACGACCTGCTATGTCTGGACGCATCAGGAGGAGAGTGTAGAAGAGGCGACGCTGGAGTCACTGAAGGACTCGCCGTTTAACAAAATCCGCATGTGCGTCTTTCCCAAGTCTTATCTCTATAACCGGAATGAGCCGCAGCGTTATCCGTTTGCCGGTTCCCTGGAGAGCGGCTGGGACTTCGAAGTGTTTAACCCTGATTTCTTCGAGCATCTGGAACGGCGGATTGCCGGGCTTGGCAGGCTGGGGATTGAAGCAGATCTGATTCTTATGCATCCGTATGATAAGTGGGGCTTCTCGGAGATGGACCGTGCTGCGGATGAGCGTTATCTCCGCTATATTATCGCCCGGCTGGGGGCGTTCCGTAATGTATGGTGGTCACTTGCGAACGAATATGACCTGATGTGGGCCAAGACGGATGAAGACTGGGAATATTTTGGAACGCTGGTTCAGGCGAATGATCCTTACCCGCATCTGCTGTCCAACCACAACTGTCTGGCCTTCTACGATCATGACAAGCCGTGGATCAGCCATTGCAGTCTGCAGCGGGTTGATGTCTATAAGACCTCGGAGGCCACCACGGAATGGCGGCAGCGCTGGAACAAGCCGGTTGTCATTGATGAATGCGCCTATGAAGGCGACATTGACCAGGGCTGGGGGAATATTACCGGAGAAGAGATGACCCGCCGGTTCTGGGAAGGCTTCGTCCGGGGCGGTTATGTCGGCCATGGCGAGACTTATATGAACAGCGAAGAGCTGCTGTGGTGGTCAAAGGGCGGCGAGCTGACCGGCACGAGCCCGGCAAGAATTGCCTTTCTGCGCAAGATGATTGAAGAATCCCCGGCCGGATATTGGGAGCCGCTGCCTTCGGACTGGGATCTGCCGTGTGCCGGCATTGACCAGGAGTACTATATTTATTATTTCGGCTTCAATCAGCCGCGCTTCCGGAATTTCCATTTCAAGCCGGGTGTACAATATGCAGTGGAGATCATTGATACCTGGAACATGACCATCAGCAAAGAACTGGAGCTGAAAGAGGGCAGCTTCCGGGTTGATCTGCCGGCGCGGCAGTACATGGCCGTGCGGTTCACCCGGCAATTGCCGTAGCAGACCGGGATTAGCCCTTCGGAATACTGCGGTAACGGGACGGCGAGAAGCCGGACATTTTCTTGAACAGTCTGGAGAAGTAGTAAGGATCATTAATGCCGACGGCTGCGCTGATCTCCTTAATGCTTAGCTCGGTAAGGTCAAGGAGCTGGCCGGCCCGCTGGATCTTCAGCCGCAGGAAGTATTCAATCGGCGGAACGCCGGTCTCCAGATTGAACAAATGAATCAGATGCTGCTGCGACAGCCCGACATGTCTGGCCAGCTCCGTAAGCTTGATAGAGGTATCCATGTGCTGATTCATATACTGGATCGCTTGCTCCAGGTAATTCTCCCTCTTCTTCTCCTGTGCCGACTTCATCGTATTCAGGCCGATGCCGGAGAGCAGCTGCCTTGCTGTCTGGGCAACATGAACATGGGAGGTCAGCGAATATGTCCGCTCGGCAAGCAGCTCATAGGCAGGCTGGAACCATTCGGTGAACCGGGCAATCCCGCTGGGCGGAAGGGCGAGCTGCGCTGCGGACAAGCCGAACAGGCTGACGAGCTGCGCTGCATGCTCACCCTTGAAATGAAACCAGTAGATGCTCCATGGATTTGCGGCTGCTGCACCATACCGGTGAGGAGTACCGGGAGGAATAATGATCATATCGCCTTCCCGCAGGGTCATCCGCTCATCCTGCTGCAGCTCGACCCAGCCTTCTCCCGCCGCGCAGAAAATAAAGATATGCGCCGGAGCCCCCTCCGGCCGTTCGCGGAAATGGTACTGGGCACTCGGGAAATAGCCGATATCTGTTATGTACAGAGAGGAAGTAAGGTCTTCCTTCTCCAGTTCCCTTATCCAATAATCAGGGAGCACATACAGCTTCTCCCTCATGAAGCCTTCGGGCTTCTTTGTTGTTTCTCCGGCCATTGTCTGAACCTCCTATATGTCATCCATTACAGCAGGCTGATCTCATCCTGTAATGTAATTTTGCCGCCCGAGCAAATCGCTTCATCAACCGCAAACGAGAGTCTGGCGTCAGTTAACGCCTCTGCCAGAGAATAGGACGAAATCCCTGTCCGCAGGAAGCCGGACATATTCAGCAAGGCTTGGCCAATTCCGATCTCTTCATCAGAGAGCGGGGCCGCAGGAAAGGGATTGCGGAACAGACACTGGCCTTCGGCCCGCAGCTCCCGCAGGGCAAGGCTGTCCAGGCTGCCTTCCTGTCCGCCTTGAATCCGCAGGATCTCTGCATAACCGGTCTCCTCTGCACTGAGGCGGCGGCTGATCTCATTGTCGCGGATTTCGCCGTGTGATCCGCGGATCAGGACGCGGTTCCTGCGCAGCGGCGAGAAATACTGTGAGCGGGTGAAGTCAAGCACCGCACTCTGGCCGGAGGGGAATACCATAATTGCGATATCCTGCTGCTCTGTCGTCAGGCTGTCTTCGGCTGCCCGTCCCCGGTAGGGGAAGTCCATAATGGGCAGCTCCAGCCGCCGGGCCGTGATTTCACAGGCGGTTCCATTGACAGACAGCCAGCGGCGGATCAGGCTGATGCCATGATAGCCATGGGCGACAGAGACCTGGACATGGCCGATCCTGCCAAGCTGCCCCTCCCCGATATAGGCGGTTCTCGCCTGATGATGCGGAAGCAGCGGATATTGCTCGGCTACCTGAATGAGCGAAGCGCGGGTGAGGCTGGCACGGAGCCGTTCATATTCAGCCGGTGAGGCGGCAGCAGGCGTCTCGGCCAGCACAGGAATCTGCAGGTCTGCCAGCTCCAGCAGCAGATCCGCTGCCGCCGTCTTGGACACGGCCAGCACCAGGAAATCACTGTCCGCCGCAAGCTGTCCGGCAGAGCTGTATACCTTAAGGCTCCATCTGCCGATAAGCTGCTGATATTTCGCCGGGTTACGGATTACCGCACCGCTGACCTGAAATTGCTGCGGCAGCATCTGAGCCAGCTTCAGATACATTTCTGCTCTCCATCCGCTGCCAATAAGGCCGAAACGAATAGGTTGGTTGGTGGTTGGCATACACTTATACACCCCGGTTGATTATTTATAATGAGCTTGTACAGTCAATACACTATTTCCTTATTGTATATGAAAAACCAAGAAGCCCGCCACACCCGTACTTCCGGGCAGGCAGGCTTCTTGAATGATCCGGCTTAAGCAGGCTGCTTCACCTTAAAGACGCGGCGGACCAGCTTCGCCAGCTCCATCACAATAACAGCGGCTAATGCGAGGCCGGCTGCGGTCAGCCAGTGATCCATGCCGAAGGCGGCGGGAATCGAGAAGATCTCTCTGACCCCGGGCAGGACGGCTATGCCATAGAAAGCAAAGCAGACCAGAACGGCGCCAATTACATATTTGTTGCTGAAGAAACCGGCCTCCACCGAGGTCTGGCTGTTGGAGCGGGCGGCGAAGGTCTGCAGGGTACGTGCCAGAATCAGTGTGGTAAAGGCCATGGCGATACCCATCTCTCCGGAATGCTGCAGCCCGATATACTGGGAGATAATGACGGCAACCCCGATCAGCAGCCCGCGGGTGATGACAGCCTGCATCATGCCTCCGGCAAAGATGCCTTCATTAATATCCCTTGGCTTGCGGCTCATGACATCCGGCTCCGCCTTCTCCATCCCGAGGGCAATGGCTGGGAGGGAATCGTTCGCCAGGTTAATGAACAGCAGCTGGATCGCCGTGAACGGGTTAATCCAGTCGAAGATAAGCGCGAACAGGATGGCGATAATCGCGCCCAGATTGCCGGCGAACAGATATGCAATGGCCTTCTTGATGTTGTCGAACACGGTCCGGCCTACAGCTACGGCGTTGACTATGGAGACGAAGTTATCATCGGTCAGGATCATCGCTGCTGAATCCTTCGCGACATCTGTTCCGCTGCCCATGGCCACGCCGATGTCGGCCTGCTTCAGGGCCGGTGCATCATTGACACCGTCTCCGGTCATGGCTGTAATCTTGCCTTTACGCTGCCAGGCACGCACAATCCGGATCTTGTTCTCGGGAGAGACGCGGGCATAGACACCAATCTGCTCCAGCCGCTCATCCAGCTCCTCCTCAGACATGGCATCCAGCTCCTGGCCGGTGACGGCAATCTCGTGCTGCGCCATCAGTCCGATGTCCCGGCCAATTGCCTGGGCTGTGGTCTTATGGTCCCCGGTAATCATGATCGTGCGGATGCCGGCCTTGTTCGATTCGGCGATGGAGCCGTATACCGCTTCGCGCGGCGGGTCGATCATCGCCGACAGGCCGACCAGCACCAGGTTCTGCTCATCCTCAAGACCAACCTCAGTGAATGTATCCGGCACAGTCTTGTAGGCATATGCCAGCACCCGCAGGGCTCTGGCGGAGAACTGCTCGTTCGCTTCTGTGAAGCGCTCCAGCACTTCGGGAGTGAGCGGAACCTCGCGGCCGTCCAGCAGGACACGGGAGCATCTGCTGAAGAGCACATCCGGGCCGCCTTTGGTCAGCAGCGCTTTCTGGCCGCTGAAGGTATGCAGTGTCGTCATCAGCTTGCGCTCCGAATCGAACGGCAGCTCCGCTTCCCGCGGGAAGTTATCGCGGATCTCCCGGTAATCCCTGTCCTTGCTGTTGCTGAACGCGATCAGTGCAACCTCTGTCGGGTCGCCCAGCTCCTTGCCTTCTTCATTGATATTGGAGTCATTACAGAGAACGGCAATATGCAGCAGCTTGCGGGCTTCCTCCGACCATTCATCCGCCTGCAGGCTGAACTGCTCCTGCGGTCCTCCGGGCAGGAAATAATCGACAACCGTCATTTTATTCTGGGTCAGGGTACCGGTCTTGTCCGTACAGATTACACTGGTTGAGCCGAGTGCCTCAACCGCGGGCAGCTTGCGGATAATCGCATTCTGCCGGGCCATCTTATTGGTGCCTACGGAGAGGACGATCGTTACGATAGAGGACAGGGCTTCGGGAATGGCAGCTACAGCTACGGCCACAGCGAACATCAGGGCATTCAGAATGGCTTCGGTCGTATCCACTGTATCGCCTGAGAGCCATACACGCGCTGCCTGAATCGAGAAGATGAGCACGGACAGCAGCAGGACAGCGATGCCCAGCTTTTTGCCGAAGCTCTCCAGCTTGCGCTGCAGCGGTGTCTGCTTCGCTTCTGCACTTTCGATCAGGCCGGCGATCTTCCCGAGCTCGGTGCCGAGTGCGGTTCCGGTAATCACCAGCGTTCCCCGGCCGTAGACGACCAGTGAGCCGCTGAACGCCATATTCCGCCGGTCGCCCAGCGGTGCCTCTTGGGCAATCTGCTGGATATGCTTCTCGACAGCTTCCGATTCACCGGTCAGCATCCCTTCGTCAATCCGCAGGCTCCCGGATTCGATTACCCGCCCGTCAGCGGGTACATAGTCACCGGCCTCCAGCAGAACAATATCGCCGCGCACCAGCTCCCTTGCCGGTACGGAGAGCAGATTACCGTCCCGGAGTACCTTGGCTTCGGGAGCGGACATTTTGCGGAGGGCATCCAGCGAGCTTTCCGCCTTGCGGGTCTGGATTACACTGATAACAGCGTTCAGCAGCAGGACTACGAAGATAATAACCGATTCCATTACATGTCCCAGTACAATCTGAACCGTAGCCGCAATCAGCAGCACGATAACCATCGGATCCTTGAAATTCTCCAGGAACAGCTTCCAGAGCGGATCTTTCTGTTTGCCTTTTAATTCATTGTAGCCTTCCTTGGCCAGCCGGTTGTCCACTTCAGCAGACGTAAGCCCGCTGGCTGAGCTTTGGACTTCCTCAAGCGTGTCTGCTATACTGCTGCGGTAATACTCCATCAGATAGTGCTCCTCTCCGGTATTTTCTTGTCTGTATGGTTCAAATCTACGTGAGAATTTGCGGCAAGTTTCAACAAGGTTTCCTGCAGCGGCCTGGCCGATGCTATAGTTACTCTTAGGAATATACCCGTGCTTAAGCAGGAATAACCGTATATTCCGCGAATAATGTCATGATTGCCGGTATGTTGAGAGCAGGGCAGCGGAGACCAAATAGGAGGTTAAGTCATGTCCCTTGCGGGTGAAGAAAGAAAGCTAAGTATTATGAATCTGCTGAATGAATACGGTAAGGTCACTGCTGCTGATCTGGCGCGTATGTTCGAGGTTACCTCAGAAACGATCCGCAGAGATTTGGATGAGCTGGAGAAAGACAACAAACTCAAAAAAGTATACGGCGGGGCGATCAAGCCGAAGACAGAGGCAGAGCCGACGCTGGTTGAACGGTCATGCATTAACCAGGAGGCGAAGGAGAAGATCGGCTACCTGGCGTTTACATTGATAGATGACCATGATGTGATTTTTCTGGATGAAGGCACAACGCCGCTGCAGATGATCCCGTATATCGGGCAGAGAACAGGGGTTACGGTCCTGACAAGTTCGATCTCCGCGATGATGGCCTTAATTGAGCTTCAGAAACGGGAGCAGTTCGACGGTAAAATCATTATGCTCGGCGGCGTCGTGAGCGCGAAGCATCTGCGTGTATCGGGCGCTTTTACTGAGGCAGGCATGTCCGATCTGTTCGTCAATAAAGCCTTCGTTACGGTCGATGCCTTATCGGTGGAGCACGGGTTCACCAGCTATGATTATGAAAAAGCCGTGCTAACGCGCAAATGGATTCAGCAGTGTGACCTGTCTGTGGTGCTCGCGGATTCATCTAAATGGAATAAACGGTCGCTGGCCAAAATATGCGGGTTCGACAATGTGGATGTGGTGATTTCGGAGCTTGAGCCGCCTGAGGAGTGGAAGGACCGGCTGGAGCAGTCCGGTACCCGGTGGATGGCCCGGTGAGCTTTTGCCGGAGAAATAAGGATGTCCTAATCCGCCATTATCGTATAAAATAAATGGAATTACCTTAGGAAAGCGAGCTGATTACAGATGATGTCTGCACCGCGGTTTGAGAATGATGTACCAGTAGTTCTTCTCCCTTAACGGCAGAAAACTACAACTCCGTTAAGGACAAAGCGTGTCTAAACAAACGGAGGGTACAACTTGAAGAATACATTATTAGGGTCGTTATATTTATCGCTGGCCGCCAGCATCTGGGGCGGAATGTTCGTGGTTGTAAAGCATGTGGTGGACGTTGTGCCGCCGCTCGAATTAGTATGGATCCGCTATGTAATTGCCGCTGCTGCACTGCTGCTGATCGGGGTAATGACCCGGCAGTCCTGGCGGATTGCGGAACGGGATATACTGCTGATTGTCCTGATCGGACTGATCGGCAATACCCTGTCGATTGTCACCCAGGAGATTGGCACGATGCTCTCCACGGCGCAAATGGGTGCGATGATTACTTCTACAACACCGGCATTTATGGTGCTGTTTGCACGGATGGTCCTGAAAGAGAAGATTACATTCCGTAAAGCCTTCTCTATTGTTCTGGCCACCGTTGGGGTGGGGGTTATCGTCGGCAATGCCGGCATTGACCCATCCTTCCAGCTTGGCGGTATATCGCTGCTGGCAGCGGCGCTGACCTGGGCGCTGATGTCGGTGCTAATCAAAAAGGTGCCGGGACAATACTCTCAAATTGTCGTCACCTTCTACGCGGTTCTCGTCGCTGTTGCCCTGCTTACCCCGTTCACAATCGGCCGGCTGCCCGGGCTTGATCCTGCGGCTGTGCTGCATCCGTCGATTTGGGGCGGACTTCTGTACCTGGGATTTATCTCTACGGCCTGCGGCTTTCTGCTGTGGAACCGCGGACTGCAGATGCTGAAGGCTTCAAGCGGCGGTTTGTTTTTCTTTTTCCAGCCGGTTGTCGGCACGTTTCTGGGCTGGCTGCTGCTGGGGGAACAGATTGGCTTATCCTTCTGGGCGGGTACGGTATGTATCTTTGCAGGCGTGCTGTTAGTCATCCGGGAGCAATAAGCGGGCAGCGGCTGCTGCCGCGGTAAGAATAGGGTCGTCCTCAAGCTGAGGGCGGCCCTATTGCTGTTTCGGCGGAGCGGTGAATGGCGGCAACATTTCATATTGTAAATTCAGAGGACTGTCTGCAATACTATAAATATTGGAAACTGCGGACGGAGCGGACCTTATATGCAGTAGCAGGTGTCTTTTTGGCAGGCTAACGGACATCAGCGCAGTTATATGGAGGATTTTATTCATAAAATGCCCTCCGGAGCTTCGATAAGTGCACTACAGTCCGTTAGCCCGGCGAAAGAGGATATTTTGGCATAATAGGGTCTCCTGAGTCCGTAAGGATTCAGGATGATGGCAGGTGAAAGCGGGCTGCTGTTGATCAGACAATGGAAGCTAGGGAGGCAACTATGATTACCGAACTCACCAAATCACAATTGTATAAAGTGCAGCACCTTACAGACGCATGTAAAAATATTGAATGCCGCGCTATAGTTAACGGGATTAATCCCGGCAGGGTATATGCAGATGATCCTGCCGAGCCGGCCGCAGCGTTAATTTGGATTCAAGGGCAGCAGGGATTTCAGCTCATAGGCGATGCGCAGAGTCCGGTATTTGCCTGGAATCTGGAGGAATACATCAGAACCCGTATTGAACCGGAGCTGAGGGGGCAGGACATCCATTGGGTGGAAATAGGTGCGGACAAGGCCTGGGAGCACACGCTGCGGCAGATATTCAGAAGCCGTAATCTTTCGGCGGACGATCAGCATGTGTTCACTTTAGGGGAAATCCGGGGGCCGGTAGAATTGCCGGAGGATAGAGTAACTATTCGCAAGATTGATGCGGCCTTGCTGAAATCCGGACGGCTGGAGAATCATTCTTTTTTAGAGGAGAAAATACTGCATTTCTGGGACTCCGCCGACAGCTTCCTGCACCGGGGATTGGGCTATTTGGCAGAACACGATAATCAGGCGGTAAGCCTGGCCTTCTCGGCTTTTGCAGCGGGCCGGACGCATGCCATTGATATCGAGACCCTCGAAGAGTATAGACGGAATAATTACGGGACAGCGGTAGCTGCTGCACTGTTACAAGAATTCAGGGTGCAGGGAATTGAGCCGTACTGGGATTGCACCCCAGAGAATACAGGATCCATACGGATTGCAGAGGCGATCGGGATGGTGCATGATTTTGACTACCGGATTTTCTGGTACAGGTTCTGAGTATTGTTTGAAGAAGGGGTTGCCGTACAGGTACTACGCGCATAGGTTGGAAGCTGACAAAATGATTATAAGGACGCCAGGGCATAAATGCCTTGGCGTTTTTTTGCTGTTTTGCTTCAAGCAAAACAGAGGTCACTGGTTTAATTACCTCCTTGGTAGCAGAATGTATTCGGTTTTTCACATACAATTGGCAGATTACCTCTTTGGTAGCAGAATGTATTCGGTTTTCCGCATACAATTGGCAGATTACCTCCTTGGTAGCAGAATGTATTCGGTTTTTCGCATACAATTGCTCGAATTACCTTCGCGGTAGCAGAATGTATTCGGTTTTTCACATACATTGGTCGAATTACCTCCGCGGCAGCAGATATCAGCCGACCAGACCAGTTTCCTCCCTCCCGCCGCAAACTCTGGAAGACGTGTTTTGGGTAGAATCCAATAATAGTGGTATTTTTCCCAATAGGGGGTTCCTTATGCTGGAAGAGTTGTCGAACTATAATATGAATGCGGTTACATAAAACCGAGGAACGAACAAAAAGGGGAGGCAAAGTATGAAAAGTATGAAACGTGCGTTAGTCGGAATTTCTACATTGCTCGTAATGTCATCGGCTCTTGCAGCATGCGGCGGAAACAACAATTCCAGCTCATCCGGTGCGAATGCTACCACAGCTCCTGCAGCCACAACTGCGGCCGAGGCAACACCGGCTCCGGCAGCCGGAAGCGGGGAGAAGGTCACCATCAATCTCTGGAGCTTCACGGATGAAATTCCGAATATGACGAAAAAGTATATGGAAACTCATCCGGATGCGAATGTAGAGTTCAAGACTACTGTTATCGCAACTACGGACGGCGCCTATCAGCCGGCGCTTGATCAGGCGCTTGGTGCCGGGGGCAAGGATGCACCGGATATCTATGCGGCGGAATCCGCATTTGTACTCAAATATACGCAAGGTGATGCATCTACTTACGCAGCAAACTATGCCGACCTCGGTCTTGACGACCAGCTGGTGAAGGATGCGGGCATCGCCCAATATTCCGTGGATATCGGCAGTAAGGACGGGCAGCTGAAAGGGCTTGGTTATCAGGCAACTGGAGGCGCCTTCATCTACCGCCGTTCGATTGCGAAGGATGTCTTCGGAACGGATGACCCGGCTGCAATCAAGACGGAAGTAGGACCAGGCTGGGAGAAATTCTTCGAAGCGGCGGCTAAGCTCAAGGCTAAAGGCTATGGTATCGTATCCGGCGACGGCGATATCTGGCACCCGATCGAGAACAGCTCGGACAAGGGCTGGATTGTAGACGGCAAGCTGCATATCGATCCGAAGCGTGAAGAATTCCTGGATCTGTCCAAGAAGCTGAAAGACAACGGCTATCATAACGATACTACAGACTGGACGGAAGCCTGGTATGCGGATATGTCCGGTGCCGGCGCGCAGCCGATCTTCGGATTCTTCGGTCCCGCCTGGCTCATCAACTATGTCATGAACGGTCAAGTGAAAGATACGAACGGTGACTGGGCAGTTACTGAACCGCCAACAGGCTTCTTCTGGGGAGGTACCTGGCTGCTGGCTAACAACGAGGTTACCAAGGACGATGCAAAGAAACAAGCGGTTGCTGACTTCGTGAAATGGGTAACGCTGGACTCCTCCGAGACGGGCCTCCAGTACTACTGGGCTAACGGTACGATGAAGGAAGGCGAGCAGGGCACTAAGGACAGTGTGGCTTCTGCTGTGGTAATGTCGAATTCCAACGGTGAAGTTCCGCTGCTCGGCGGACAGAACATGTTCGATGTATTCGTTCCGGCGAATGCTAATGCATCCGGTAAAAATCTGACCCAGTTCGACGAAACCATCAACAAGCTCTGGCGTGATCAGGTACGTGAATACACCGCAGGCAATAAAGACCGGGCTAAAGCGATTGAAACCTTCAAGCAGCAGGTTAAAGACCAGCTTGGTATTGAAAGCGAATAAGAAGGAAGCGGAGGGGCGGGGGATTATCCCGCCCCTTCATATCAACGAATGAGGTGAGAGCAATGCGCCGCAAAGATGTCAGCTATGCGAAATATGGTTATATTTTTACCTTTCCGTTTCTGTTGGCTTTTCTGATTTTCTCGTTATATCCCATTTTATACACGGCAGTAATCGGGTTCACTGATATGAAGGGATTAATTCCGAAGCCGATTCATATTCTGGATAATCCCTTTCAGAATTTCAAGGATTTGCTCTTCGATAATCCTTCGTTCCGGAAGTCTCTGTTCAATACCGGTCTGCTCTGGCTCACTAACTTCGTTCCCCAGATGCTGCTGGCCCTCCTGCTGACCGCATGGTTCACGAACCGGCGCCTTAACATTAAGGGCCAAGGGTTGTTTAAGGTTCTGCTCTATATGCCGAATATTATTACTGCGAGCACGATTGCGGTGCTCTTTAGCACGTTGTTTGCTTATCCGATGGGGCCGGTAAACAGCTTGTTTCAAATGCTGGGCTGGACCGATGGTCCTATATTCTTCCTGCAGGATAAGACGACAGCACGCGGTATCGTATCGTTCATCCAGTTCTGGATGTGGTACGGCAATACCATGATCGTCCTGATCGCAGGCGTCATGGGGATTAATCCCGCACTTTTCGAGTCAGCAGCCATTGACGGTGCGAACGGCTTCCAAACGTTTTTCCGCATCACCCTGCCGAGCCTGCGCACGATATTGCTGTTCACACTGATTACATCAATGGTCGGCGGTTTGACCATGTTCGATATCCCGCAGCTGTTCCTCGCGGGCGGACCGGATGACTCCACACTTACCACGTCCATGTTCATATACGGGCAAGCGTTCAAAGGCAGCTATATGTATAACCGTGCGGCTGCAGCGAGCATGATTATGTTCTTGATTTCAGGGATACTGTCCTGCCTGCTGTTCTATGTCATGCGTGACCGTGACGCCTCACGACTGAAAAAAATACAGAAACAGAAATACAGAACCGCTGCTAAGTCAGCTGCGAGGGAGGTGTAGCACATGGAGAAAATTCAGGAAAGCGGTAAGGTTAGCCGGAGTATCAGCAAAACGGTCATCTATGTGGTCTGCATCCTCTTGGCGGTACTCAGCATCCTGCCGTTCTGGATTATGTTTGTAAACGCAACGCGTTCCACACCGGAGATTCAAAGCGGCTTGTCGCTGCTTCCTTCAAGCCATATGATGAGCAACCTGCAGGTGCTGCGCGATAAGAGCTTCGATGCGCTTCAAGGCTTCAAGAACTCATTTATTATCTCCAGCGCAGCAACGCTCTGTACGGTCTATTTCTCGTCACTTGCGGCCTATGGGCTTGTAACTTACAGCTGGAAGCTGCGCGGCCCATTCTTCACCTTCATTATGTGCGTCATGATGATACCGTCGCAGGCCAGCGCCATCGGCTTCTATCAGTTCATGTACAAGCTGCATTGGACGAACAACTTCCTGCCGCTCATTCTGCCGGCCATTGCAGCTCCGGCGGTAGTGTTCTTCATGCGCCAGTATTTGCTTGCTACGCTGTCGATAGAGATCGTGGAAGCCGCCCGTGTGGACGGCTCAGGTGAATTCCGCACATTCAACCGGATCATCCTGCCGCTAATGATGCCGGCTGTGGCAACGCAGGCAATCTTCGCTTTTGTAGCTAACTGGAACAACCTGTTCATGCCGCTGATCCTGCTGACGCAGAAAGAGAAATATACTATGCCGATCATGGTCAGCCTGCTGCGCGGGGACATCTACAAGATGGAGTTCGGTTCGATCTATATGGGGCTGTCGCTTACGGCCTTGCCGCTGTTCGTGGTGTACTTCCTGTTATCCCGTTATATTATTGCGGGTGTGGCGCTGGGCGGGGTGAAGGAATAGACTGGGGAAGGGGTTTGGAATAAGTAATCCGGATTCCATCCGAATAAAAGCCTGCCGGTTACTGCTGTATGCAGCAGCCGGCAGGCTTTTATTAATCTATGTACTTAAAAGTTATTTTTGAGCAAAGAGCTTTCATGATTGGTAATAATCAGTTCCTGCATGAATAATCCCTCATATACGGAAGAATTAAGTACAGCATTGGAATACTTTCGGATCAGGTTATCTACAATCCACAGCCCCAGCCCGCGTTCTTCTCCTTTGGTGGACCAGCCCTTTTCTTTGACATGCTGAATATTAACCGAGGCGGGAATATGATTAATTATATTCAGCCGGACCTCGCCGTTAACACTGCCCAGCTCAAGGCGGATCCGTTTCTCTGCACTTTCTGCTGCGGCCTCTATCGCATTATCCATGAGAATGCCTACGATCTCACACAGATCACTGACTCGCATTTTGATTTCATTAATCTGGTCGGAGATATATACCGAAACCTCAACGCCGCTTTCGCTGGCCTTTGTTAGTTTTGTCGACAGTATGGTGCTTAAGCCGGTGCTTTTAATATTCATCAGACTAAGCATGCCCATATGGTTATTTACTTGCTGGTGAGTGATTTCCTCGATATAACGCGTTAGTTCAGCCACCTCTCCTCTATTCGCATAGCCATAAATGACTGCAAGGGAGTTATCGTAATTATGCTTGAATCTGCGTAAATCCCCGGTCAGCGTCTCCAGCGTCTGATTGTAAAATTTCTGCAGCCCCAGCTCCTCCTCGAAATTATCTGTCTTCAGCACCCGGAGGGTGAAGAACAACATGAAGAGGGAATAAATGACGGTCAGGGCGAAGAAGCTGCCCATAAAGATCGAATCCTTCATTCCGTATATAAGCTCGGATTTCTCATATATTCTCAGCACCGCCGACAAAGTCGTCAGCAAAAATAAAAGGTTAACGAAGAAAAACATAAAGTATTTATTGCGGATATCTTCGGAGAAACGGACAACAGGTTTAACGAGCCAAATGACAATGAATATGACGCAGATCGTCAGCAGGTTCAAAGCGTTGCCCAGAATAAATGTAAATACATTCTCCATATCTATACTGATACTGAAGAAATACAATACAATCTTCGCGCAAAAGGCCGAGAGAATCGTCGCCAGCTGAAAGAGGAAAAAAATAATAATGGATTTCTTGTAGCCTAAATTAAAAAGCATGGAAGCAACTGAAACTACAACAATAGAAACAAGAATCGTCGAAAGGATCGGCAGGACAAATTCGGCCTCGCGAAAAACAACATATACCAGATAAAAGTCGGTTCCATACAGGAGCGAAGTAATTGCGGAGAACAGTACGATCTTGCCAAAATCACGTTTAATAGGAATAAGCACAGCAATTAGCAGACAATAGGTCAAACCGTCCAAAAAATTAATGATGTACCTGGATAGGATCAGTGCAGTCATTACTAGATCAGCCCTTGTTTATATTTTCTGCCAATGCCGCAGATATCTCCGGATTGAAAAACAATTTCCAGCGCGTTGAAGCGAACCTCTTTAATATGAAGCTTGTTGGCGATATAGCTCTTATGGCAGCGCACAAAGGAGGCTGTATCCGTCAATTTACTTTCAAAATAATCCAGTGACAGATAACAGGTGACATCGCCGTAAAGAGTATGGATCACCGATTTATTTCTGAATTTCTCAATGAAGATAATATCTGTTTTTTTGATCCGGTGTATATTGGTGCTGAATTTGATTTCGATGAAGTCTTCAGCCGGTAGAGCGGCGGAGCTGTGATCCGTGTGGTGCCTGTGAATGTCCGCAATACATTGCTTGAGCTTATTCCAGGCAACCGGTTTGGGGAGGTAATCAAAGGGCCGTACTCGGAAGGAATCGAGCAAATATTGGCTATTCTCTGTTATGAAGACAATATAGGACAAAGTACTGGTTTCCCTGATTTGTCTTGCCAGATCTAGCCCGTTTGTACTGGTGTTCAGATTGATATCTAGTAGGAATACATTCCCTGATCCTTGGGTGATATAAGGGGCAACCTTCACAGGATCATCAGTGGCCAGAGCAATATGTCCCGGAATGGACAGCTCCGTAAGGATTTCTTTGACCCAGCCTGCAATAAGTTCCAAATAAATCTCGTTGTCTTCACAAATGATAAATTCCAGCATGAGCATCACCGTTATAGTACTTTCTATATGATAGATATATGAATAAATTGTAATGAATTCCCACGATTTATTCAATCTATATTTGTAAAAAGAAGGTACAAACAGCATGGAAAAAATGACAAAAAACGAACTATTCAAGATAGCACCCTTATTTAACCGTATGTACCGGATGTATATATTCGCATAAATGCATTTGTTATAATTTTCACTAGTACAGTTACAAGTAGTCTGATTAGCCTACTTTACAGCTGATATTACCTGTTTTTCACGTCATTACATAACTTTATTTTACATATTATGATATAAATTCTTATTATGTCTAATTGTCGAATGAAGGAGGGACCTGCATATCATTGTATTTTCCTGTGGCTTATGTGTTGAGGTGTAGCCGGGGCTGAACATGTAAATGCAAAGGTATAGTGAATATGGCCTACATATACGAAGCCGTAAGTCTTCAGAACAGAAGAAAGTCGAATATGGACAGTCTGGTCGTCTGTGAACGGGTTGTCGGAGGAAGAAAAGCTTTGCTCGCAGTAGTCTGTGATGGGGTTGGAAGCATGTCGGACGGAGGAGTCGCAAGCTCAAGTGCGGTACGGCTGCTTAGCGGGTGGTTTAACAATCTCGGCCATACGGAACGTGTCGGTCTCCGGATGCGGGATGAGGTCTTATTAATCAATACTTACATAATGAATCTGGCAAGCAGTCAGGGACTGAATACAGCAACAACACTATCGGCGCTGCTCTTGATTGAAGAACAGTATTGTATTGTTCATTCCGGGGACAGCCGGATCTATTGCCTTAGTGAGGCCCGGGGGCTGATGCAGCTGACGGCCGATGATGTTTCCGATACAGGCAGGCTGACTTCTTATATTGGCCATAAAAGCAACCCTGTATTGCATTACGCTGAAGGAACGGCTCCCGGCAAGGTATTTCTGCTGTGCTCAGACGGACTTTATAAGCGGCTCAACACAGATTTGCTTACTCCACATACGAATTTCAGTAACCGGAAATCCATGCAAAGGACTATTAAAGTCCTAACGAATTATGTCATTGAGCATGGTGAGGAAGACAATATATCCGTAGCGTTCGTAAAAATAGAAAGTTGAGGAATATATTATGAAAATTCAACTGCTTGTAGCCTTGAGTGACGGAGACTATACCGAGCATCTGTCGGCTGTTCTGGCTGAGAAGCACGCTGATACGTTTGAAGTTTCCGTATGTACCTCCAGAGTTTTGTTTGACGACATGCTCGAAAGACGTAAATTTGATGTTGCACTGCTCGAGCCGTCGCTGGCTGCCGGTGCGAATCTGCAGAACATCCGGCTCCCGCTTATGGTGTGGGATGGAGCTTCAGCAGAATCTGCTACGGACAGCAGCCTGCGGCCTATCCGTAAATATCAGCGCATTTCCGAGATTACCAGAGATCTGCTGGAGCAATATGCTGAAGTTGCCTCTGTGACAGGCGGCTTCGGCTCTGGAAGCGGGAATATAACGGTAGTCTGGTCCCCGGCGGGCGGAACCGGCAAAACAACGGTTGCCCTTGCTTATGCAGCCCAAAGAGTCGGCGGCGGCAAACAGGTGACCTATCTGGATCTGGAGTATTTCTCGAGTACTTTTGCATACTTCGCTGAGACAGGAAAGAGCATTAGCAGAGCCTTTGAACGGATTGACGGCAATCTTGAAATTCTGCTGAAGAGCATCAGGCAGCAGGATAACGGTTCAGGTATTACCTACTTTCAGCCGCCGGAAAATTATGATGATATGAATGAGCTGACGGTTGAGGACATCGTTGTACTGGCCAGAGCCTGTGCCAAAGGGGTGGATGAACTTGTCATTGACCTGCCGAGTGTGTGCGACAAACGGACCAGGCAGCTTATGGACATTGCTGACAAAGTATTGCTTGTCACCGACTATTCCCGCACAGCCCAAGTGAAGCTGGATCAGTTCCTTGCCCAGCATAATGTCTTTGAGCGGATCCGGGCCAAAACAAGGCTTGTAGCCAACAAGGGTGCCAAGCTTGGTAAGCTTCCTATCGAAGTGATGTACAGCCTGCCTTATGTGCAGCTGGGGGACACCGTTGATGTGTATAAGACCCTTTCAGGTTGTACCCTTCAGGGTATGGGAGTGCATGCATGAGCGATAAAATCCGTAACGATTTGATCGGCGTATTGAAATCTGAAATTCAGAATCATGCCGATTTGACGATTCTGAGCGACGAAGACCTTCAGTCGCTGATTACGAAGGCACTGGACAACAAAATTGACTGGGCGCGGGCAAACAGCCCTGAAGCATTCCGTGAGCTTGCGGCGCTTAACTTCAAAGAGAAGAAGCTGATCGCCGGTGCTGTATATGAAGCAATACGCGGCTTAGGGGTACTTGGCCAGATTATTGCCGATCCCGATGTAACAGAGGTAATGATCAACGGCTATCAGGATATTTTCATTGAAAAAGCCGGGAGGCTCTACAAGGATGAACGCCAGTTCGAAAGCCGCCGCGAGCTTGAGATTATTATTGCCAAGTTCGTCTCCATGGCTGGCCGGCAAGTTAATGAAAGCGAACCGATTGTCGACACCCGGCTGGATGACGGCTCACGCGTCAACGTGGTCATGCAGCCCGTTGCGCTGAACGGCCCGATCGTTACGATCCGCCGCTTTCCCAAAGAGGCAATGACCGTCCAGAAGCTGATTCAGTACGGCTCCATTACACCCGAGATTGCTGAAGTGCTGGAGCTGCTGGTGAAATGCAAATACAACATCTTCGTCAGCGGAGGAACCGGCAGTGGCAAGACCACCTTTCTTAATGCATTGTCCAACTTCATTCCGCGTGATGAACGGATCATCACGATCGAGGACTCGGCGGAGCTGCAGATTAAGAATATCGATAACCTGGTCCGGCTGGAGACGCGCAATGCAGGCCCGGACGGCAAAGGGGCGATAACCATCCGGGACTTAATTAAGTCTGCACTGCGGATGCGGCCGGAACGGGTCGTGGTCGGGGAAGTCCGCGGAGCAGAGGCGCTGGATATGCTGCAGGCGATGAATACAGGCCATGACGGCTCCCTCTCTACCGGGCATGCCAACTCGACCTTCGATATGCTCAGCCGGCTGGAGACCATGGTCCTTCAGGGAGCAGAAGGGCTGCCGCTGGAGGCGATCCGGCAGCAGATTTCCTCTGCTGTAGATATTATTATCCACCTCTCCCGCCTGCGGGATAAGAGCCGCAAAACGGTTGAAATCGTGGAAATCTTAGGTTATGACCCGGAGAACCGGCGAATTATGACGAATGTGTTATACGAGTTCCGGGAAACGAAGACAAACGACAGTGCCCGAAACAAAGTAGTAGGCTCGCTTGTCCGTACGGATAAACCAATGCAAAATACTCAAAAACTCGAAAATGCCGGGATCGACCGGGTCATATAGGAGACTATGCTGTGGAGAATAATATTTTCGTTCCCTCAGAGAACACGCACGGGGTGCAATATCAGCAGCAAGGCAGACGAGTGTATGCGCCGGACTATACCGTTACTCCATCAGGAACACTCGATCACATCGCAGCATTTCTAATTGGCTTTACTGCAGGCGGGGCTGTACTGTTCATATTCTACAAAATCATCCTGCTGTCTGTTATAGGCGGAGTGCTATTCGGTACCGTCAACATCTTTTTGGCTGCGCAGGGTGCGGTCAAGAAGCGCAGATATAAGCTGCGCGTACAATTCTTCGACCTGCTTGAAGCACTTTCAGTAGCGATGAGGGCGGGCAATCCGCCGCTTAAGGCCCTGCAGAGTGCACGCGAAGATCTGTTGCTCATCTATCCGGAGAGCAGTGACATTATTACAGAGCTTGAGATTATTATCGGCAAGTTCAATAATGCTGTGCCGTTGTCTGAAGCGTTCACCGACTTTGCAGAGCGCTGCGGGCTTGAGGATGTGTTCAGCTTCGCCTCCATCTACGCTACGATCGAAGGGAAATCAAGCAGAACGGATGAGATTGTCCGGGAAACCAAGCAGATCATTTCTGACAAGATGGAAATTGAAATGGAAATTGATACCCTGATGACTGCAGCCAAATCGGAAGTCAATATTATGCTGCTGATGCCGCTGGTCGTGCTGGGCGTTATCGGTTACGCCGGTGCGGGGTTCATGGATGCGATATACACTACCGGGATGGGACGTCTTGTCTCAACCGGAGGGCTGATCGTATTCATCATCAGCTTCGCAATGGCCCGTAAGTTCAGTAACGTCAAGCTATAGGAGGAGACAGAATTGCTGATTATCGTGATGACTCTGGCGACGCTTCTTGCAGCTGTATGGTTTGTTCTGCTGGCAATGGTGTCTAAGGAGGACTGGATCGCTGCAGCCTACAATAAAGTACTCGATAACCGGAATGCGGCGGAGAAGCTTGGCCGGAAGGATCTTGCGAATGCCGGTAAGCTGGCAGAGTATCACGGCTTGGCCGGAGCAGTGATGCGATTACTTCTCGGCGGCAACTCGGATAAGAAGATTGCCAAGCTGAAGCGGGATAGCGACCGTCTGCAAAACGGTGATCTGAAAGGCCTTAACATATTTATTATGCCAGGCTATGTCCTGCAGCGTAAATTTGAGGCTATCGGACGCGGAGGAGTGCACAAAGCAATCCTGCTGAAGAACTTTGAGCTGCACGGCAAAAAGCATGCAGCCAACAAGACCAAACAGCTGCTGGCCAAGCTGCTGTCCTTCCCGATTATCGGGGTGTCTTTGTCGCTCTCTATCGGAGCAATGGCTATTGGTATGGGGAACACGACCGGCGGTCTGGCGGTGCTAACAGTCGGAACATTGCTGGTACTGTTCCTGGTATATGCGCTGTACGATGAAGTAAGCGACCAGGTCAATAAGCGGCGGGCAGCCATTGCCAGGCAGTTCCCCAATGTGGTCTCCAAGCTGGCGCTGCTGGTTACATCAGGCATGATTGTGGACAGGGCATGGAAGGAAACGGCTGCCAGCCAGGAATCCGAACTATATCAGGAAATGCGCAGAACCTCAGAGGAGCTGGATAATCTGGTTACCCCCGAGCTGGCCTACAGCAACTTCATTAACCGCTGCAACACGAAAGAGACAGCCAAGCTTGCTTCAGCCATTATGCAGAACTTGTCCAAGGGTAATGCCGAAATCGGATTTCTGCTGAAGCAAATGGCCAAGGAAGCCTGGCAGGAGCGCCGGCATACGGCAAAGCGGGACGCTGAGAAGGCCAACTCCAAGCTGATGATCCCAACGATGCTGCTGTTTCTTGCCATCCTTGTAATGCTTATGGTGCCAGTCGCTATGAACTTTAATGTTCTATAGCGTAAGTACATAGAACCCAAATGAAAAGGAGGATAAACCTATGATGGAAACATTCAGAAATTATTCGATATCCGCTTACCTATCAGTTAAGGAGGGTATCCGCAGCTTCAAGGAAGACGAGCGCGGACTGTCTGGGGTGGTAGTGGCAGTGTTATTGATTCTTGTAGCGGTACTTGCAATTGTATTTCTTTGGAGCAGTCTAAGTGATTGGCTTGAGAAATTGTGGGAAAAAATAACAGGTGCAGGTAATGGTATCGAAGGTATTAAATAATTAGCTTTGAAATTAATTAAAGGAGGTGGCCGTTCTGAAAAACCTGAAAAGCCTTTGGAAGGATACCAAGGGAGATGCGGTGGTCGAAGCGGCCATCCTTTTTCCTGTTATGATTATGATTTTTGCCGCACTAGTACTGCTGGCGATGTATTTGCCTACAAGAGCTGTACTGCAGCGCTCCACCCAGATTGCAGCTACGGCTATTGCTACCGAACGCAGTGATACCTGGCTGACCTATGATGAGCAAGCGCTGGATTACAAGTGGAAAACGAAGCGGAGTCAACTAGATAACGTGTATGCTGCTGCCGTCAAGTCCTTCTTCTCCGGAGAAGCCTCCGGAAAGGCAGAGACTATAGTCAAGAATGCCGGGAAGCGGGGAATTATCTCCCCGAAGGGGACACTCACCGTCCAGTACGGTGTTGCGAATTACATTGTCTACAAAGAAATTGTTGTGACAGCTACCCAGATTATACCTATGCCTGTTAATTTATCATTCATCGGGTTTCCCACAGAACTTCCCGTTACAGTAACATCTACGGCTACTGTACAAAATGGCGATGAGTTTGTACGCAATATGGATTTAGCAGATGGCTTTGTCAAATACATAGATAAAAAATATGAAATCTCAACAAATGAAGTATTCCAGAAGGTAAGCGAAGTTATAGGCAAATTCAATGAATTTCTTGGCATATAGGAGAGAACAGGGATGCAAAGGTTTCTGCGCGATTGTAATGCTGCGGTAACAGTGTTTGTGACACTCCTGCTGATACCGGCGATCTTGGTCAGCGGCACGGCAGTGGACTTGGCCCGGATCTATACGGCCAAAAGTATTGTTCAGGATGCTAATCAACTTGCTGCCAATTCAGTGCTGGCCAGCTATGAGGCAATGCTTCAGGATCTGTACGGCGTATTCGGAGTCATGCAGGATGATCCGATTTTGGGTGGCATGCTGGATGAATATATACAGGTTACGGTGTTCGGAGAGGACTGGAAGAAAACAGGCTCCGGCACATTCCAGTTGTTCTATGGGTCCAACCTGCAGCCGGCGGTTGTCAGTCCGGCGAGGGAGCAGAATCTCCGCAATGTTGAGGTGCTGCGGCGCCAGATTGAGGAATATGCCAAATACCGTGCTCCGGTAGTTATTGTTCAGGATATATTGGACAGAATCGAGAGCTTCAAGAAGGTGAAGCATGACGCGGAAGCGATCGACATAAAAATGCAGATTGACAGCAAAATCGGCGAGATCGATAAGCTGTACAGACAGATATTCAGTCTGATTCAGGAGATTAACGGTTATCAGACCGCAGAAGACAAAGCCTTCGGCTCTATAAATAACATTCTGGACGAAATTAACCAGCAACTGCAGATGCTGAGGGGCACGCGTAGTGATTATACAGGCAGCTTCAATGCCGGTGACACAGAGGCGGCAGCTGACCATGAACACAAATATAACGCGATAAAAAGTAATATCAGGGCGCTCATTGCGGGCGGAACAGTACTCACCCAGTGGCAGCCCGGCACTCCCGGCAGCCCGGGCAGTCCCGGTAGACCGGGTACTCCTGCAAGACCAGGCGTTCCGGCTACTCCTGCCATTCCCGCTGTTCCGGCCACCCCGGCTACTTCCGGCAGCTGGCTGGGCAGCCGCCACAGTAATGGCCTCACTGCTGCCATTGGTGACGGCAAGTCCTCCTTAAAGACCTATAAGGATAAGCTGGATATCTTGGTTCAGAAATGTACAGAAGCTGATATCAAGAAGCAAGAGCTGTCCCGCCTTGTGGATGAGCTGGACCAGAAGCTGAACAGCGGGGAATGCACGGAAGAGTTAGAAAGGAAAATGGGCTTATTAGTTGCAGATTACCGCAGTCTGCTGAAGTACGAGCTGAAGAAGATGGCGGAGGCGATGCAAGCCAAGGACGGTCCTTATATAGATAGCGTAATAGCCAAGCTTGATGAAGTCAGTTACGGGAATATAGCAACTAATTCTCCTAGGATCTCAAAGGAAAACTTGCAAATGCTGAGTGCGATTGCAGAGTATGATATTGATTTTGAAATAATTAACAGGCTGAATCCTGGCCGTCCCGATCCGCTTACTCCATTAGCCGGGCTGGGGAGCAGCCAATACCGGTACCCGGTGCCGCGAGGCTTCGTCCTGTTCCAGAGCCCGGTCTTCTCCAGTACGGATAACCCGGGGTTCTATAGCGTTTTAAGCCTGTGGTATACAAGCAGTTCGGGCTCGACCCAGCAGCAAAGAGATAACGCTACGGATAATATTACGGGAATCATTGGAGAGGTGCAGGATTTTTTAGAAGGACTACTGGTTTATGATCCTGATCCCGGTGCTGAATATTACAAGCCGCAAAGTGGTGAAAGTCAGGGCTCATTCGGTACTCCCGGGACCGGAGCAGATGAGATGGCCTCATTCGGAACCGACGGGAACTGGGATGAAGAAGGCGTGGGCATGGAGAAGACAAGAGAGGCGCTGGGCAGCAGTATTTTCAGCCAAATCGGTGAGGCCATGGGGAAGGTCGGCGATAAAATCCTCTTGCTGACCTATGACAGCGAAATGTTCTCAAACTGGACTACGAGTTTTGAGGAGGATCCTATAACCATGTCTGGTGCCCCGCTGGGGAAGGATATCAATTATTTCTACAAGTCAGAGCAGGAATATCTCATTCATGGCGACGCAGGTAACGCCGCCGCTAACCTGAAGGCTGTCGCGGGATTAACCTTGCTGGTGCGCTTTGTGTTTAACTATACTTCCACATTCATCGTGCCTGAGGTTAAGGCGGAGATACTGGAGATCAAAGCGATGTTTACAGCAGTGCCGCCGTTTGCGGTGTTTATCAGCGAGCTGGCACGGGTTGGATATGCATTATGTGAATCGGCGTACGATCTGTCCCGGCTGAGAAATAATAAAAAAGTGGTCCTGCTGAAGATGGATTCGGCTGACTGGACCTTTAGCCTGAAGGGGTTAATCAGTAAACTTGCAGAGCCGAAGGGCAAAGGTACAGCCGTGTCGTTAAGTAAGCAAGAGGATACTATAGCCGTTAAAAATGATGAGAAGGGCCTGAGCTACAGCGATTATTTGAAGCTCTACCTGTTATTCGTGAACGGGGACACGCTTGCCGCCCGGACGGCGGATCTGATCTCCTTGAATATGACCAACAAGAAGCTGGGACTGGAGGCTGATGAGGCTGCCATGGCTGGTGCGGAGCTCTTTGATCTTCAAAAGGCTATTACCGGCTTCAGTATACAATCGACAGTAGATTTAAGAATGCTGTTCCTGTCCATGCCGTTTGCCCAGAAGGGTGTTAATGGTGTGGTTCCGCCGAAGACGCTTCCTATTAACGTTACGGACTACAGGGGGTACTAGCCATGAAGGAAGATCAGCGGGGGTACATCGTAGTTGAAACTATCGGAACATTTCTGCTCTTTGTGCTCCTGGTCACTTCTATATTGAGCCTTGTGAATATCGTTACCCTGCAGGCCCGGGTCCATTATGCGCTTACCCAGGCAGCTGAGACGCTGTCGATTGCCAGCTATCCTCTGGAAGTAACCGGCATGGCGGAGCATATTATGAAGCTTGATGAGAATGCGGATGGCCTCCGCGAGGAAGCCGATGCCTTCAAGACAGATATCAACGGCATTATTGAAGGCATGAACAGCCTCTCACCGGGAGAAGTAGAGGAATTCGGTGAGGCAGCCCTCAAACGTGCCTCCGGGTGGGTAGAGAATACCCTTGCCAATCCGCAGGAAACAATCAGAATTATGTCTAACTTTGCCTTGAACGAAGGCAAGGGTGCATTAGTCAAAGACCTTGTCCGCCCGCTGGTTGGCCGTTATTTACGAAACGGTACGATGTCCGGGGATGAGTATCTGAAGAGTGTTAACGTGACGGACGGTCTTCATGGTCTTACGTTCTATGATTTCAGCCTTACTGATTTTGAGCATTTAGGTAATAACGATACCCAGTGGCTGGACAAGAACGGCGATATCAAAATCGTCGTCCGCTATGACATTGATTATAAGTTTGGAGCTCTGCCGCTGCCGTTTGGCCCGAAGCTGAGCGTGACACAAAGTGTCAAGACCAAGGCCTGGCTGGGCGGAAGCGGTGAAGGCTTGGAGGAAGGACCCTGATGAACATACATAAGCTTAAACCTGTTGTCCCTTACCTGGGCATACCGGTGCTGGGGTTAGCCTTGTGGCTGATCCACGGGCCCGAATACGATGCCTATACCCTGCTTGCTTACGAATTGCTTATTGGATTCGGCTACGCTGCTGCGCTGAGTGATTTGCGGTCGAAACGCATTCCTAACGAGTATATCGTGGCTATGCTTGCCGCATGGGTCATGATTATGGTTCCACAGCTGTTTGTGAACACAGAGAGCGCATTAAGTTCGCTGAAGAATGCTATTGCAGGGTTTGGCCTGGGCGGCATCCTGTTTCTGCTGGTGTACTTGATCAGCCGGAAAGGTCTGGGCGGCGGTGATGTGAAGCTTATGGCGGCATTCGGATTGTATCTGGGCTTCAGCAACGTGCTCCCGGCAATGCTCTATGGCTCTGTACTGTCTGCACTCACCGCACTTGTTCTGGTTCTGCTGAAGCGGATTGGACGCAAGGATGCTATACCGCTTGCCCCGTTTTTGTATATCGGCGTGCTGCTGGCAATTTTTTTATAAATATATTTATATGTTTCGGGGTCCCTGCAAAGTACCTGAGTCATCCTCGAAGCCAAAGCCCTACTCTGTGGGGTATCTTGTGTAGGAGGTAAGCCCTTGTGAAAAAAGCTAACCGTATGCTGCTCGGACTCGGCTTTGTTATATTGCTGCTCATTTCTTGGGCTGCTGCGTTAGGTTCAGAATCCGATGCTGATAAACAGTCCGTACTTATCCGTCAAGCGGAAGAGCATATCACCGACAAAGAGTACATCGTTGCGGTCCCGCTTCTGGAGGAAGCAGCCGGCTACAATGCGTCACATACACTGCAAGCCGAGAATCTCCTTAAGGAGGTTTACCTCCAGTTATTCAAGCTGAGCAAGCAGTATGTGTACAGCAGTAATTACTCCAAGGTACTGGAGAAGCAAATGGGCCGCAGCAGCGCCACACCCGAGGTGTTCAAAGAAGCTGCGGAATATGAGCTCGGCGACAATAATCTGCCTGCTGCGCTGGCCGTGCTCAAGCAGGGAGTACTCAAAACCGGGAGTGAAGAGCTTACCGCACTCTACGAAGAGAACCGCTATGCAGTGGAGCTGGGCCGTTCCGTGTATGAGGAGGTCACTGCCACAAGTAACGGGAAGATTCAGGTCAGACGTGAAGGTCTCTGGGGCCTAGCGAACGCTGCCGGTAATCTGGTTATTCCCTGTGAGTATGACAAGATCAGCACATTCAGTACAGACCGCGCTTTTGTTAAGAAGGACGGAGAGGTGTACGGCATTGACAACAACAACAACCGTCTGATTCTGCTCCATGAGGAAATTGCTGATTTTGGTAATTTCGGGAATGAGCGTATCCCTCTGCGAATCGGAGAGGAATGGAGGCGGGCAAACGGAGAGTTCACGATCGGAAGCACGGCTTTTGAAGCCATCGGGATGTACTCCAACGGTTATGCCGCTGCCAAGGTGAACGGGAAATGGGGGGTTGTAGACACGGGTTCTGAATGGCTGGTGCCGGCGGAATATGATGAGATTATCACTGATGAGCTGGGCCGGAGCTATTTCCAGAACGCAGTGTTCGCGAGTAAATCCGGCGCAGTATATCTGATTGTTGACGGAAAGCCGCTGGCGGAAGCTTATGAGGATGCCCGGCCCTTTTCAGAGAATGGATATGCTGCAGTCAAGAAGAACGGGCAATGGCAGTTCATTGATACGGAAGGCAAGGTACAGTTCGGCCAGACGTTCGATGATGCATACTCGTTCAGCCAGCATCTGGCCGCTGTCAAGGTAGGAGAGCAATGGGGGTATATCAGCCTGTCAGGCAAGGTTGTCATTGAGCCGCAGTATCTGGGAGCGAAGAGCTTCGCAGATGGAAGTGCCCCGGTTAAGACGGAGAGCGGCTGGCAGTTTATCACTCTGCTTGAATATGAGGAAGAGGTGAGCCTGTGATATACGATATTCAGAGCAAAAATGATCTAACAGGGTCAATGCTTACGGTTAGAATACCTGAGCAGGAGCTGGATCACAAAGCGTTATACACAATTCAGCATGCTGCTCCGGAGTTCATTGTGCCCTTTCGGACCCGCAGTATAGACGGGGAGATTGAACTAACCTATCAGTTGGGCACACGGAGCCGGCTTCAATATTTTTATGGCACCCGCAGCCCGAGGGAGTATGTGGAGCTATGGTCAACTATTCTTACGCCGCTGCTGGATTGTGACGATTGGTTCATGAATCCGTTCTCCTTTGTACTGCAGACAGAATATTTATATTACGACAAAATCAGCGAAGTGGTCAGCTTCGTATATATCCCTTCTGTCCGTCCGGCTGCCGATTATGAGGGGTTAAGAACTATGGCGGGAGAGCTGGCAAAGAACTTTCCGGTGACAGATACCCTGCTGGAGAATCAGGTGCTGAGAGCGCTTATGCAAAGCTTTAATCCGAAACAATTCTTGCAGATGTTAAAAGACTCCTTGCGGCCCGATACGCCTGCTGCACATGTATCAAGTATTCCTGTTGCCAAACCGATTGCTGCTGAGCAGGTGCAGGTGCCCCGGCAGGAGGCTGTTGTCCGGCAGCCTGAAAGAATGCCGGAGAATGAACCCTGGAAGAAGCCGTCCAGCCCTTCCGGGCTGTCCGGTGAGCATGGTGATATTCATATCAATCTTGACGGTAACGCCTTTGGCGGTGCAGAGGCTGCGAAGCCGGATAAATGGAAGCTTTCCTTATTCAATAAAAAAAATGAACCTGAAAAAGCAAAGCCTGAGAAACCCGGAAAACCGGAAAAGCCGAAGAGCCGTTTGTTTGCCGGGAAAAAGAAGGATGAAGCTAAGGAAGTCATTGTCGGAGCCGCTGCCCGGCAAAATATTGCTTCGCAGCATATCCCTCTCCAGTCTGAGCCGGCAGTTGTTCAAAGCTATGGCGGCGGGCCTTACAGCCAGCAGATGGATAATGATGTGACTGAGCTTGAAGAGGATTCGCCGCACAGAGTGCAGCTCCGTTCCATCGGCAACCGTGAGCTTCCTGAAAGTATAGCGGTTTCCGTCTCCATCGGGCAGGTTTTTACAATAGGGCGCTTCGATGCCTCGGTCGGACGCCAGCAATCCAGCTTTGAATTTGCCAAAACGCTTAAAGCGATCAGCCGCCGGCATACCGCAATTGAGCGTGCGGCGGACGGATACAGAATTATCGATTTAACCTCCAGTGCCGGAACCTTCGTTAACAGCCAAAAGCTGGTTCCGGGCAGTCCCCTTAAGCTGAACCGCGGTGATCGTGTATCCTTCGGTAACGCCGGGGCGGATTACATCTGGGAGGAATGAGGGGATGAGCGGGATGCTTTTCTACGGCGGACTTACCGTTCTGGGGATAGCTTCAGTTGCGGGCGTGATCATGGCGGTAATTCTGCGCTCTGCCCGCCGTAAGCTGAGAACCCGGCTTGATGCTGAATATGGCGTGAAGCGGCATGGATAACAGGAGGGCTTATGCTTCAGATTATAGCGGACACGTATGAAATAGAGCATGAGATTGGCTCGGGCGGCGGCGGTATTGTCTATCTGGCGAGACATATCCGGCTGGACAAAAGTGTGGTGCTTAAGGGAGACAAGCGCTCCCTTACAGCTAAGTCAGAAACCCTGCGCCGCGAAGTGGATGCGCTCAAAAGTCTGAGCCATACCTACATTCCGCAGGTCTATGACTATGTTGAACATGACGGTATTGTCTACACTGTAATGGATTTCATTGCCGGCGAGAGCTGGGACAAGCCGCTTAAGCGGGGAGAACGGTTCCCGCAGGCACAGGTGATTGAATGGGCCTGCCAGCTGCTGGAGGCGCTGAAGTATCTGCACGGCAGGCCCCCGCACGGTATTTTGCACGCGGATATCAAGCCGGCGAATGTAATGCTTACACCGGAAGGCACGATCAGGCTGATCGATTACAACATCGCGCTGGCACTCGGAGAGGAAGGCGCTGTAGGAGTAGGCCGAAGCTTCGGCTATGCTTCTCCGGAGCATTACGGGGCGGATTATTCCACCGGCGGCAAGGCACAAAGTGTAACTACTGACTACGTAACGACACAGCTAGTCCCGCAGACTGACGTGAAGACAAGGCTCGAACCGGACCCGGGCGAGCCTTCCAGTGATACCTCAGGCAAAAAAGTAATTATGCTGGATGTCCGTTCGGATATCTACAGCCTGGGGGCAACGTTGTATCATATCCTGACCGGGCAGCGCCCGGCCAGGGAGGCTTCGGAGGTTGTACCGATATCGGGCACGGAATACAGCCCGGCCGTAATTGCCATTATTGCCAAAGCGATGAATCCGAACCCGGATTTACGTTACCAGTCGGCCGGGGAGATGCTGTACGACCTCGAGCATCTGCATGACAATGATCCGCGGACGAAGCGGTTTAAGCGGACCCGGCTGATCGGCTTCATGGCTGCCGCTGCCTTGTTTCTTGCCGGAGGCGTGTCAGCGTTTATCGGCCTGAAGCAGATGGAGCAGACGCAGGCTGCATATGCGCTGGCACAATACTCCGCTGAAGCATTGGCTGCAGGCGACCATGCGAAGGCAGTGTCCCTTGCCCTGCAGGCTCTGCCCGAGCCGAGGAGTATGCTTGCACCGCCATATACGGTTCAAGCCCAAAAGGCGCTTGCTGATGCGCTTGGCGTATACGAGCTGTCGGACGGCTTCAAGGCATACCGGACAGTGAATGTGAGCTCTGAGGTAATGAAGACTGCAATCTCTCCGGACGGTACGACCCTGGCAGCGGTCTGCGCCTGGGAGCTTACATTGATAGACACGGAGAGTGGTGAGGTACTTGCAACTCTTCCGGTGCTGGAGTCCGCGCTGGCTGATGTTGAATTCGTGAATAACGGACTCGTGGCTTACGCCGGGAAAGAGGGGATTGGCCTCTACGATCTGGCAGAGAGACGGCAGGTCTGGACGGGCAGACTGGCAACAGAAATTGCTGTCTCCGCTGATGGAAGCTCTATTGCAGCAACTTACCGTGATGAGAATATGGCTGAGGTCTATAAGCTTGACGGTACGGTCAAGGTATCGGTCCCGTTTGGGAACAAACGCCAGCATGCCCCCGTCAATGATGCTTTTGCCAATGCAAATGATAATTTGTTTAAGCTGAATTCAGATGGCAGCAAGCTTGCAGTCAGCTTCTCGGACGGCGGACTTACTATATTCGATCTTGCCGACAGCCAGAATAGCCTGGAGCTCTATGAGACCTCCGAATATACCCACTTTGAAGGCAATTTCAATCATCAATATTTCGCCTTCTCCGCAAGCAGTGCGGACAGTTCGGCATTTAATGTAATCGATGTAGAGGAGCAGGTGCAGACCGGAGGATTTGAATCCGAACGGCGCTTTGGGGTGGCAGCTGATGAGAGCGGAATCTATGTCTCAAGTGATAATCTGATTGTCAGTATTGATCCCGTTACAGGGGAGCAGCAGGAAATCGCCTATGCCGATGCGGATATTGGGGCTTTCTCAGCGGATGCTGAATTTACGCTGGTTTTGACTACTGATAATACATACTCCATTTACGGTCAGGATGCCAAGCTGATAGACAAGTACGATGCTGACCTTACACATTACGATTTTGTTGAGCTGGCGGGGCCGTTCGCAGTAATTGGCAGCAGGGATACACCAACGCTGAGAATATTGAAGCTTGAGAATCACTCTGATGCTGAAGTATTCCGGTATGAAGATCCCGAATACGCGCATGATGAGGCCAGAATCAGTGCAGATGGCTCGAAGCTGATGCTGTTCTCCTACAATAATTTCCGGATCTATGACGGTCAAGGCGGACTGGTGCGTGAGGTTGAGATTCCTGACGCCGATCATGTCTATGACCAGCAATACCGCAGGGATGAAAAAGGGTCGCGCCTTGAAGTGATTTATAACGACGGTCTGACCAGAGCGTATTCCGGAGATAACGGCGAGGTGCTTTCTGAGGTTCAGGGGGATAAGCCCGACCTTAGCCTGCTGGAGCAATTCTATACGGATAAGCTGAGAATAGAATCGCCCCTGCATGGTACGCCTATTGCGTATGACCGTGAATCCGGCAAAGTAGTCCGCGAGCTGGAGAAAAATGCATATCTGACTTACGTTACACAGGTCGGTGCGAATGTGATCACAGAATACATCTCGGCCAGCGGAGAGCGTTACGGGTTATTGCTGGATGAGAACTGTGACACGCTGGCTGTACTGCCCAATCTTTCTGACATTACCGGCAATGAGCTGATCTTCGATTACCACTCGGGGAGCCTGCGGAAAACCCGCATTTATTCCATAGAAGATTTATTAGCATTATCCAAATTATAAAGGAGGATAACAATGGCAAAGAAAAGTCTGTCCATGCTTCTTGCAGTAATCATGCTGTTCACGATGCTGCCGGCGGCAGTATTCGGAGCCGGGGATACAGATGCGGTTACTGATACAGTAATCTATAACCTCGGAAAACAGGAAGTTTCTGTTGGTCCTGAAGTAGAAGCTGCTTTAACAGATGAGCTGTTCGCGCAGGATGGCAGCTACACGATTCAACTGGAGGATAATGCGTTCTTCCCGTATGAGGTGCAGTTCAAATATAACGGGGAAACCACTACAGAATGGTTTGATACACCGGAAAGCTCTGTTGTTATCGGCGGTCACACCTTTTATGTAGCTACCGAGCAGAACGATCCGAACCGGCTCTCGCAGATCGGCGTGAAGATCGGTAATACTTATGTCGCTGCCAAGCCTGAACCGAAGAATTTCCGGCCGGGAGGCGGATTTACTGCGTTCTCCATGCTGCCGCTGGAAGAATCCCGGGTCAGCCTCGACTTATCCGCATACAGCCGTCTGGATCTGAAGGCTGTAGAAGTTTCAGCATTGCTAAGCGGTTTAAAAGCGGGCAATTCACATCCGGAAATTGATAGTAATGATAAGGTTGTATGGGCTCGTTTATCAAATGATGACTACAAGATCGTCAGCCAAAGCGATAAGATCGATCTGTCTATGTACCAGAATACCTATGGCTCGTTTTCTCTCGAACTGATTGTCGGCTCAGCCCTGCAGCTGGATCCTGACAACATTAGATACATCGTTAACGTAACTGCATCAACGAATAATAAATTTGCAGAGCTTGGAATTTATACGGATTCTGATAGTACACGGACAAAGCTTGGTAAAGCTCCGTATGAGTACTATAGTGTTAGTACTGCATATGATTATTATGACGTCCGGTTGCCGAAAACTTTTAAAAGCAATTTTGATTTTTATATCGGTCTGAAACTGCCCGAAAGCATTGGTACATATGATGTCTTTGTTTACGACGGAGAGTATGATACGGCTGCCCTTGCTGAGGCAGCAGCAGTGCAAGATCCGAGTAAGAACATTACGGCTACTATTCTGGCGGATAGCTATGATGCGGTTGGCTCAGGTTATCACATCACCTCGACTTATGATTCTTCTTATCAGAGATTGACTTTTGTGGTTAAACAAGGAAATGATGCTGTATTCACTCAAAAGATGCTATTGTCCATTAATGTCACTAGCAATGGCCCCGAATATTACTATGGACTATATGCAGAACAAGATGGAAATTGGAATAAAGCAAACGGAGGGTATAGTTATTCATCCCGAAGCGGACTGGAAACCGTAACGTATGAGATGAATGCGGGAGCTGAGGTTAACGATAACTACCACCTGATACTTGTATACGAGCACAATAGCAGCAGCAGTTTAAGTAATGCTGCCACTTATGTTACCAAAGCAGTCGTAGGCCACTTCGATTCTCTTGAGTCTGCAACTGCTGAAGCGGACATTAAATCCCAGTTGTTCCCTAGCAGTTCAGGCAAGGGTAATGGTTACTTGGCGAATTACAGTGGAGATGGACAAAAATTCACGATTTTTGCTGAAGGTGAAGTATTCAAAATTATCGTCAAGACTATCAAAGGCGATAATCCTGCTACACCGGATAGTGTAATTCCAAATCCAGGCTCTATGGATACAAACTTTTATATCCAAGGTGCCAGAGACAGCGCTGGTATTAATTTATCCTCAAAAGTTTATGCAGTGCCATATGATGCAGATACTTATTATGATCTAGGCTTCCAGACCTTGCTTATTAATGATAGCGATGTAGATCTTTCTAACGTGAAGCCGACATTCTGGGTAAATACCTATGCGAAAACGAAAGCCTACATCGAGACAGAGCAAACCTCAGGCGAATCTGTAGTAAACGCCGATCCGGATAAGGGCGGTAAAAGCCCGGTGAACTATGTTGCCAAAGCGGAGAACGGCAAAAACGTTAAAGAATATTGGGTCACGTTCGCCAAAAAGCAGGCCGGCGGCTCCAAGCTCTTCGTGAACGGAATCAACGGACCTGATGGTGCGAAACGTGAGATCTTCCTCGACTCCATCTATGATTACCGTCATGATATCTTTATTGCTAACATTGGCGATGCGGAACTGACCGGATTAACAGCGAAGCTTAGTGATGATGCCGCGCATGTTAAGCTTGATGAATACTGGACGGTAGGCGGGGCCGGCAATGATAAGCTTGCCGCATTCAACGGAGTTGCTAGAGAAACCTCTTATGGTGAAATTGCTAATGTTGCCAAAATCCGTATCGTTCCAGATGGCACCGGCGATATTTCCGGCAAACTGACCATTTCAGCTGTTGGCCAAGAGGATGTTGTCATTACGCTGACCGGGGTTGCCGGCGATCCGAAGATCACTACTGACAGTGTACCTAAGGCGGTTAAGTATGTACCTTATTCCGTAATGATGCATACCAGCAACAAATATGACTGGAACACAGTGAAATGGCAGCTTGCCGGCGGCACTCTGCCGAAGGGCATGACTCTTTACGAGAATGGAGAGCTCTACGGGGTTCCGCAGGAGACGGGTACATTCACGTTCTGGGCCCGGGCGGAATTTAACCCGCGGTTCCCGAGCGATATGAAACAATTCACACTGAACGTAGCGGACAATACTGCTGAGGATGTATTTAATGCCAGTGATTATGTAACCGACTGGCCGAATCAGCTAACGACCATTAACAGCTACGCTGATAAAGTCTTCAAAATCGAGCATGCTTTCAGTGAGTTCACCGACAAGTTCTTCCTCGATGGTAAAGAACTGATCAAAGATACAGATTATCTGGCTGAAGAAGGAAGTACGAAGATCACCATCCGTGCCCAAACCTTCCAGAACAGCGGCAGCGGCACTCACACTATTGCTGCCGAGTTCCGTAATGACCAAGGTAAAGGTACAGATATGAAGAAAGCTGCCCGGAACTATACGCTTGACCTGAACACCCCGAGCAGCACTACGAAGCCTTCAACCAGCGGATCCGGCTCCAACCCGACTCCGACGCCAAGTGCAACACCAAAGCCAACTGCAACTGCAACACCAACGCCAAAACCAACTGCAACACCAGCACCTAGTGCTACTCCTAAGCCAACATCAGCCCCTTCGCAGGCCCCAACCTCGAAGCTGTACAGTGATGTCAGAATAGCAGACTGGTTCAGAGCCGATGTAGAATGGGCAAATGAACAAGGGCTGATGACAGGAGTCGGTAATAACAAATTTGCTCCACAAACCAAAATTTCCGGAGCAACTGTGGTTGCGGTACTGTCCAGACTAGCCAAGATCGATTTGAACTTATATACAGACACTGCCTATGCGGATATCCCGAATGATCAGTGGTACAGCAAAGCAGCCAAATGGGCCAAGTCCACAGGGCTGCTCGGAACCGATCCATTCCAGCCGAACACTCCTATTGTACGCGGAGAGCTGGCGGTCATTCTCGTTAAATATCTGGACCAGCAAGGTATTAAATACGAAGCAACCGGAGCAGCAGCTGTATTCTCTGATGCTAGCCTGATGACAGCAGAACAGAAGACGGCATTCCAGGTTCTGTACAAGCTGGGTATTTTCAACGGTAAGAACAATGGAGTGATGGATCCTAAAGGAGCTACAACCCGTGCGGAGCTGGCTACATTGCTTCACCGGGTGGCAGTATTCGTTGAGAGCCATCAGTCCGGCGAGTAAGCCGGCTTCATTCGAGCGATGATTAGTTAAAGCAATAAGCTGCCTCTGCACCAGCGTAAAGCTGATGCAGATAATAATCCCTTCAAGCAGACACTCTGGTAAGGCCGCATAGCGGTATAGGCAGGTGTCCTTGAGGGGATATTTTATTGGGATAAATATGAAGTTATAGTATGATAGATTAAATCATTTAATGACTTCATACGGGAGGAAGAATACATGAAAATCGGTTTTCTAATCATTGATCTGCAGGAGGTTCATCTGGGCAAGGTCGAGCAACGGGCGATTGATACCGCCTGCAAATATATTAACCACGTGTCAGAGCTGCTGCGCTCCAAGAACCACACCGTCATTCATATCCAGGATATCGAGGGCATGCAGGCCGGGGATGAAGCGAAGTTCGAGGTCATTTCCGGTATTCAGATTGCGGATACAGATCTTAGAGTGACGAAGGAGTATTCAAATGCGTTCTGGAAGACGAATCTGGAGGAGCTTGTGCGGGAGCAGGGCATCGATCTGCTGATTCTCTCCGGGTATGCGGCAGAATACTGCGTTCTATTCACTTACAATGGGGCCGAGGAAAGAGGCTTTAAGCCTGTGCTTTTACAAAATGGCATTCTAAGCTCGAAGAGTGATGTAATTCCTGCAGCCTACAGGGACCGGAATCTGATTTCGTATCCTGTTGTTGAAGCGCTGGTGCAGGGGTAAGAAGCACTTTTACTGGACTGGAGGGTATTCCATGGGACGGTATGTAGTCTATAACCCGGAGAGCAACAGTGAAGTAGTTGTTGCGCTCCCGGCGCTGGCTGAATCTGAGCGTTGTTTATTCAAAGGGATTTTAAAGGATAACTTTGTTGTGCAAGAGGGCATATACACACACCATAGCCGTGAATACGCACTTAATAGTCTTAGTACTGAAGTAGCCGTTACTGATTATTGCCTGAAGGAAGCTCAAGGCAATCCTATCTTACTGCTGCTCGCTGAAGCGAGTATGGATGAATTCAGTCTGGAGAAAATGAGGAGCTTCCAAGAGATTCATCGAGAGGCGAAAGTAACTGTCATTGGGAACGGATACCACTTCTTGCCGGTTACGAACTCTGTAGAAGTGGCAGCTGCGGTACGGGGGCAATTACATTCAGTCTAACTCAATGCTCACGTTGATCCTATTCCAAAAAAAAGGAGCTGTCCCAAGCAGCCGTTTCATGGCTTATGGGACAGCTCTTTTATGTTAAAGCTCGATTATTTACCCCGGGTCCGCGCCAGCTCCTTATGCACAATAGGAGCAACCTTGGTGCCCAGCAGCTCGATGGCACGCAGCACCTCGCGGTGCGGCATGGTGCCGACGTTCACATGCAGGAAGAAGCGCGTCACTCCGAGGTTTTTGCGCAGCAGGATGATCTTCTCGGCGACATACTCGGCATCGCCGACATAGAGGGCGCCGCGCAGGCTGCGGGCATCGTCAAAGGCTGCGCGGTTGTAGGTTCCGCCCCAGCCGCGTTCGCGTCCGATGACATTCATCTGAGCGGCGGTGGAAGGGTAGAACAAGGCTGCCGCCTGTTCATTGGTTTCGCCTACGAAGCCGTGGGAATGGGTGGCAATCTGCAGCTTGTCAGGATTATGCCCCGCGCGGACGGCGGCTTCCTTGTACAGGGCGACGAGCGGGGCGAACCGCTCGGGCATACCGCCGATAATTGCGAAGGCAATCGGCAATCCGAGTGTTCCGGCGCGCACAGCGGATTCCGGATTGCCGCCGCTGGCAACCCAGACCGGGAGCGGGTCCTGCACTGCACGGGGGTAGACCGGGAGATTATGGATCGCCGGCCGGTGGCCGCCGCGCCAGGTGACCTTCTCGGAGGCACGGATGGCGAGCAGCAGCTCCAGGTTCTCCTCGAACAATTCATCGTAATCGTCCAGGCTGTAGCCAAACAGCGGGAAGGACTCGATGAATGAGCCGCGTCCGGCCATAATCTCGGCCCGGCCGTTCGACAGGCCGTCCAGGGTAGCGAAATCCTGGTATACCCGGACCGGGTCAGCCGATGAGATTACGCTGACCGCACTGGTCAGCCGGATGTGCTTAGTCGCAGCAGCTGCGGCAGCCAGTACAACCGCTGGCGCACTGCCGGCATAATCGGCCCGGTGATGCTCGCCAATTCCGTATACATCGAGGCCTGACTGGTCAGCCAGCACCATTTCCTCCACAGCCTCACGCAGTCTTTCTGCATGGCTGATTGTTTTGCCGGTTACCGGATCAGGTGTAGTCTCCAAAAACGTGCTGATTCCTATTTCCATTAATTTCTTCTCCTCGGCCATCTCAATCCGCCCCTTTCTTCATATCTGTATTCTACTATACTTTTTAATGTTTCTCAACTTTAGTAAGTGAAAAAAGAAAAATCCGCTAACTTGGCCACATCCGCCGTTACCTCCGCTTACCGTGGACATACATATATTGTAATACGCGAGAAAGCGGTGAGCAAAATGGGAAAAGGGGTAGGAAATACAGCGAGCGGCTTTGCCGCGTCGGCAGAAGGGCTGAATACCACGGCAAGCGGAGCAGCCGCTCATTCTGAAGGTTACTCCACACTTGCCAGCGGAGACACCTCACATGCGGAAGGCAATTCGACGATTGCCAGCGGAAGCGCAGCACATGCTGAAGGTCATCTGACCCAGGCAACGAATGATACGGCGCATGCGGAAGGCACTTCGACCATTGCCAGCGGGGTGGCCGCGCATGCCGAAGGTTATCAAACGAATGCAGCGGGGGAAAGCTCGCATGCGGAAGGCTCGATGACGCTGGCCGCCGGGCTGGAAGCCCATTCCGAAGGATACGGCACCCAGGCCTGGGGCGCACGTTCCCATACGGAGGGCTTCAACACTTCCACACAGACGACGGCCGTCAATGCTCATGCGGAAGGGGAGGGCAATTCCGCCAGCGGCCGGGCTTCCCACGTGGAAGGAGGCGGAACAGATCCGCTGGGCAATGCCGCCCCGAACTTTGCCAGCGGCTCCGGCTCTCACGCGGAAGGGGTCGGCAGCACCTCGATGGGCTTTGCTTCGCATGCCGAAGGCGGCACTGCGGATATTACAGCCGCGTCCGGTCCTTCGGCGCTGGGCGATTTCTCCCACGCTGAAGGGCAGAACACTACTGCCAGCGGCTCAGCTTCGCATGCTGAAGGGCTGGCCACCTTAGCCAGCGGCAATGTAGGTGCCCACGCAGAAGGGCAAAATACAATAGCCAGCGGAACAGCCTCCCATGCGGAAGGCTTCCAGACGCTGGCCAGCGGACCTTCAGGCCATGCAGAGGGAGCGAATACACGCGCCGGGGGTTCCTTTTCCCATGCGGAGGGCGTAGGGACACTGGCCAGCGGCGGATATGCGCATGCGGAAGGTGCGGACACTACCGCCTCCGGCCAGGCTTCGCATGCTGAGGGCTTCCAGACCCAGGCGTTTGCTCCCAACTCCCATGCAGAGGGAGAAGCTACAATTGTACTTGCAGAGCATACAGGTTCCCACATTATGGGGCATAACGGGTCTACCCGGTTCCCGTATTCCTGGCATCTGGCCAACGGGCTTGCGGTGGGGCCGAGCTTCAACTCCGCAGTCATCGAAGGGCTGACCGGTAATCTGTACCTGGATGGGACTCTGCAGTCTCCGGGTGCAGCGGATTATGCGGAAATGTTCGAGACCTCGGACGGGCTGGCGATTGACGCCGGATATTTCGTTACCTTTGACGGGGCAAGTGACCGTATCCGCAAGGCCAGGGCAGCAGATGAATATATTCTGGGCGTCATCAGCGCAAGACCGGCCATCGTTGCCGATTCAAGCGACCTGCGCTGGAACGGGATGTTCGCTACCGATGAATGGGACCGGATTCTGTATCATGAGGTAGAGGTTCCGGAGGTGAAGAATGAATACGGGCATATCGTCCGTGAAGCCGGTACGAAGACAGAGCCGGTGCTGAATCCGGAGTGGGATGACTCGCAGGAATATATCTCCCGCCAGGATAGGGAGGAATGGGTAGCCGTAGGAATTATCGGCAAGCTGCTTGTCCGCGATGACGGCACCTGTGAGGCAGGAGGGTACTGCCGGCCGGACGATAACGGAATGGCTACAGCAGCGGCAGCAGGCTACAGGGTAATGAAACGTACCGGCGAGCGGCAGATCCGGATATTTGTAAAATAACGGGCCAGACCGGTTGTCCGGCCGGATGGATCGGGTATGTAAGCAAACGAAGCCAAGCGAACCGGGAGCGGCCCCGGGTTCGCCTGGCTGTTTGCCGCCTCAGGATTTCCCCTTTTTGACGGCAAGCTGTACGATCATAATGACAAGAACGAGCAATGCGATGAGCTGATCTGTACTCATGGTAGTCCGGACCTCCAATCCTCTGACAAGGATGGCTCTTCGGACCTGCATCTCCTCTCCAGAAGCTGCTGTCTTCCCCATACTTCAGCCTATGAGCTGCGGTCTGCATTTAGTACTGATTTCTGCCTGATTTCGGCGGCATCAGACTTTTTTCTTGCCCTTTTCACGGGGCTGATTTAGTGTAGTAGCATTGGCTTATTACATATATAAAAGTTTGCTGGAGGAGTGCTGCAGGAAATGCTGCTGTGGGTCAAACGGGAGGCTGAACAATGATTGTTGCAGCCGGTCTTATTTTTGTTATTACTTTGGTCTTTGTCATCTGGCAGCCGCGGAATTTATCCATCGGCTGGTCGGCCTGCGGAGGTGCGCTGCTGGCCCTGCTGGCCGGTGTGGTCAGCTTCGGGGATGTCCGCGATGTGACGCTGATTGTATGGAACGCTACACTCGCTTTTGTCGCCATCATTCTAATTTCATTAATCCTCGACAAAATTGGCTTCTTCGAATGGGCAGCGCTGCATATGGCACGGGCGGCACGCGGCAACGGCACGCTGATGTTCATTTACGTTATCGTACTGGGGGCCGTTGTGGCGGCTCTGTTCGCCAATGACGGGGCGGCGCTGATTCTGACGCCGATTGTGCTGGCGATGGTGCGGGCGCTGAATTTTGATGAGCGAAAAGTGTTTCCGTTCATCATCGCGAGCGGATTCATTGCCGATACAACCTCGCTTCCGCTGATCGTCAGCAATCTGGTCAACATCGTATCCGCTGACTTCTTCGGGATCAGCTTCACGGAATACGCGGGACGGATGCTGCTGCCTACGCTGTTCGCGCTTGCTGCCAGTATTCTGGTCCTGTATCTGTTCTTCCGGGGAAGTATTCCGGGAGCCTATGACACGGCGGGAATGAAGCATCCGCAGGAGGCAATTAAGGACAAGCGGATGTTCCGGTTATCCTGGGGCGTACTGGCTCTCTTGCTGGCAGGCTATTTCGTCAGTGAGTTCCTGCATATTCCGGTATCAGCAGTGGCCGGTATAATTGCGGTTCTATTCCTGCTGATGGCCCGCAGAAGCCCGTACGTGAAGACCATGGAAGTGGTCAAGGGTGCGCCGTGGGCCATTGTCTTTTTCTCCATCGGGATGTATGTCGTGGTGTATGGTCTGCGTAATGCCGGGCTGACAGATGTACTCGCCGGACTGATCAGTACGACTGCTGAGCACGGATTGTTCGCAGCGACGATGGGAATGGGCTTCCTTGCCGCTGTTCTTTCCTCTGTGATGAATAATCTGCCGACGGTGCTGATCGGGGCACTGGCTATTGATACGGCACACGCTAGCGGACTTATTAAGGAAGCGCTGATCTATGCGAACGTAATCGGCTCCGATCTCGGCCCGAAGATTACACCTATCGGCTCGCTGGCTACCCTGCTGTGGCTGCATGTGCTGTCTGCCAAAGGCGTGAAGATCTCCTGGGGCACGTATTTCAAAACAGGAATTATTCTGACGATTCCGACCTTATTTATTACTCTGCTCGGCTTATATTTGGAATTGAAGCTGTTCTGAGCCGGATAAACCCGCACTTTTAGAATCCCGGATATTTCACCACCGGCCATTTCACCTTGCGCAGAGCGTCCATCAGCTCCGGCCCGGCATGCAGATTACTGCTGACCAGCTCATGGGGGGTGAGCGCCATCCATTGATTCAGGGAGACATCGGCGAACCGGTCGCTTTTGAAGATTTCCAGGAACCAGAGCGTGTCTGTCCCGGTGTTCTGAATATAATGCCCTTGTGCAAAAGGCACGTACCCGACATCCCCGGCCCGGACATTATAGGTGCGCGCAGCCCCGTCACCGCCGAATACCGTCATCCGGCCCTGTCCGGTAAGGTAATATTGCCACTCGTCATTGTTCGGATGCCAGTGGAGCTCCCGCATCGCACCGGGCTCAATTTCCACCAGCGCTGCGGCGATTTTCTGTGAAACCGGAAAGTTGGTGGAATCCACAATGCGCACACTGCCGCCTGGTGTCCTCAGCGGCGGCTGGGCCAGCAGCTGATGCTTGAAGCTTAGTGGAATCTCCCCGTAAGGCGATTCTACCTTTTGGCTCTGGAGCGGACCCGGCACCTGGTCCTGATAAATGTACACCTGCTCCTTCGGAATACACGCGAAGGCCGATTCCGGCACCCCGAAGTTGGCTGACAGCACCTCTGGCGGCGTATGGGCGAACCAGTCGGAGATCGACAGCGTGTTGAGATCCGAGAAGCCGCCGTCGTCGAACACCAGCAGGAACTCGCAGCCTTCCGCCAGCCCCTGGATGGAATGCGGGATACCCGGCGGGAAATACCAGAGGTCCCCCGGGCCGACATCGGCAATGAAGTTCCGCCCGTTCTGGTCCACTGCCGTAATCCGGGCACTGCCAAGCAGCATATAGGACCATTCGGCCTGCTGGTGCCAGTGGAGCTCGCGGACTCCGCCCGGGGTTAAGCTCATATTCACTCCGGCAAGTGTGGTAGCTATGGGCAGCTCCCTGACTGTAATCTCCCGTGACCAGCCGCCGTGGTTCAGCTGCATGTGGGTATCGGAGAAGGAGAAGCGCAGATTGGGGATCAGCCCGTTATCTGTAACCGGAGGTACCAGCATATCGGGATTCTCCAGATCCCGCATATAATCGCGGGGGCCAAGGTCGACATTGCCGGCGCCATCACTGCGGATGGGCTGAGGAACGCGGTTGTTGTCCTTTAATTCAGATGCTGGGTCGTGCATGAAAACAGCCTCCCTTCCGGATCATACAAACATCATAGAATTATATGCGCAGTTCCTCTGGATATGAGCTGCAGGAGGGTGCATATTAGCCGGAGCAGTTGACAAAACCGGGCAAAAGACCAGAATAGAAGTTGGCAGTCTGCCATTTCAAACGATAATCAGAGAGCAGGGTTACAACTAATGACAATAGACGGACAAATACGCTACCGCTTCAGTGAAGCGCCAATCTGGGAGCTGCAGCGCACCTATTATGAGCAGCTGGGACTCCAGGCATGGGTGAATGATCAGGTTCCGCAATATATTACAAGCAATCCGATGATCGGCACTGCCTATGCGGAGATGATCTTCGGCTTCCTGCAGGACCGTGCAGCGAAGGGGCAAACTGCCGAACCGGTCGTTATTCTGGAGCTGGGAGCGGGAGCAGGACGGCTTGCCTTTCATGTGCTTCAACAGCTGTGTGAGCTGATTCAGTATGCGGGTGTACCGCTGCCGCCGTTCCGCTATGTCATGAGTGATCTCCCCTGGAAAAATATCAAAGGCTGGCAGGAGCATCCCGGCTTGCAGCCTTTTGTAGCACAGGGCATTCTTGATTTCGCCCGCTTCGATGCCGTGCAGGATACGGAGCTTCACCTTACAGAAAGCGGACAGGTGATTGCACCGGGCGGCTTGCAGCAGCCGCTGATGGTCATCGCCAACTATTTCTTCGACAGTATTCAGCAGGAGCTGCTGTATATTGATGAAGGCAAGGTGTTTGAATGCGAGGTCTCGCTGAAATATCCGGAGCAGTCTGATTCCATGGGGCCCTCCGAGGTGCTCCGCGATCTGGTGCCGGAATATTATTACAAGCGGGCTGCGGGCTATGAAGACCCCTCTTACCGGTACCATGAAGTCATCTCCTTCTACCTGGACAAGCTGGAGGATTCGCATATCCTGTTCCCGGAAGCAGCCCTTTCCTGCATGGAACGGCTTGGGGCACTTTCACAGGACAGCTTCCTGCTGCTTACCGCAGACAAGGGCGATCACCGGCTGGAGAACTGGGAATTCGCCGAGCCGCCGAAGCTGATTCACCACGGCAGCATTTCACTTACGGCCAATTACCATGCGCTGGTGAACTACTTTGAACGGAAGGGTGCACAGTCCTACTTCACGCAGCATCATTATAAAAACCTGAATGTCGGCTGTATTCTGATGCTGGAAGAGCCGGTGCTTCACCCCCATACAAGACTCGCTTACCGGCGGTTTGTAGACCGGTTCGGGCCGGATGATTTCTTCAGCCTGAAGGTGTGGATCGATAAAAACTACGATACGATCGGGATGCAGCAGATTCTGGCCTTCTGGCGGCTGGGCGGCTATGATGCCGAGCTGTTCATCCAGAGCGCAGAGCGGATCTCCGCACTGCTGCCGGATGCCAGTGATGAAGAGCTGCTGGATTTGCAGCGGGGGATCGGGCGGATGTGGAACGGCTTCTATCCGATGCCGCAGAAGTATGATCTGGCCCTCGACTGCGGCCTGCTGCTGTTCGAGATGGAGCAGTACGCGGAGTCCCGCCGCTTCCTTGAGCATTCGCTTGCCTCAAGCGACGAGGAGCCGGTAATTACCGTGCTGTATTGCCTGGCCATCTGCAGCTACGAGCTGGAGGATGATGAAGCCGCGCTCGATTATACCCGCAGATCGCTGGAGATTGAGCCGGAGCATGAGGAAGCTCTGGAGCTGCTGGCGGCACTCAGCCAGGGATAAATCCCGCCAGCAGCCGGAAAAGAGGGCCGGATTATGCCCTTCGGGGTCCGTCTTTACAACCGCGCCTGAAGTTTGCTATCCTGTATCAAAGTAATCAAACGCGATGACGAGAAGAGTAAGTCCATTTCTTCCCTCACAGAGAGCTCCGGCTGGTGTGAAGGAGCAGGGAAGGCTGGACCGAAACAAGCCTCTGAGCGGTATTCCGGAACCGGCCTGAGCCGGGGATGGGATGACAGGAGCTCCTGTTACAGAGCTAGAGTATAAGCCCTGCCCTCCGGCAGCGCCGTACTTGATGAGATTAATATGGCGACATATTAATGAACCTGGGGTGGTACCGCGAGAATCTCGTCCCCAAGACTACAGTCTTGGAGGTGAGGTTCTTTTTTGTTGCTCCGTAAAGGGCAGGTATCACCAATACAGGAGGGGATTATGATGACTGATCTTAATGCTAAACTTGATGAGAGCGGTCCGGCTGTGCCGGAGAATTATATGGATAAGCTGATCAGAGAGGATGCGGAGAGCGGTGCCTACAGCAGGGACATCTGCACGAGGTTCCCGCCGGAGCCGAACGGCTATCTGCATATCGGCAGTGCTTTTGCCATCCACACGAATTATGAGCTTGCCCGCCGGAACGGCGGCAGATTCCATCTGCGCTTCGATGACACCAATCCGCTGAAGGAGGATGTGGAATATGTGCAGGCGATCATCCGGGATATCGGTTGGCTGGGCTGCAGCCCGGGAGAGCATATCTACTACGGCTCCGACTATTCGGAGGAAATCTGCCGCAGTGCCGAGAGACTGATCCTGAAGGGCAAAGCTTATGTCTGTGACCTGACCCCGGAGGAAGTGACGGCCTACCGCGGGACATTAACGGAGTCCGGCACAAACAGCCCTTACCGCGACCGGACACCGGAAGAGAATCTGAGGCTGTTCCGGGAGATGCGCGAAGGGAAATATCCGAATGGTGCAAAGGTGCTGCGGGCCAAAATCGACATGGGCTCGCCGAACATCAATCTGCGGGACCCGATATTATACCGGATTATTCATGCGGAGCATTACCGCACGGGGGATGCCTGGTGCATCTATCCGATGTATGATTTTGCCCATCCAATTCAGGATGCCATTGAAGGGGTGACACATTCGCTCTGCTCGATTGAATTCAAGGATCACCGTCCGCTGTATGAGTGGGTACTGAGTGAGCTGGATACCCCGGAGCCGCCGAGGCAGAGGGAATTCGGCCGGGTTAATCTGACGGGAGTGGTCACGAGCAAACGCCATCTCCGGGCGCTGGTTGCCGGGGGATACGTCGACGGCTGGGATGATCCGCGCCTGCCGACACTCGCCGGACTGCGCAGACGCGGATTTACACCGGAGAGCATCAAGGACTTTGTCAGGGAGATCGGAATGGTCCGCAATACGGCAATGGTCGACTTCTCGCTGCTGGAGCACTGTGTCAGACAGGATCTGAAGGCGAAGGTGCCGGCAGTCATGGGTGTGCTGAACCCGCTGAAGGTCGTGCTTACAAACTATAAGTCGGGAATTTCCGAGCTAATGGTCATAGATAACAACAGTGAGAACCCTGAGCTGGGAGCAAGGGAGGTTCCGTTCTCCGGAATACTCTACATTGAGCGGGAGGACTTCATGGAAGAGCCTGTGAAAGGCTTCCGCAGACTGGTTCCGGGCGGTGAGGTACGGCTGAAGGGCGGATATATTATCCGCTGCGATGATGTGCTCAAGGATGCTGTAACGGGAGAGATCAGCGAGCTCCGCTGCAGCTATGATCCCTTGACCCGAAGCGGCGGTCCGCTGAGCGGGCGTAAGGTCAAAGGAACCATTCACTGGGTGTCGGCTGCCCATGCGGTCAAGAGTGAGGTCCGCCTGTACGGGCGGCTGCTCAAAGACAATGACGGCCCGAAGGCAGAGGGGGAGGGCTGGGAGAGCTATATCAATCCGGATTCTGTTACTGTGCTGAAGAATTGTCTGCTTGAGCCTTATGCGGCTGATGCCAATCCGGAGGATAAATTTCAGTTCATGCGCCACGGTTATTTCTGCGTAGACAGCAAGTGCAGCAGGGAGGGGAGGCTGGTGTTCAACCGGATCGTTCCGCTCAAAGATACCTGGAAAGCCGGGGGAGGGAAATAGGCTTTAACATATTTTCTCCACAAACAGCCCTGCAAAATGAATAAATGCGCACCGATATCCGCAGCCTTAATCCGTAGACAGTGTGAACAGACTGCAATTCACAGCGGGCGAGAATCAGGGGGAACCTCCTGAGGCTCGTCCGTTTTTTTTGTATATGGCTTGAATTATGTCATCTTGGCGGGGGCCTCACTTTATGGCGGGTTCGCACATAATATAATTCAAGTTATGCGGGCAGGTGCCGGGGCGCAGAAATAGCATTTTTGCCCATATGAAAAAACTCATGAAAATGCATTTACATTTCTCATTAAGCGGATTATAATAAAAACAGATCAAATGTTGCACCAGGGAAACTTTCGTGTAGGAAGACAACTTTTTCCGGGCAAGAGGAGGGAAAGAAATGATGGAGCAGAACGTAACTGTAGAATCATCCCCAATATTAAAGAGCCATACTAATAAACATTCGGCACAATCGGTGCTTAACGGAGAGGTCAGAGGCTTGAAGCGGCTCCTGCCATTCCTGGGCCCGGCCTTTATTGCTTCTGTAGCATATTTGGATCCAGGCAATTTCGCCACGAATATTACCGCAGGCTCGAAATACGGATACCTGTTACTATGGGTCATCTTCGCCTCGAACCTGATGGCCGTTCTTATACAATCCTTATCTGCTAAGCTGGGTATTGCTACCGGCAAGAATCTGCCGGAGGTCGCGCGGGAGAAATTCCCGAAGGGTGTGACGATCTTCCTCTGGATTCAGAGTGAGCTGGTTATCATCGCCACTGATCTGGCAGAGTTTATCGGGGCAGCCCTCGGATTATATCTGTTATTCGGCATCCCCATGCTGCCGGCTGCAATCATTACCGCGATCGGTTCATTCGCCATTCTGGAGCTTCAGCGGCGCGGCTACCGGACCCTTGAGGCAGGGATTGCCGGGATGGTGATGATTGTTGTTCTTGCTTTTGTATTCCAGGTTATTATGGCCAAACCGGATGCGGGCAGTGTAGTTGCCGGCATGTTTACACCAAGATTCGAAGGGATAGACAGCATTCTGCTGGCTGCCGGTATTCTCGGTGCGACCGTTATGCCGCATGCCATCTATCTGCATTCCTCGCTGACCCAGAACCGTGTTGTCGGAATTGATGAACGGGAGAAGAAGCAGATTTTCCGGCTGGAATTCATTGACATTCTGATCGCCATGCTGATTGCCGGTGCGGTAAATATGGCGATGGTGATCGTCGCAGCTGCCCTGTTCTTCAAGAACGGGCTGGTCGTTGAGGATTTGGATATCGCGTTTGAACAATTCCGCAATCTGGCGGGTCCGGTTACGGCCGTCTCCTTCGGTCTGAGCCTGCTGATTGCCGGGCTGTCCAGCTCGTCGGTCGGTACAATGGCTGGTGACGTCGTTATGCAGGGCTTCATCAATAAAAGAATCAATCTCTACCTGCGGCGGGCGATTACAATTATTCCTCCGCTGGCCATCATCGCCTTCGGCATTAATGCGACAAGCGCCCTGGTCATGAGCCAGGTGGTCCTGTCCTTCGGGATCGCCTTCGCCCTCATTCCGCTGGTGATCTTCACCAGTGACCGCAAGATTATGAAGGGCCTGGTAAATCACCGGATTACGGCGGTGCTGGGCTGGATCATCTCCGCGCTGGTGGTGTCGCTGAACCTGTTCCTGATTGTAGAGATGTTTGTGTAAGCTGAGCAAGAGATTGAAGATTTCGGGCTATACCTGCAAAGAGCAGTCGTTCTCCGCTATTGGAGAGCCGCTGCTCTTTTTGCCGTACAGGAAAATATGCTGGATAGCTTTAAGTGGAGAAAATCCATTTATTTCGATAACAGCCCAGCTATTGTACAGCAAGCAGCCCGAGTTCGTTCGGAGGTGATTTTATTCTTGCAGAAGCGGGTTGTAAAAATCCTCCCGGGGCATATTAAAATATCCAAAAACGGGCGGAAGGTGGATTAGTATGGGAAATATATGGCGGATCTATCTGAATGACTGGCGGAATCTGTTCAAGGTTCCCGTAGCTGTACTGCTGGTGGCGGCGCTTGTCGTGCTGCCGTCCGTCTACGACTGGGTCAACGTCGCCGCCGTATGGGATCCGTACAGCAACACTTCGGGAATCAGGATAGCCGTGTCGAGCCTGGACCAGGGGGCTGAGGTGAAGGGGAAGAGCTTCAACATCGGTGAGGAGGTGCTGGCCAGCCTGCAGTCTAACCATTCGCTGGGCTGGACTTTTGTGGCGCCGGAGGCGGCGGTTGCCGGTGTCCGCCGCGGGGATTATTACGCCAGCATCCTGATCCCTGCGGACTTCTCACAGCGGATGGCCGGAATTCTGGAAGGAAGGCTGATTAAGCCTGAGGTGCAGTATACCGTTAACGAAAAAATAAATGCCATTGCCCCGAAAATCACCAATAAAGGGGCCTCGTCCATCACTGCGCAGATCAGCGAAAAGTTCACAGAGACGCTAAGCAGTACAGTGCTTAGCGCCTTGCAGGAAGCAGATGAGACCTTTCAGTCAGAGCTTCCCGTGATCCGCAGGGTGGAGCAGGGACTGTTTCAGCTTGAGGAGAACCTGCCGGAGATTGAAAAGGCGGGCCGGCTTGTGCTGAAGCTACAGCAGGACTGGCCGGATATTTCCGCCTCCGCTTCTCGGCTTATCCAGCTTCAGGACAAGCTCCCGCTTGCCGAGCAGGCGGGGGCCGCGGCGGAGCTGCTCGATGAACACTGGTCGCAGATCAGCGCTTCGGCTGCCCTGCTGCAGAAGCTGGAGGGTCATCTGCCGGAGCTGAAGCAGGCCGCCGGGCTGGTTGCGGAGCTGGACAGCCGGTTCAGTGATGTAGAGACTGTCATGGAGAAGGCTTCCGGAAGACTGGCAGAGGCAGAAAGGATTGTGGACGCAGCCGCACAGGCGCTGCCGCAAGCGGACCGGCTGGTGGAAGCCGGAGGCGGATTCGGCCGGGAGCTGGAGCAGTTCCTGGCCGACAGCAGCACAGCGTTCACCGCTGTCACGCAGGCGGTCCGGCAGAATCTGTATCTCCTGCAGCAGACGGCAGATGCTTCGGCTCAGCTTGCCGGACAGATGCTGGCTGACAGCGCAGGAGCTGACGCTGTGCAGGCCGAAGATGAGCAGGGCAGCTCCGGGAGCCCGGCCGCCGAAGCGGCCGGGGCAGGGAGCAGAGCTGCGGATACGCAGCCGCGGATCAACGCGGCCAGCGGGCTAAGCCAGGCGGCTGCACGGCTGGCCGCCGGCAGTGAGATGCTGCAGCATACCTCTGCGCTGCTCAGCGCCGTTGACCTGCTGGCGCCCGGAACCGTGGGCGCCGGGGATTTGCGCGCGCTGGAGGACGCGCGCGCACAGTTCGCTGCCGCCGCTTCGCAGGCCGGCAGCCTGGCAGCGGTGCGGCCGGACGGTGCGGGACCCGGCCGCGAGGCACTCCGGCAGTTCAGCCTCACGGCCGGGAAGCTCAAGCTGGCCGCGGCCGGGCTGCTGCCCCGCATCGGCGGGCAGACGCTGCCTGCCGTGGAAGCCGGGCTGCAGCAGCTGAGCGGATCTGCCCAGACGGCGGCCGCGGCGCTACAGCAGGCTCCCCGGCGCCTGGAGTCGCTGGACACGGTGCTCGCTGAGGCGGGGAAGATCATCCTCTCCGGGCAGGAGGCTCTGGCTGCATTGCAGCAGTATTTGCCTGCCGTCCGGAGTGAAGTGCATGCAGCGGCCGGCGGGATCAGCGATCCTATGGCGGCATTCGGCAGCTTCGTCACTGACGGCCTGCCGCGGATTCTGGATACGCTGCCTGCCGCAGGCTCGGCTATTCATGAGGCTGCCGAATTTGCCCGCAAGGATCTGCCGGCTGCGGAGCAGAGGTTCCGCAGTGCGGCTGAGCTGATCCGCACGGGACTTCCGCAGGCCCGGCAGGGAGTGGAGCGGGCTGCCGGGCTGGTCCGGGAAGATCTTCCGGCACTGGAGAATGCCGTCCGCAAGGCAGCTGACACGGTCCGGCGGGTCAAGGAGGATGTGAATCTGGATGAGATTGCCCAGCTGCTCGGCGGTGATATTAAGAGCGAAAGCGATTTTCTGGCGAATCCGGTTATACTGGCTGAACATCAGCTGTATCCTATCCCCAACTACGGCTCAGCCATGACACCATTCTATGTCGTGTTATCTTTGTGGGTCGGAGGGACGCTGCTCGTTTCGCTGCTCCGCACCGGAGTGGACACCGGAGGCAGGAGGTACCGGGGGCATGAGCTGTATTTCGGCCGTCTGTTTACCTTCTTAACTGTAGGCATTCTGCAGGCGCTGGTGGCGGCGCTGGGGAATCTGTTTATACTGAATTGTTATGTTGCTGACAAGGGCTGGTTTGTCCTCTTTGCCGCGCTGATCAGCATAGTGTTCGTCACCACCATATTCACGCTTGTAGCGGTGTTCGGCAACATCGGTAAGGGGATTGCGATTGTTTTTATGATCCTGCAATTCTCCAGCTCCGGCGGCACCTTCCCCATCAGCACGACCGCTCATGTCTTTCAGGCGCTGAACCCGTTCATGCCGTTTACCTATGCGATCAGCCTGCTGCGCGAGGCTGTGGGCGGCATTCTGCCGGAAGTGGCTGTCCGTGATGCGCTGTTCCTCATCCTCTTTGGTCTGCTGGCCCTGCTGCTGGCGCTGCTGCTGCAAAAGCCGCTAGCTCCCTTTATCCGCAAATCTGCTGAGCAGGCTGAGAAGTCCAAGCTGATTTCATAGCTGTACTTTGTACAGTAGAAAGTGGTTAAATCCGCCTGAAAATAGAATCTAATGTATTTCGTACAGCAGATTTTCAGGTTTCAGGCACTTTAAGCTCATTTCACTGAAATCAATTGTACGAAATACAATAGAATGGATGATTCGAGCTTTTCTGAAGGATTCAATTGTACAAAGTACAATCACTCTGAGGTATCGCATAGGGCTGTAATCCCAGGGTTTACTATAGAGCTTTTATGATTGCGAACACCAAAAGCCCGAGACGTTAACTCTGTCTCGGGCTTTTAGCGGATGATCTTAGATTCCATGCCTAAGCCGTTTAGGCTTGTAGAGGCACCCCCGCTGTAAATATTATTGCTTCACAATATCCTGCACAGCCTTATCCAGCTTCTCCAGCAGCTTATCACGGTCCAGCTGGCCGCCGAGATATTCCTGCATCGCAGCGCCGAAGCCCTGGGTTACACCGTCAGGGAACATATCCCAGTTCCAGCCGAGGGCAGTAGCGGATTTCTCCTGCACAGCTACGGCAACCTGGCCGATATCTGCCGCGTCAGCAGTAACATTGGTCTCTGCCGGGATGAACTTGAACTCCTTGGTCAGATACTTCATGCCGGTTTCCGAGCTTACAAGCCAGTTCAGGAACGCTTTGGCTTCTTCCGGATGTGCGGATTTGCTGTTTACAATGTAGTTGTTAGGCACGCCTACAAGGATTGTGCCGGCTTCGTCGCTGATCGGAAGCGGAAGGAGGCCGAGATTCAGTGCAGGGTCGATTTTGTCGATATCGCCTTGTGTCCAGTTACCCTGCAGCATCATTGCCGCTTTGCCGGAGGCAAATTCAGCAACCTGAGTCGCATAGTCTGTTGTCATCTTGTTATCCTGGGCGTTGTCGAAGATTACATCAACGAGGTCGAGCCATTGCTCGAATACCGCATTGCCTTTGATCGTCTGCGTACCGGCTTTGACATCCTCGATGAACTGCTTCGGATCAGGCTGATGGGCCAAACCTACGTTCACGAGGTGAATCCCCATCGACCACCACTCATTGGTCGCTTCGAACGGTGTGATGCCTGCCGCTTTCAGCTTGGCTGCCGCATCCTTCAGCTGCGAGAGCGTCTGAGGCTCTTCCGTAATGCCAGCTTTAGTGAACAGATCCTTGTTGTAGATCAGCCCGTAGCCCTCCACGTTCATCGGCATGCCGTAGAGCTTGCCGTCCACGGTGGCCGGCGTCTTGGAGGTCGGAATCAGATTAGCCGCCCAAGGCTCATTCGTCAGATCGGTTGCACGGTCCATATAAGGAACGAGAGCTGTATAGCCGCCGTTATTGAAAATTTCCGGCTCCGAGCCGGAAGCAATCTCCGCCTTCAGCAACGCACCGTAATCCTCACCGCCGCCGTGGGTTTCCACTTCAACCTTCACGCCGGTTTCTTTCTCATATTCTTCGGCCAGCGCATTCAGCTGCTCGGCAATCTCAACCTTGAACTGGAACATTTTAATCGTAACATCCTTGGCAGGGGCTGTAGTTGCTTCTGGTGCTGCTGTCTCTGCTGCGTTGTTAGGAGCACTGGTAGCATTGCCATTGCTTGCGGAATTCGTGTTGCCGCTATTGCCGCAACCTGCGATAATAAGTGTGCAAACGGTTGCGATAATGAACGCGAACTTTCTTTTCATACTATAACCTCCCTGGTCTGTGGTTCCTGCAAATAAATCGTAATGCAAATGAGAGTGGACTTACACTTAATATTTTGCCGGGAAAAGTGGATATTGTTGCAAAGGCGAGCTATTAACTCATCCTTTAATGGAGCCGGTGGTTACCCCTTCGACAATATAGCGCTGCAGGGACAGGAAGAAGATCAGAATCGGTGTGATGGCCATGACCAGGCCGGCGAGGGCCAAATCCCACTTCTTGGTGTACTGTCCGAAGAACTTCGTTACGGCGACCGGGAGGGTCGTCAGATCTTTATTTCCCCCGATTACTAGCACCGGCAGCAAATAGTCATTCCAGATCCACAGCGTGTTCAGGATAATTACGGTGACAATAATCGGCATCAGGAGCGGGAATACAATTTTGAAGAATACACCATACGGATTAGAACCGTCCACCCGGGCCGCTTCCTCCAGCTCAAAGGGGACAGTCTTGATGAACCCGTGGAACAGAAAGACCGACAGCGGCATGCCGAAGCCGAGATAGCAGGCCACGATTCCGTACAACTCCCCGCGCAGCTCCAGGATACTGGTCACCCGGACTAATTGTAACATCAGCGACTGGAAAGGGATAATCATGGCCGAGACCAGCAGCAGGAAGACGAAGGAATTGAAGCGCGTCGGTTTCCGTACAATCTGATAGGCAGCCATCGAGCTGAACAGGACAATGAAGATTACACTCAGAATCGTGATCTGCAGTGAGTTGAAGAAGGCTTGCGGGAAGTCAATCGCATCCCAGACCTTGGAGTAATTATCCCAGTGAAACACCTGAGGCCAGGAAGCGGCATCAATCAGAATATCCTTAAGCCCCTTAACCGAATTGCTCAGCACCAGGTAAAAAGGGGACAGGAACACAATAGCCAGCAGGATGGCGGCAATTTCGAGCACGAAGTTTCGCGGACGGTATCTGCTGCTGTTCATTAGGCGGACACCTCTTTTCTTTTGGTGAGCCAGACTTGGGTAACGGTAATCAGGGATACGGCAGCGAAGAAGAGCAGCGCCTTGGCGGTACCGAGGCCGTAGCGGTTGTTGATCAGTGCTTCCGCGTAAATGTTATAGGCCAGTGACTGGGTCGAGGTGCCCGGTCCGCCTTTGGTCAGCGACAGGTTGAGGTCGAACATCTTGAAGGCATTTGAAGTCGTCAGGAACAGGCAGATCGTAATCGCCGGCATAATCAGCGGCACATAGACACTCTTGAACAGCTGCGGGGCGCGGGCGCCGTCAATCTTGGCCGCTTCCACCAGATCCTTCGGGATACCGGCCAGCGCAGCGATATAAATAACCATCATATAACCGGCTGTCTGCCAGACGAACACGATGACGAGGCCCCAGAAGCCGGTGTTTGGAGTTCCGAGCCAGGGAAGCTTGAAGAATGCAATACCAGTGAGCTCGCCGATGGTGGAGAAGCCTTTGGTGAAGATGAACTGCCAGATGTAGCCGAGCAGAATGCCTCCGATGACATTGGGCATGAAAAATACTGTACGCAGCAGCTTCTTCGTCTTCAGCGTGGTCATCAGGATGAACGCCAGCAGCAGGGCCAGAATGTTGGCGGCCGCTACGGAAATCAAGGTGAAGCGGAGCGTGAAGAGCAGGGATTCCCAGAACTTATCGTCATTCGTAAAAATCCGTTTCCAGTTGGCCGCGCCGGTCCAGACCGCTTTGTCCAGATCCAGCCCGTTCCAGTCGGTGGAAGAATAGTAGAAGCCAAGGAAGAACGGGGTAACTACAATGGTCAGGAAAAAGAGCAGGCAGGGGCCGAGAAATACGATTTGCTGTCCCCAGCCGCGTTGCAGGCGCAGAGCTTTTCTCATATGGGATCTCCTTTGTATAATATTTCTACGGTTTCACAGCTTCATTATAGAAAGCGCAGACATTCCCCAACACTCAATTTGATGATGATTAAAGTGGATTATATTGCAGGAGGTCTATCATGTTCAAAAACAGCATCCGTACGCGGCTGATGGCTCTTGTGCTGCTGGCATCAGTGATTCCGTCGGGCATATCGGTTACGTTCTCCTATCTGTATACGAAGAAGTCGGTTACCGAGCAGTCCGTGAAGCAGAATACGAAGCTGCTGACGCTGGGGGAAGCGAATCTCAGCAGTTATTTCAGCGGTATGAACCAGCGGGCCATGTCGCTGTACAGCGGGATTAATGTGCCAAGCTCCTTCTACACCACCCTGTTGACCGCCAAAAGCGAGGATCGGGTGCCCGAAGGGGTGATTGTGCCGGATACCCGTGCAGTGATCTCCACCCAGCTGTACAATCTTTTTCTCTCCGACCGGAATACCTTCCAGATCCACTTATATGTCAGGGCGGCCCGGCAGTCTAACCTTGTACGCGGCGGTCTGTTCCGCCGTGAGGTTAATGGGGAGTATGCAGCATCCATTCCGCCGGGCGGCACGTACAAGCCCTATCTCGAAGTGACGCATATGGATCATCAATACCGTATGAAGTCGGGATTCCCCAATCTGAAGCCGGGAAGTGTGCCTGTCTTTACCGCCCATTTCCCGATCTACCGGACACCCAGTGACAGTGTGCTGGCCGACTTGTCGATTGATTACACCCTGGAGGAGCTGGAGGGCATCGTCAAGTCGATGTACAATTCGGATACCGAGCAGCTGTATGTACTGAATGAACAGGGACAGGCGCTGTTTGCTTCTGATCCGGACTGGGTCGGCAAGACGGTCGATACGGGCTGGAGCCGCCTTCCCGCCGGCAGTGACAGCGGCCACTTCACCTGGAAAAAGTACGGCTTTCAGGGGATCGTTATGTACCGCCATATCCAGAACACACTGTTCAGCGGCAGTATCATCAAGCTGGTGCCTTATGAGGATCTTTACAGTGATGCGCGCGTCACCACCCGGTTCAATATGGGAATCGGCCTGCTGTTCCTCCTGATCGGCGGCATCAGTGCGGTGCTGATCTCCTTCGGCTTCACCCGGCCGATCAAGAAGCTGATTAACTTCACCCAGAAGGTGCAGATCGGCCAGCTGGATGCGCATATGGATGCTGAGCGTGAGGATGAATTCGGTCTCCTGACCCGCAAAATAACCGGCATGACCCGGACGATCAACGATCTGATCGTCAAGGAATACCGGCTGGAGCTGGCGAACAAAACCAATCAGCTGAATGCGCTGCAGGCCCAGGTCAATCCGCATTTCCTCTACAATGCGCTGCAGTCCATCGCCAGCCTGTCCTTGCGCTATAATGCGCCGAAGGTGTATGATCTCATCTATTCCCTGGGCAGTATGATGCGCTACTCCATGAATACGGAGCGGACGCAGGTGCCGCTGCGTGATGAACTTGAGCATGTGGAGAATTATGTGATTCTGCAGCGGGAACGGTTCGGTGAGGAGAATCTGCAGCTGGAGGTCCATGCGGCGGAGGGAACGCCCGAGATTATTGTGCCGAAGATGATTCTGCAGCCCATTGTGGAGAATATCTTCAAGCACGGCTTTGCCGACGGAATCCATGGAGGCATCATCCGCGTGGAGTGCACGCTTGAGCAGATGGAGGGGCAATCCCGGCTGATTCTGGCCGTCAAGGACAACGGCAAAGGCATTACTCCGGCGCGGCTGGAAGAGATTACAGCCGGACTTAAGAGCAGCGGACGCTCAGAGCATGAGGAGATCGGGCTGTATAATGTGCTTACAAGGCTGCGGCTGCAGCTAAGCAGGGAAGCGGAGCTGACCCTGGAGAATGAGCAGGGCCAAGGGCTTACCGTCCGGCTGGTGATTCCGCTGGAGGGACCGGATAGCGAGGCCCGGCTGCAGGAGTAGCAGACATAGAGATCAAAGAATATACCCGGATACTAAAAGGAGCGGCAGGATATGAAAGTGCTGATTGTGGATGATGAGAAGCATGTGCGGGAAGCAATCCGTTATTTTGTACCGTGGGATAAATATAATATTTCCGCAATTTACGAGGCGACTAACGGGCAGGAAGCGACCCTGATTATGCAGGAGCATCAGCCGAATATCGTCTTCACGGATATGCGGATGCCGCTGATGGACGGGGCCGAGCTGCTGGAATGGCTGCATGCCCATTACCCGAATACGAAGACGATTGTAATCAGCGGCTATCAGGACTTCAATTATGTGAAGCCGGCGATTGTGTACGGCGGGACGGACTATCTGCTGAAGCCGCTGAACAGCAAGCAGCTGATTGCCTCAGCCGAGCATGCCTTCAAGCTGTGGCTCGAGGAGGAAGCCGGGCGGCGGCAGTCGCAGCAGCAGAGTATGCAGCTGAATGTGCTGCGGCCGCTGTACTGGGACAAGGTGCTGTCCGATCTGGTCTATGGACGCAGCTCCTTTCAGGAGCATCAGCTGGCGCTGTGCGAGGAGCTGGGGATGCCGATTGCAGCGGCAGAATGCAGAGTGGGGGTAATCTCACTGCAGGGCACAGACTGCCGTCTGCTGCAGAGATTTCATGGTGATGTGGCCCTGACGGCGTTCGTACTGGCCAACGTCTGCAATGAGGTTATGGCTCCCGAGCAGAGCGGCTATGCCTTCCGGAGCCTGCAGGGTGAAGGGGAGCTGGTCGTGCTGCTCTGGAATGCCGCCGCGCAGGCAGAAGCGGTGCTGGCTGCAATGAATGAAGCGATCCGCCAGGCGTATGGGGTTCAGGTGGATATCGGGCTAAGCCGGCCGAATCCGCTGCCGGAGGGGCTGCAGCAGGCGTATACCCAGGCACGGGAGGGGCTGGAGGAACGGAATCTGCTCCAGCGGGAGGGGCGCATCCACAGCTGGAGAGCCCTGCCGGGCGGGAGTAGACCTGCAGAAGACCACGCACTGGATGTGAGGCTGGAGAAGCTGCGGATCGCGGTGTTATCCGGCGATGACGAGCGGATGCAGCGGGTCGTGGAGGAGTGGGCCGGGCAGCTTGCCGGGCTTCCGCTGCTGACAGAGAGCAGCTTCCTGCACCAGCAGGAAGAGATTCTGGCTGTGCTGAGGCGCTGGCGCCCCGAAGAAGAGATTCATCTCGGGCTGTGCTACGATGCTGAGGGGCTGTTCTCGGTTGAGCACTGGCAGAGCCAGCTGAAGTCCTTGCTCCAGCGGCTCTCCAGCGGCACGGGACAGGCACAGGGCAGCCGGCTTGTGCTGGAGATCAGGGAATACCTGAACCAGAACTATGCGCAGGATATGACACTCCAGCATATTGCGGAACGCTTTTTCATCAGCAGGGAGAATGTGTCCCGTAAGTTCAAGCAGATTACCGGGGAGAATCTGTCCGATTATTTGACTAATCTCAGAGTGGAGAAGGCGAAGATGCTGCTGCAGAATACGAATTTGCGGCTGTCGCAGATTTCGGAGCTGGTAGGCTATGAGGATGAGAAATACTTTAGCCGGGTTTTCAAAAAATCCACCGGAGTAACCCCCCGTGAGTACCGCAAGCATGAGGAAAAATAGGAAAATATAGCTACGTATAACTTTCAGCATTTTCCAGACTTAAACCGATAATATGTATATGACAATGTATATTTTGTTGCCGTTACATAGGAGGATTGGTTGGTATGGACAAGTATTTAGGGCGAACGATTAAGAATGATCTGATCAATGCATACGGCGTTACGGTTATCCCTGCAATGAGTATCCTGAATACCGGGCACCTGGAGCTGATCCAGAAGCAGAGGATTGATATTTTTGACATTATTTTTGTAGAGCAGGAACAGGAACAGGCGCCTCCTTACCAGCAAGCCGTAGACAGTATAGTTGACACCTCCAGGGACTTGTTTGAATCGTACAGGATAACTGGGGAGATTCCGCTGACGGATATTAAGAAGGAGGTTGTTCCGGCCATTCAGGAAATTTCCCGTAATCCTGATATTTTTGCCTTGTTCAATGCGGTAAGAGGAAAAGATGATTATACATACCAGCACAATATTGGAGTCGGTGTTCTGTCTACCCTGATGGGCAGATGGCTGGAGATGGGCGAGGAAGAGCTGTCCTTACTCTCACTCGCGGCAACTCTGCATGATATCGGCAAGCTGAAGATCCCGGACGAGATTCTGAATAAGCCCGGCAAGCTGACTGAGGATGAATTCAGTCTGGTCAAGAAGCATACGCTGTTCGGTTATGAGATGCTGAAGGAAAGAATGGGCGGAGACTCGCCTGTAGCTCTGGCAGCTCTGCAGCATCATGAGCGCAATGACGGCGGAGGTTACCCGCATGGTCTTAAGGAAGAACAGATCGGATTCTTCAGTAAGATTATCGCGGTTGCTGATATTTTTCATGCGATGTCCAGCAAACGCCCTTATCATGAGCCTATACCCTTCCATATCATTGTGGATCAGATGAGAAGAGGCAGCTTTGGCGCGCTGGATCCGCATATTGTTGCTGTATTCCTTGAGAATATAGTGAAGCGTACCGTAGGCCGGGGGGTCGTCTTAACCGATGGCCGGGTTGGCGAGATCGTCTATTTGAATCCGCATAATATCGAAACTCCGCTGATCCGCATTGGCGACGAATATATTGACCTCAGCAAAAGAACAGAGCTAAACATCCGGGAAATCAGCATCTAGCAACAGCCTGTTCCGGATGTTCTGCCTGTCAGTTCCCGAAATAATCAGCCAGCCCTGCGGCAATGGCCTGCGCGGCCTTCCGCTGATAGGCTGCCTTCCGCACAATGGACTCGTCAACCGGATTGCTGAGGAACCCGAGCTCCACCAGCGCAGCCGGGATGCTGTTCTCACGCAGAATATGATAGTTTCCGTAGGACAGTCCGTTGCTCTTCAGCCCGGTATCTGCCCCGAGCAGCCGGGTTTCAATAGCGCGGGCCAGCCGCAAATCATCCTGCTCCGAGTAGAAGAAGGTCAGTGTGCCGGACACCTTCTTCGGGGATGAGTTGTAATGGATGCTGACGAAGGCGTCCGCTCCGAGACGCTGCCCGGTCTGTACCCTCTGGGAGAGCGAAGGCTTCTGGTCTTCCCGCGTGCGGGTCAGCTCGACCCTTGCCCCCTTGGCAGTAAGGTAATCCCGCAAGTACAGGGAGGTCTGCAAAGTGAGATCCTTCTCCATCGTGCCGTAGGTTGTGCCGAGCATGCCCGGATCATTGCCGCCATGGCCGGGATCAACGATAATCAGCTTGCCGCGGATCGTGCCGGACTTCTGCTTAATTCCACTGCTGCTGTTGCTGTTGCCGGCTGCAGCAGTGCTGCCGGCAGTCTTAACGCTGCCGCCGGCAAGATACTGGCTGGATACCCAGCCGGTTACCCCGCTGGCTGCCCGGATTCTCGACCACTCCCCCTGGCGCTGCAGTACGGTTACCGCATTACCGGCCTGCAAGGACCCGATGGTCTCATAGCCTGTTCCCGGCCCTCCCCGGATACGCAGGGAAGAAGCGGTGACGGTAGCAGAGCTGCCGGAGGCTGACGCGGCCTTGATATTGCCGGTGGAGCTGGAGCCTGATGAGGCTGCAGCGGCGGAGGCGGAGGATACGCCGCTGGTTGGCTTGAGATAATATCCGGCTACCCAGCCTGACACTGAGCCTGCCTTTACTTTAAGCCAGCCATGCTGCTCGCTGGTAACCGTAACTACTGCCCCGCTCGTCAGTATGCCTGTAATACCGGCGCCTGCGGCTGGTTCACTGCGCACATTCAGAGAGCTCGCATAGACTTTAGCGGTGTATGTATCTGCAGCATGGGCGGCCGGAGCCGGCACCATGGAGGAGGCCAGCAAGGCAGCTGCCAGTACGGCAGTATATATTATTTTGTTCATCGTAAGCCTCGTTTCACGGATAGATAAATTTCTATTACCCGTTTCATCGGCAGGAGAACGCTATTTTATTAAAATTACAAATATATACAGCCCGGTTATTCGGCTAACAACCCTGCTGTGCGCAGCGGATGAGGCAGCAGTCCTCTGTTCCTTGATGGTGAAAGCCTGTATAATTATTACATATTGGGGAAACAGACAAGGGAGTGCCGCCGTGACCAGACCTAAATTATTCATTGGTTCCTCCAGAGAATCCATCCGCTATGCCAGAGCGATTCATGAACAGCTGAGACGGACAGCTGAGGTTCATCCCTGGTACGCCGCTGCCTTCCGGGCGAATGAATACACTATGGAAGCATTGGAGCGTAACCTGGATATCAGTGATTTTGCCGTATTTGTGTTCTCGCCGGATGATGTGGCCCGTATCCGGGGTAAATATTATTATGTTACGCGGGACAATACCCAGTTCGAGATGGGCTTGTTCTGGGCCAGGCTGAGGCGGGGAAGGGTCTTCTGCCTGCTGCCGGATCAGGTGCCGCCGCGCAGTGACCTGATTCCGGGGGAGAATGTGGAGGAATACCATCTGCTGTCCGATCTGTCCGGGCTGACACCGCTGGAATACGAATGGCAGCATGAGAATGTAACTGCGGCCGTTGATGTCAGCTGCGGCAAGATACTGGATATAATCGCCGAGCAGGGCAGCTATCAGGACCCGGCGGCAGAGCTTAGGCTGCTAAAGGCAGAGCTTAGGCGAAAAGAAAGTATCCTTCACTTCTTTTGGCAATATAATAATAATGTGGCACCTGCCCCGCCGGAGGAGAAATATCAGGCGCTCAGTGAAGCAGTCCGCAACTCCTTCCTGCCTGCGGACAATTGCCGGGTCACCGGAGCCGCCATGTGGCGGGCGGAAGAGGATGCAGGGCTCAGGCAGGTAGGCGGGAATGTCGGCCGCGGGCATTATTATCCGTTCTCCTCCTCTGAAGGCGGAGGCGGAAAACCCGGAGTGCTGGATGCTTTTTTAACAGGGGAATGGGCCTTTTTACAGCGTACGGAAGTTGCTGAGGTATATATCCTGTGCTATCCTTTAGGTAAGAAGCATGTGCTGTCTGTGCATTTCTCCGGTAACGAGAAGTTGTCAGCAGAGGAGCTTACATCCGTTGTTGCGTTTAACCGGGATTTGTTCCGCACCGTCAATCATTTAGTGGGAGGGGACTAACAGGATGAAGAACATGAAGAATGCAGTCAGTCTGTCCAGTACTGTCCGCCGGTCTGCAAGCGGTAGCGGCAACATTGCAGGGAGCGGAGGCAAAGGCCGTTCCAGACGCAAAGCCGGCACCAAGCTGTCGCCTTCTGCGCTCAACGTATATCTGGCACCTTCGCTGGAGGGCGGAGATGAGGAGTACAAGAAGCTGGTCAGCGGTAAGGTTGACAACGGTAAGCCATCATTCGCGTAATTAATACTCTTAAGGCACTCAACAAGTCTCCGGTATCTGCCGGAGGCTTTTTTTGCGGGAATGGGTGCATTTCGGGATTCCTCCAAAAGTACCTTAGTGATCACCCGAGGTCCAAGCCCTCACGCGGGGGATTTGGTGTGGAGGGAAAGGGAGAGATACAGTATCTTTGACCGGATTCTTTTTTACGGATACCACAGCTCTTATTTTCCTCAAAATAGCCTGTTTGGCGGGCTTGCGGACACCACAGCCTTTATTCGCCACTGCTCGCGGGATAACGCCGCTTTTCACGCCTAATAACGGCGCTGGTGTCCGCAAGGACGGGCACTCGGGTGCTTTTCCGCAAATTAACGTCTGTGTCCGTAACGCTGGGCCCTTAACTTGAAAAACCGTGGCGTGACTCTCTGCTGGCTGATTCCCCTTACGCCCCCTCCGGGTGAGCCTCCTTATCCTTATCGTTACCGTTGCAGTCTGCCGCCTGCCGGCCTCTCCGCAGATGTTTGCTCCGGGCCGTGCCAATGAAGCCGGCTCCGGCAGCGGTGATGCAGCCGATCAGGCCGAATACCGGTAGCGGCGAATCCGCCCCGTACAATCCCAGTAATCCGGACCCCAGCACGGGGCCGAAGGTGGTCCCGATCTTCACAAGCTCTGAACAGCCGAAGTATAGACCCTTGTTGTTATCCGAAGCTAATTCATCAACCAAGGTGTCAAACCGGGCACCGATCAGCAGCTCTCCGAGACTGAACACTGTAATGAACAGCAGCGGCATCACCGGCGAGACTGGCAGAACGAAGAACAGGAAGCTTGCGGCAATCAGCAGATTGCTGGCCAGTACAACGTTAAAGGGATTCCAGCGGGAGATCCAGCGGAGTACGGCAAACTGCGCAGCGAGAATTATGGCTGCATTGGCTGACAGAATGATGGAGTAGATCCGTGTGCCGTCTGCGAGGGCGGAGGTGCCGGCTAAATACTGTGATACCGTTCCATTCAGCTGGGAGTACCCGAAGAACGAGAAGCTCATTCCGGCCAGCAGGAGCAGAAATACATAATCTTTGCGGATAGCGCCAAGCTCTTTGAAGCTGCGTATACTCCGGGAAGGCGCCGCACTGGTAATCCGGCCGGCATGCCGGAAGAAGAAAATTGTGGATGCCCCGTACAGAATATAAAGCATGCCGAGAATGACATAAGGAAAAAGTGTCAGCTTCATATTGAACAGCAGGCTTAGCAGGGGACCGGCAAAACACCCCAGGTTAATCGCTGCATACCGCAGGTTAAAGACAAGCAGCCGGTTCTCCGGAAGCGTTTCGCTGGACAGCACTTTTTTACTGGCCGGCTCGAAGATGGAATAGCATAACCCGTTTAGCCCGTTAAGCAGCAGGAAGACGGGGAAGCTGTCAGCATAGTAGAAGAGAATGAACACGATTCCCCAAACCACAGGAACAACAGCGATGATTCTATGCAGGGGCAGCCGGTCTGCAAGCGCTCCGCCGAAGCTGCTGAAGGCCACATTCACAAGCGGATTGATGCTGAGAACACAGCCGGCGAGGAAGAGGGAGAGGTGCTTTTCATGGGTAAGAAAGATGGCTAAATACGGGACGCTCATAAAAAGAGCAGTTCTTGTGAACAGGGTGCCGGCCAGAATATTCCATACTCTGCTGTTTAATTTCCTGGATAGCTGAATGCGCATTGCTGTTCTTCCTCCATAAATTGTATTTTTATTGTGCCGAGTGTAGCATACAATAAAAATTAGCTTTGTTAATTGTGCCGTATACTCACATTGTGCAAACGGAACGGAGTGGGGAAGTCATGCATTTAGGTCCAGTAATTAAACGGGTCCGTACCTCAAAGGGCATCAGGCAGTCGGTTCTGGCGGACGGGATTATGAGCCGCTCCAATCTGTCGCGCTTTGAGGGCGGCAAATATTATCCAGGGTATGACAAGCTGATTCTGCTGCTGGACAAGCTTGAAATGTCACTTGAGGAGCTGCTGTTTCTGCATTATGAATATGCGCAGCCGGTGAAGCGGAGCCTGCACCTGAGTCTGGTCGAGGCCGCGAACCGTTATGAATTCGGCAAGGTGCGGACAGTCAGCCATGAGTGCCGCTCTATGTACGAGGAGACAGGCACCGAGGCTTATCACCATTTGTATCTGCTGGGTCAGGGTTTTCTGCTCCGCTATCAGCGGGAGGACGAGATCGGGCAGCTTAGCCGGATCGCCGGGGCAATCAAGCCGTATCTGCTGGGAGTAGACCGTTGGTTTCTGTATGAATTTAAGCTGCTTAATAATTTCCTGTTCACACTTAGCAGCGGCGATGCGGTCTTTTTTGGGAACCGGGCGGCGGCTGAGTTTGAGAAGTACCAGGATTTTGCCGAGAGCCGGACGGTTAAGCAGCACCTGATGAAGAATATTGCCACCGTCTGCCTTAAGGAGCATAACTACGGGCAAAGCCTCTATTTCCTGAGCAAAGCCTTGCCGTTAGCCGATAAAACCAATCTCCTCTACGATAAAATTGAGACTTTGGTGTACTACGAGGTTACGCTGCTCTGCCTGAAGCAGAAAGACAGCCCGGCCGAACTGCTTAATTACCTGAATATTCTCCGGCAGCTCGAGTTCACGGACAGCTATGAGGCGCTGAAGCAGGTATGCCGGCGGCATCTGCCTGATGTTTTTGATACATAAGCTCCTATTCCACATAAAAAAGCAGTGCCGCCCCTATCCGGGCAGCACTGCTAATAGGTTGTGTTACTGCTTCGCGAGGCTTCCGCTCCGCTTCTTCGCGAGTTCACGCCGGACTACAGGGGCTACCTCCGTAGCCAGCAGTTCGATGGCTTCCGCAACCTTGGCATACGGCAGGCCGCCTATATCCAGCTGGGTCATGAAGCGGTTATGGCCGAACAGCTCATGCTGATAGAGAATCTTCTCAATAATCTGCTGCGGACTGCCCACAGCCAGTGTGTCATCAGGAGAGGTGAACCGGCCGAATTCGCTGCGTGATACGCGGTATTCCTGTCCGGGCTTCGGGCTGATTGCGTTACGGTAGCTGTAGTAATAAGGATAATACTCATCCAGTGCCTGCTGCGAGGTCTTGGCAATATAACCGTGACTTGTAATGGCGATCTTAAGGTCCTCCGGCCGGTGCCCGGCTGCAGCACCCGCCCGGCGGTAGGTGTCGGCCAGATTCTGGAACGGCTCCGGACTGCCGCTAAGAATAGCGATCGCCATACCGATGCCAAGCGTACCGGCCCGTTCGGCGCTTTCCGCGGAGCCGCCGATGCCGATCCAGAGCGGAAGCTTCTGCTGCAGCGGACGCGGGGCGATCTCGGCGTTATGCAGCGGAGAGCGGAATTTGCCTTCCCAGTTCATTACTTCATGCTGATTCAGAGTAAGCAGCAGGTCGAGATTCTCACTGAACAGCAGCTTGTAATCCTCCAGCTCATAGCCGAACAGCGGGAAGGACTCGAGGAAGGCGCCGCGCCCGGCAATAATCTCCGCCCGGCCGGCTGAGAGCAGATCCAGCGTGGCGAAATCCTCGAAGACCCGGACCGGATCAATGGTGCTCAGCACCGTAGTTGCGCTGGTCAGCTTAATCCGCTGCGTAATCTGGGCAATGGCGGCCAGCACGACCGGCACCGAAGAAATGACGAAATCCAGCCGGTGATGCTCACCTACGCCGAATACATCCAGCCCCGCTTCATCGGCCAGCCTGGCAGCGGCAATGACTTCATCCAGCCGCTGGCGGGGGCTGATCCGCTGTCCGGTATGACAATCGGTTACTATATCCCCGAGTGTATAAATGCCGAACTCGAACTCCGGTTCAGCAGCTTGCTGCGCTTGATTATTCTTTTGAGTATCCCCTTGAATGTTCCCTTCGTTGTTCATTGGTACTAACCCCTTATTATGCAGAATATTTAATATAGTTAAAGCTTATGCTTGTCCGTTACAGCGAGAATATACTCTACTATAGCACATATACTTACAAAATGTAAGTATATGAGTGTAAGTTTGTTTGATGTGTTGTACGAAAAAAAAGCACAAACAAACCGAAAAGTCAGTAGTGAAATACATTATTCCGGGCGGAATTTGTGTATTTTTATTGACAGGTTTATAGAATGATGATATTTTAAATTTACAAATTCCAATTGAATTACTTTGAATTAAATTTAGCCGACTGTACAAACAGAGGTGCCACGCATATGCCAGTGCGGGGTTCCTCTGTTTTTTTTGTTAATGAAGAATTATCTGCTGTGTATGATAACACCCGAAGGAGGAGCAGACATGGGAGAGGCTTTGCTGGACATTGCCGGGCTGAATAAGCGTTTTGATACTGCTGGAGGAGCTGTAATTGCACTGGAGAATGTAGATCTGCAGGTGCAGGAGGGGGAATTCATTACGGTGATCGGTCCCAGCGGCTGCGGCAAAAGCACGCTGCTGCGCATCGTCGCCGGCCTCGATACCGGCTATACCGGGAAGGTTACGCTTGAGGGGGCGGAGATTGGCGGGCCGGGTATCGATAAGGGGTTTATTTTTCAGGAGCACCGCTTGTTCCCCTGGCTGACGGTAGAGAAGAATATCGCCTCCGATCTGCCGCTTGGCAGGCCGGATATACGCCAGCGGGTAGATGAGCTGATTGAGCTGGTGAAGCTAAGCGGATTTGAGAAATCGTATCCCCGGGAGCTGTCGGGCGGGATGGCCCAGCGGGTGGCGATTGCCCGGGCGCTGCTGCGGAATCCGAAGATTCTGCTGCTGGATGAACCGTTCGGTGCACTGGACGCCTTCACCCGGGCGCATATGCAGACGGTGCTGCTCGACATCTGGCGGCGGAACCGGACCACGATGATTTTTGTAACCCATGATATTGATGAAGCTGTATTCCTGGGCAACAGAGTGGTAATTCTGGAACCCCGTCCGGGCAAAATCCGCAAGATCGTTCCGGTTGATCTGCCGTATCCGCGTAAGAAGACAACCACCTCGTTTCAGGAGCTGCGCCTGAAGGTGCTGAATTATTTCGAGAAGGTGGATGAACTGGAGCTGAAGGACGGGGCCGGAATATAGCATAATTCCTGTGATTTGGAAATGGAAAGGAGGAACAGCGATGGCTGAGCGGGCTATAGCAGCGAATGCCGGGAATGCCGGGAATGCCGGAAGAACGCGAAGATCCCAAGGGCCGGGAAAAGCGGCAATTGCCGGACTCGGGCTGCTGCTGCCGGCAGGCGTATTAATCCTGTGGCAGATATTAGGACATTACGGGCTGATCTCGGAGATGCTCTTTCCGGCGCCTTATACGATTGCCCTGTCCTTCCTTGCGCTGGCTTCTGCCGGAGACTTATGGAATAACTTCAGCATCAGTGCGGTACGGGCACTTTCAGGGTTCCTGCTGGGCAGCGGGCTTGGACTGCTGTTCGGGATTCTGGTCGGATTGTTCCGCAGATCGGAGAAGCTGCTTGATCCTTCGCTGCAGATGATCCGGATGATCCCCAGCCTGGCAGTCGTGCCGCTGTTCATTCTCTGGTTCGGCATCGGCGAAGAATCCAAGGTGCTGCTGATCGCCAAGGGCGCGTTTTTCCCCTTGTATATTAATACCTTCATGGGAATACGGGGGACCGATAATAAGCTTTTCGAGGTAGCCCGGGTGCTGGGCTTCAGCAGAGGGAAGCAGATTTTGCGGCTGGTGCTGCCGGCGGCAGTGCCGAATATCATGCTCGGTGTACGGCTGTCGCTGGGCCTCTCATGGCTGGGTCTGGTGGTGGCGGAGCTGATTGCTTCCACCTCGGGAATCGGCTACATGATGTCGGATGCCCGGCAGTTTGCCGATACGCCTGTCGTATTTGTCGGAATTATTGTTTTTGCTGCTGCAGGCCTGATCAGCGATACGATGGTCCGTCTGATTGAACGGCGGCTGCTGCGGTGGCGGGACAGCTATCAAGGATAGGAGGGAAAGAACCGCATGAGTGAAGGGATAGAAGCAATAATCAAGACCGCCAAGGGGGTAAGGGAAGCCCGTGATTATAGCGGAACAGCTTCAATTACTACGCATAACAACAAGAGAAGATTAACTGTTGCTTCCTGGAAATCTCTTTTGTCCGACTGGGGCACCGGGGCGCTAATTCCCGTAGCAGTAATCGCCGTATGGCAGCTTGCCGGGAGTGCCGGATGGATCTCGCCGGAATTTCTTCCGGCACCGCTGACGATTCTCTCCGCATTTGCCGAGTTGGCCGTAAGCGGGGAGCTTACTCATCATCTGGGCGTCAGTATCGGAAGGGCAGGCATCGGATTCCTGATTGGAGGAATTCTCGGCCTCCTGCTGGGGACGCTGACCGGCCTGTTCCGGACAGCAGCTTATCTGCTGGACCCGAGTGTGCAGATTCTGCGGCTGGTTCCCCATCTGGCCATAGCACCGCTGATTATTCTGTGGTTCGGCTTCGGGGAAATTTCGAAGGTGGTTATTATTATGAGCGGCGCTTTCTTTCCGCTCTATATTAATACATTTATGGGCATCCGGGGAGTGGACAACAAACTGTTTGAAGTGTCCCGGGTGCTCGGGTTCAGCCCGCTGCAGAAGCTGAGGCGGCTGATCCTGCCGGCAGCGCTGCCCGGTATTCTGCTGGGCCTGCGCCTGTCGATGGCTGTAGCCTGGATTGGCCTGGTTGTTGCTGAGCTGATCGGCTCACAGTCAGGGGTCGGGTTTCTGATTAATGAAGCGAAGCAGAACTCCAATACGGCGGTGATTTTTGTCGGAATTATTATTTTCGCAGTGGTAGGCAAGCTGATCGATTCTCTGTTCCGCGTGATCGAACGCAAATTCCTGTACTGGCGTGACAGCTATCAAGGCTGAAGGCTAAGGCTAATGAAACCAAGGGGGCAAGAACATGAACCAACCGGCACTAAAGGAAACATTGACACTGACAGCGGATGTACTGGTAATCGGCGGAGGTCCGGCAGGAACATGGGCGGCACTTACAGCTGCAGCCAAGGGGGCCAAGGTGATCCTGGCTGATAAGGGGTACTGCGGCTCCAGCGGCGCGACGGCCCCGTCAGGCACCGGAGTCTGGTATGTGAAGCCGGAGGCGGAGCTGCGCGAGGCAGCCAAGGCCAGCCGCTATGCGATGGGCGGCAAGCTGGCCGAGCACCGCTGGATGGACCGGGTGCTGGACCGTACCTACGAGAATATGAACAGGCTTGGGGTTGCCGGCTATCCGTTCCCGGTGGATGAGGAAGGGAATCAATACCGCCGCAGCCTGCAGGGACCTGAATATATGCGCCTTATGCGCAAGCTGGTGAAGAAGGCGGGAGTGAAGATTCTGGACCACAGCCCGGTGCTGGAGCTGCTTGCTGATGAGCACGGTGTAGCCGGAGCCGCCGGGATACAGACGCAAGGCGGAGCAGCCTGGAGCGTGCATGCCGGGGCGGTAGTGATTGCTACCGGAGGCTGTGCATTCCTCAGCAGGGCGCTGGGCTGCAATGTTCTGACGGGTGACGGCTACTTATTCGCGGCTGAAGCAGGGGCGAGCCTGTCGGGCATGGAGTTCTCGAATGCCTATGCGATCTGCCCGACCTTCTCCTCTGTAACGAAGACCGCATATTACAGCTACGCCAGCTTCTATTATGAGGACGGCAGTGTAGTGGAAGGAGCAGGCTCCAAGAAGGGCCGTTCCGTAATTGCCAGGAATCTGCTGGCGGGCCGCCAGGTATTCGCTAAGCTGGACGGGGCTGATGAAGCACTGCAGCCGCTGCTGCGGGTGGCCCAGACGAATTTCTTCCTGCCGTTTGACCGGCGGGAGATCAATCCCTTCAAGGATGCATTCCCGGTAACGCTGCGGCTGGAAGGGACTGTCCGCGGAACAGGCGGCATCCGGATTACAGATGAGAGCTGCGGCACAGGCGTACCAGGGCTATATGCTGCAGGCGATGCGGCTACCCGTGAGCTGATCTGCGGCGGGTTCACCGGAGGGGGAAGCCATAATGCCGCCTGGGCGATGTCTTCCGGCTCCTTCGCCGGAGAAGGCGCGGCAGCCTATGCAGCCGGGCTCGGCCGGCACTCGGATCACCGTGCCCCATCCGGACTGTCCTCTTCACCGCTGGTTCACCAGGAAGTGAGAGCGGGAGCGGCAGCCAGAACTGCGGAATATGTAGAGGCAGTGCAGGCGGAGGTCAAACCGTACGACATCAATCTGTTCCGCACAGAGCAGGGGCTGGCCGCCTCGCTGGAACGTCTGGATGGACTGTGGAAAGAGCAGCGCAGCCGGGAGATCCAGCGCACGCCGGAGGGCGTGAAGGCGCGGGAAGCAGAGGCGATGACGGCAACGGCCCGCTGGATGTACAGCTCCGCACTGGCCCGCACTGAAACCCGGGGAATGCATAAACGCGAGGACTTCAAGGGAAGCGACGACAGCCAGCATCACCGGCTGATCAGCGGCGGGCTGGACCAGATCTGGGTTAAGGCAGAAGAGGTAGCGAAGGAGAGTGTACTGCTGTGATTGAAGTAATCAGCGCGGACAGATGTATAGAATGCAATCAGTGTGTATCCGTCTGCCCGACCAATGTATTCGACCGGGTGGAGGACGGAATACCCGTCATCGCCCGGCAGAGCGACTGCCAGACCTGCTTCATGTGCGAGCTGTACTGTCCGGTAGACGCTCTGTATGTGGCTCCCGATTCCGAGGAGATTACCGGAATTACTGAAGCGGAGCTGGAGCAGCAGGGACTGCTCGGCGGGTACCGCGAGAAGGTGGGCTGGGGCAGGGGGAGACAGCCGGTGGCCGCTCATGAATTCATGTATCAGCTGGCGGCCAGGGCAGGGTTCTGAAGCAGGCAGTAACCAATAACAATATCAAACATCCGGCAGATGACTGAGGGGAGAACAGGGCAATGAATAAATTGTACAGAGAGATTACTGGTGTATGGAGTACAAGGGGGCGCCTCACGCTGATCGCAGGTGTGGTGATGATTATGCTGGTGCTGCAGGCCTGCGCCAATAATGCCGGCTCCGGGAACAGCGGCAGTGCAGCAAACGGCGGCGGAACGGATACAGCCGAGGCGGCAGGCAGTGGAGAGGCCGGCAATGCTCCGGCGGTACTGAATTTCGGGTTCATCGGCTCGAACAAGCTGAATCTGCCCGGCGGTGCAGAGGGCTGGGGCTTATACAAAGGAATTATTCAGGAAGAGCTGAAGCAATACGGGATTACGGAAGTGAAGCTGACCGGCTTCCCGAACGGCCCGGACCAGACAGAATCACTGATTAGCGGACGGCTGGATTTCGGCAGTCTGGGGGACACCCCGGCCATTATTGCCTATGCTTCGGGAGCCAAGACCCGGCTGATCGGCCAAAGCTCGGCCCATACGGTCGGTTATCTGATCGGGAAGAAGGATGGACCGAAGACTGTACAGGATCTGAAGGGCAAGACGATTGCGATTCAAAAAGGCTCGTTCATGCACCGTTATGTTGTCGGCCTGCTGCAGCAGGAGGGGATTACGGACTATAAGCTGGTTCATATGCTGATTCCGGATGCGACTGCAGCGCTTGCCCGCGGAGATGTGGATGCGACCACGAATCTCGGTGTGCCTGCGCTGAAGCTGATTGAGCAGGGCTATACCCACCTGGATGATGCGTCGAGTCATCCGGATCTGCTCGGAAGCAGTGCGACGGTTGTATCGGAGGAATATCTTAAGAAGTTCCCTGATTTCCCTAAAGCGTGGAATGCAGCGCGGGAGAAGGCGCTGGCTGACCTGAAGCAGCATGAAGATGAGTATTATGCATTCCTGGCCGAGATCGGGGATACCACCCCGGAGCTTGCGAAGCAGGTGAATCCGATCAGTGATATCAAGGATACAGCGTTCACGGACGAAGGCACGAAGCTGCTGGAGGGAACCAAGAATTTCCTGGTTGATGAGAAGCTGGCCAAGAAGGATTTCAATATCAGCGACTGGCAGCTTAAGTAAGATTAAGAACGGTGAACCGAAGGGAGGCAGCAGAATGCCGCAGCAGCATCAGCAGGTAACGACAGATGTACTAGTGCTGGGCGGAGGGCCAGCCGGAGCATGGGCGGCATGGAGTGCAGCCTCGCAGGGTGCAAAGGTCATTCTGGCTGACAAAGGATATCTTGGAACAAGCGGGGCCACTGCGCCGGGCGGAACAACGCTCCTGGTCATTCCCCCGGTGGCAGAGCTGCGGGAGCAGGCCGTGCAGGCCAGGCTGAAGGCAGGCGGTTATCTCTCGGAGAATGCCTGGATTCACCGTGTGCTGGATCAGGTGGAGCAGAATCTGACACTGGTCGGGGAATGGGGATATCCCTTCCCGAAGGATGAAGACGGCAGGCCGCTGCGGACGCATCTGCACGGGCCTGAGTATATGAAAATTATGCGCAGGGCAGTCCGCAAGGCGGGCGTGCGCATATGGGATCAGTCTCCGGCGCTTGAGCTGCTGCATGATCAGCACGGGGCAGGCGGTGCACGCGGTATCAACCGCCTGACCGGAGAGCGCTGGGAGGTGAAGGCGAATGCGGTGGTTATGGCGACAGGCGGCTGCACCTTCCTCAGCAAGGGACTGGGCTGCAATGTGCTGACCGGGGAGGGGCTGCTGATGTCAGCCGAAGCCGGGGCCGAATTGTCCGGCATGGAATTCAGCCGCCAGTATGCCCCGAGCTTCGCGGATGGAACAGTGACACGCGGGCGCATGCTGGCCTGGGCCACGCTGTATGACGCTGCGGGGAAGCCGCTGCACCGCGGCGACCGCACCTTCGGCAGCATCCCCGAGCTGATGCTGAAGGGGCCGGTCTATGCTTCGCTGGATCTGGCGGATACGGCGGAGAAGCAGGCATTCCTGCGGAAAGCCCACCCGATCTTCTTCATGCCGCTGGAGCGGGCGGGAATTAATCCGTTCAAGGATAAATTCCCGCTCACGCTCCGCTATGAAGGCACGATGCGCGGCACGGGCGGCCTGCGCCTGGCGGGCACCGATTGTGGCACATCGGTGCCCGGCCTGTACGCCGCGGGAGATGCCGCCTCCCGCGAGAAAGTGACCGGCGCCATCTCCGGCGGCGGCGCCTACAATGCATCCTGGGCCATCTGCAGCGGCAGCTGGGCAGGAGCAGGCGCAGCGCGGCACGCTTTGCGCGGGCCGCGCCCGGCGGACAGCCGGCTGCTCCGCGCGGCAGGCCGCTACGGGTTGCCGGCTGGCGCCGGCTCCGCAAGGGCGCTGGACGCGAAGCCGCTGATTGCGGCCGTCCAGCGGGAGATCCTGCCGCTGCAGATCAATTACTTCCGCAGCGAGCCCGTGGTCGCTGCAAGCCTGCAGCGGCTGAACAGCTTGATGCCCGGACTGGGCGGGCAGGTGCCCGCGACGGTTCAGGGCATCGTGCAGAGCCGTGAAGCGGCCGCCATGCTGACTGTCGGCCGCTGGATATACACCGCTGCGCTGGCCCGCAAGGAGAGCCGCGGGCTGCAGCACCTGGCCGAGTACCCGGTGCTGGACCCGCGCCAGACCCACCGCCTGATTCTCTCCGGCATTGAGCGGATCAGCATACGGACCGAAAGCGTGCCGCATGCCCATGAACTGCATGCCCGCACGCCGGGAGAGGAGCGGGCGATATGATTGAGCTGGTGAGCCAGGACCGCTGCATCGGCTGCAGTCTGTGTGTGAAGGTGTGTCCGACCCATGTGTTCGAGCTGCAAGGCAAGCTTGCTGTAATTGCCCGCCAGGAGGATTGCCAGACCTGCTTCATGTGTGAGGCTTATTGTCCGGTGGACGCGCTGTATGTAGCGCCGCAAGCAGAGATATTGGCTCATCCTGAGGAGCAGGAGCTTATAGCCTCAGGCCTGCTCGGCAGCTGGCGGGCAGAGATCGGCTGGAATCCCGGTGCGGAGGAGACGATGGCCGGGCGGGATACGACGCCATTTTTTGAGGTTTTTACCGAGGCGAACCGGAACCCGGGAGGAAGCGAATAACGGTGATACCCGGCTATACTATTGGAGTGCAGGCTAATAACAGCTTCTGCACTTCTTTTTTTGCAACTTTTTTCCAAAATATCCGTCTGCATAAGAGGCAGGAGGAGCTGGCAAAGGTAAAAATATACTTGCTGCGGTATTTGGCTGGACGTAAAGTTTGGTATATACGAACCCGGTATTTTAAGATTATACTGAATTGAACGAACCGTTACTTCAGCAGGCGGAGTTTCTCCCCATACACGTATACACAGACACAAGAATATTATGCTGGAGGAAATTGAATGAGCAATACAGAACTTGCTAGCCAGCTTTCCAGTTTTACGGGAAGACTACTGCGGGAACGCTTCGGGAAGGGACCTGAGTCGATACATGCTTCTATCGGAGAGCAATGTATCGCACTGCATATCCGCAACTTTATCGGGCCTGTGGAGAGATTTTTGTTAAGTAAGGAAGAAGAACAGGCATTTCGCTACACCCGTGAGCTGCTGATGAAGTCCCTGCTCCCTGAATTGTCGGCGTACCTGAAGGATAATATGGCTATTGAGGTCGGCGAGCTTTTCTATGATTGGGGCATACATAACGCGTCGGGGATGATCGTTGCACTTATCAAGAATGACAGTGTGGTTACCGACAATTATGCAGGGCGTGAAGAGGTTCATTCCCAGATTAACGAAGTGAGCAGCAAGGTGCAGAAGGAACCGGTCTTTACCGACTCCTGGTGGCTTGGTCCGCGTATTCTGATTATCAAGCGTGAAGGTATTCTTATTCCGCTGGAGAAGGAACTGATCGGGCTCGGCTATGAGAATACACTGAAGACGACCAAACGCAAGATGGAGAAGCGATATTTGGAAGATACCACCACAATTGCCCCGATGCTCGGCAAGGAGCTGTCGGATATTTATGTGGACTGGGATTTCGACAAAGATACCAGTGTGATAGCGTACACTTTTCAATAAGTAAACTGCAAACAGGGTGGAAATGAGTCGGACATGACAATGAGCCGAACATGAGCCGAAGAAGGGGGATTCGTCCCTTTCTTCGGTTTTTTTATTTTCCGCCTGTTTACAGCCTATTGTGCCGGACTTTGGAGATACAATTTTTATGTTTTGGGGTCTCTGCTGAGTCCTTTGCGGGGATATTTATAGGAGGATACGCCGGATGGAGGAGTACAAGCGGACAGTACTATATGTGGAAGATAATCAGCTCAACATGGCTTTAATGCATCATATCTTCAAAAGAAATCTGCCCTCCGTATTGCTGCTGAAAGCTGAAACGGCAGAGCTCGGCCTGACAATAGCCCGGGAGATGCTGCCGGACTTGATCATTCTGGATATCGGGCTTCCCGGCCTTAACGGATATGAAGCCATGGAAATCCTGCAGCAGGATGAGGCGACCTGCCGTATTCCTGTGCTGGGAACCAGCGCATTTGCTCAAGCATCGGATATTGAGAAAGCCCGTAATAAAGGCTTTGCTGCCTATATCACCAAGCCCTTTCAGGTCAAGCTGTTGACTGCAACCGTAGAACGGCTGCTGGAAGGGTCAGTGTAGACGGGCAGAGATTACAAGTAATAGGGGATTAACTAAAGGCGGGGAACTGGGGAGAACTCTGTCTGAAGTCCGGTTCGCGGGGTGCAATATCTGCTTCACCTTTGATTGCCCATACACTGGCAGAATCATTTGACTTTCGCCCGATTATGCAAGATATTTATATTACAGATTTAATATAAATGACTTGTATTTATTACTCCACAAACGGGCGGTGGATCTTATGCTAAGACAGCATACGGAGGCGTCTTCTCCATTTGAACATGCATTCAGGACGGGAACAGCCGGAGTCGCATTTCTGTCCATGTCGGAAGAGTGGAGCAGTGTGAATCCGGCCGTAATCCTGCTGCTCGGGTATACGGAAGAACAATTACTGGGACAACAATTTACGGAATTCTTATATGGGGATTCCCTGGAAATATATAGGCACAGGATGGGGACTTTAACAGCGGGGGAAGCCCCCTTCTTTGAAGTGGAGACCCGGATGCGTCATGCGGACGGCTCTGCGGTTCTGTTGCTGCTGCATGTGGCACTGGTCAGGGAGCCTTCAAGCGGGGCGGGGCTGTATTATATCGTTCATCTGACCGGGGTTTCCGGCAGGGAGACCGGGGAAGGGCTCTCTCCGCAGGCTGATGAGAAGCTGTACCGGCTGATTGCGGATCATATCAGGGATATCGTTTATTTGGCTACACCGGGCGGAGTCTGCAGGTACTGCTCACCTTCCGTTCTGGAAGTGCTGGGGTATAAGCCGGAAGAGCTCATCGGCAGGAATCTGCGCAGCCTGATCCATCCGGAGGACCTGGACTCTGCGGCTGCTGCACAGCCTGCGGAGCAGCAGAATATACAGCTGCGGGTGCTGAATGCCGGCGGGGAATACCTCTGGATCGAGTTCAGCCTGAGCATTGTGGAAGACGGCGGAGTGCCAAACGTGCTGGCTTCGGGGCGTGATGTCACCTGGCGCAAGCTTGTGGAGCAGAAGCTGCAGGAGACGGTTGAGCGTTACACCTCACTGAAGAAGTATAACCATGATGCCATCATATCGCTTGATCTGGAAGGGAAGATCATCAATGGCAATGAGAAGGCCGTCCAGCTTACCGGCTATACGATTCCGGAGCTGGCCGGAATCAGCGTCGGGCGGCTTATCGGGGATCATCACCTGCAGGATGTGATCGGCTCCAGCCATGCGCAGGGCTTCACAGAACGCAGTATTGACCATGTCCGGCATAAGGACGGGCATTCTGTAGAGGTGCTGACCACCATAGCCCCGATTATTATCCATCAGGCTACGGTCGGCTTTTACATCATCGTCAAGGATATTACGGAGCAGAAGAAGCTGCTCATTGCCAAGGAAACCGCAGAGAATACGAACCGGGCCAAAAGTGAATTTCTGGCGATGATGAGCCATGAAATCCGTACGCCGATGAACGGCGTAATCGGGATGACGGATCTGCTGCTGGACCTCGTGGGTCCGGCTTCACAGCAGCGGGAGTACCTGGAGATTATCCGCCAGAGCGGGGAATCCCTGCTGAATATCATTAACGATATTCTGGATCTCTCGAAGATTGAAGCCGGCAAAACCCAGCTGCATGAAGAGCCGTTTGTGCTGAAGCATTGCATGGATTCTGCTCTTGAGCTGCTGGTGCACAAGGCGGAGGGCAAAGGGCTTGCGCTCAGAGTCGAGGTGAATCCGGACGTGCCGCAGCAGCTGCTTGGCGACGGCGAAAGACTGAAGCAGATTCTGCTTAATCTGGTCGGCAATGCGGTAAAGTTTACCTGCACAGGCGAGGTTAAGGTTAGCGTGCAGAAGCTGCCGGAGGAAGAGACGGATCAAAGAGTAACCCTGCAATTTACAGTAGCCGATACGGGAATAGGTATTCCGGAAGCTGCCCGCAGCCGGTTATTTGAGCCGTTCTATCAGCTGGAGCAGTTCATGAGCCGTAAGGCTGAAGGTACCGGCCTGGGGCTGGCAATCAGCAAACAGCTGGTGGAGCTGATGGGCGGACGTATTGATCTGGATGCAACAGCAGGGCAAGGGGCGACCTTTGTATTTACCGTAGTTCTTCAGGAAGAAAAGTCCGTAGCCCCTGCTGAAGCGGGCTCAGCGGCGGTACAGAATTCACTGCCGCCGAGCCGGTCCTTGCGGATTCTGGTGGCTGAAGATAATGCGGTTAATCAAATTGTGCTGCGCAAAATTCTGGAGAAGCGCGGATTTACCGTTGATGTTGCGGAAGACGGGCTGCAGGTGCTGGAGATGACCGGCCGTGACAGCTACGATCTGATCTTCATGGATGTGCAGATGCCGGGTATGAACGGTCTTGTGGCAACCTCCAGAATCCGGGAGACACAGCCGGCGGACAAGCAGCCGGTCATTATTGCAGTAACGGCCAACGCGCTCAAAGGCGACCGGGAAATCTGCCTTGCAGCAGGAATGAATGAGTATATCAGCAAGCCGCTGAGAAGCGAAGCCATTGCTGAGATGATCCGGAAATTTTTCTGAACAGCAGCATTTCCAGGTGTTTATTCACACTCTGTACACAATACTGCGTTAAAGCTGTAATGCGTTCTCGTGACATCTTGCATGTGGAAGTCATTTTGATTAAGATAGCAGAAACCAGATGCATAAGACGCATCAATATACCATGTAATGACAATGACGAAGAGAGTAAGCACTGACAGCGGATCTTAACAGGGAAGGCGTGCCGGAGACTGAGAGCACCCTCATTTGACGCTTAGTGCCGAAGTTCACTTCCGAGTCGGTCCCTGAAGTACCTCGCTGCAGCAGGTATGTGTAGGGAGGCCCGCTTCCAGCGTTAAAGGGTGTAAGACAGAGTTAGTCCCAGGCCGGGAGGTTCACAGAAGTTCCCGGGTGCCGATGCTACGGCAGGATAAAACTCTAAATAAGGGTGGTACCACGGCTCCTCGTCCCTTGCGGCGGGGGGCCTTTTTGCGTTCGTTCATAGGCTTAACCATTAACTACAAAAAGGGAGTGTCAGGTAATGAGCAATGTTGAATTGGATAACTTGAGAGCAAGACTGGATGAGATTAACGGGCAATTGCTGGAGCTGATTTCGGAGCGTGCCGGAATTGTTCAGGAGATTGGTGTCCTCAAAGAAAAGCAGGGCGTGCCGAAGTTCGATCCTGAGCGCGAGAAGGCAATGCTGGAGAAATTAGTGGCGAGCAACAAGGGGCCTTTCACCAGCGGAACCATCCGTACACTGTTCAAACAGATTTTCTCCGCCTCGCTCGACCTGCAAAGTACAGAGCACAAGAAATCCCTGCTGGTTGCACGGAAAAATCATGCCGAGGATACCGTTATTGTGCTTCCGGGAGACGTTACTGTCGGCGGTCTCTCTTCGCTGATGGTTGCCGGCCCGTGCTCGGTGGAGAGCGAGCTGCAGACCCGTACCGTTGCTGCTGCCCTGCAGAAGGCCGGAGTAAAGGTTATGCGCGGCGGAGCCTTCAAGCCCCGTACCTCGCCTTATGACTTCCAGGGTCTGGGCATGGACGGTCTGAGAATTCTCCGTGAAGCCGCTAATGAATACGGGCTTCTGACGATCAGTGAGATTGTGGATCCCCGTCATATTGAAGAGGCGCTCGACTATGTGGATGTCATTCAGGTCGGCGCACGGAATATGCATAACTTCGAGCTGCTCAAGGCGGTAGGTGAAGTGAACAAGCCGGTGCTGCTGAAGCGCGGGCTGTCGGCAACACTGGACGAGTTCGTGCATGCGGCTGAGTACATCATGTCCCGGGGGAACATGGAGATTATGCTGATTGAACGCGGTATCCGCACTTATGAGAAATCGACCCGCAATACACTCGACATCTCTGCTGTGCCGATTCTGAAGCAGGAATGCCATTTGCCGGTGCTGGTTGATGTAACCCACTCCACCGGACGCAAGGATATCCTGATTCCATGTGCCAAAGCGGCACTTGCTGCCGGAGCCGACGGAATTATGGTGGAGGTGCATCCGGATCCGGCCACAGCCTTGTCCGACGCCCAGCAGCAGCTGAATATTGAGGAATTCAACCACTTCTTCAATGAAGTGAAGGCATCCGGGTTATACCGTTAATCTGATTAACTAGTATTTTGGCGCAAGTAGAAGGATTAACGAGATTAGAAGGGGAGATATCGCTTACAAGCAAGGGTTGTCCTTTTGTGGAGGTTAAGGCGGGTCAGGTACAATATTAGGCATTGGCGTTGCACCGGACCCGGGCTTTGCAGCAAAAGCCTGAAACCTATAACAGGACACAGGAGGAAGAGCATTCTTGAAACAGCTAAGTTCATACAACAACGGGTGGTTTTCCAACACGAGAAGCGATATTTTGTCGGGCATGACAGTGGCGATAGCACTGATACCGGAAGCTATTGCCTTCTCCATTCTGGCTGGTGTGAGTCCGATGGTGGGATTATACGCCTCCTTCTGCATTGCTATTGTAACTGCTTTTGCGGGCGGAAGACCCGGCATGATCTCGGCGGCCACGGGAGCGATGGCCCTGCTGGTCGGCAGTCTGGTGCTTTCACATGGTATCGAGTATTTGTTCGCCGCTACCGTTCTGGCCGGAATCATTCAGGTGCTGATGGGGATGCTGAAGCTCGGAAGGTTCATAACCTTCCTGCCGCAGCCGGTAATGACCGGATTCGTCAACGCCCTGGCTATCCTGATCTTTATGGCTCAGCTGGTGCATTTTGAAGGGCAGGGCTGGATCATGTACGCGCTGGTGGCCCTGACACTGGTCATCATTTATACGGTTCCAAAGATTACCCGGGCTATACCTTCAGCACTGGTTGCCATCATTATTGTGTCTGTACTAAGCATAGTCCTGAAGCTTGATGTGAAGACTGTAGGCGATATGGGGAATATTACCTCGGCGCTGCCGGTGTTCCATCTGCCCGATCTTCCGGTTACCTGGGACACACTGATGATTATTTTTCCCTACTCATTATCACTCGCTGTAGTCGGATTACTGGAATCGCTGATGACGGCAACACTGATTGATGATATTACCGGAACGGGCAGCGACAAGAACCGGGAAGCGAAGGGACAGGGCCTCGCTAACATCGTGACCGGATTCTTCGGCGGGATGGCGGGCTGTGCGATGATTGGCCAGTCGATGGTTAATATGAAGTCAGGCGGACGGACACGCCTCTCTACTTTTGTTTCGGGAATCTTTCTGCTGTTCCTGATTCTGGTCCTGGGCGATGTGGTCAAGCAGATTCCGATGGGTGCACTGGTCGGGGTCATGATTATGGTCTGCATCAGCACCTTTGAGTGGAGCTCGCTGAAGTCATTAACCAAAGTGCCGCTCAGCGATGCGCTGGTTATGATTGTTACAGTTGTTACGGTAGTTGCTACAGATAATCTGTCGATCGGGGTGCTGTTCGGCGTTCTGCTGAGCGCTTTGTCGTTTGCCTGGAAAATAGCTTCCATAAAGCTGAACGTTCACACTGCAGCCTCATCAACTACCTATAAAGTCTCGGGCCAGCTGTTCTTCGGCACTACCAGCCATTTCGTGCATGCATTTATGTATGAAAGCGACCCGGAACAGATCATTATCGACTTCACCCATTCCCATGTGTGGGACCAGTCGGCAGTAGGAGCTATTGCCAAAACAATCAGCAAATACGCTGAGCTTGGCAAGCGGGTAACCATTGTCGGACTTAATGAAGAAAGCGACCGGCTGGTGAAGCGGATCGGCCTCAGCTTGTCCGGCGGTCACTAAGAAAATGCCAACAGGCTGTCTTTGGAGCTGCGAATAGTAGCTTCAGAGGCAGCCTGTTTTTTTGAAATATAGAATTTCTCCTGAATTTCGAAAGTGAACTGAACAAAAGCGCCAAGGCCCCGCTCTGCGGGGTTATTTTGAATATCTGTGTAATTGAAAAAGGATTTTCAAAAAAGTTGTCGAAATTTTCCGGAAGAGGGACATTTGTCATTGCATATACATAAGTCCTTACTTTAATAACGCAAATGCCGCGCGCGAAAGGAAAGCCTGCATGTTTTCTTTTATCCGAACAAGACTTATTGCCCGTATCCTCAGTGTTATGACTGTAGTCATTCTTTGCATTGCGGCAGGGAATATCGCCATCCAATGGGTGAACACCGGATCAGCGGTGAAAGGGACGATCAGCAGTTACAACATAGGAATTGCCAGCAGCTATGTCACGCAGATGGATGCCGGGCGCTACCGTGATTTCCTGGCTGACCCGCAGGAGACTGACCTGTATTGGTCGCTCCGGGGTGAACTGGATCAGTTCCGGAAGTCGATTGGTGCCCGTTATGTATACTTTGTCAGAATTGATGAAGCCCATCAGCCGCAGCTGATGATTGACGGAAGACCGGAGGGGGACCCGCTGGCTTCCGAGATTAATGAAAGTACAGATATGCCGGCTGCGGCGGTTAAGGCGGTTCTTGCCGGGGAGAATGCCAGCACGCCACTAATCAGGAATCCTGAATACGGAGATTATATCTCGGCATTTGTACCTGTGAAGGACGCGGGAGGAGCGTTTATCGGAGCGCTCGGCATAGATACCGACGTTGCTGTCCTCAGTACGCTGACCCGCGATGTACTGGTCCAGAGCCTGCCGCTTTATGGCATCATTCTGGCTGTATCTTTGGCTGCATTGGCAGTCCTGGCCTGGTTTGTATCCCGGGCACTGCGTCCTCTTTCGACAATCACTGAGAGTGCGGGTACCATGGCCAGAGGTGACTTGGCAGAGGCTGCACGGATACTGAATGCCCGTCCGGTTACGTCCCGGGATGAGATCGGAACAGCTTATCAGGCCATGCTTCAAATGTCAGGCGATCTGAATACCAGAGTGCGGGGGATGGTATCCAATGTATCTACGGCATCTGATTTACTATACGGATCCTCTGAGACATTCGCGAGGAACGCCGATGATGTGCTGAAGATGAGTGAGGCGGTGGGCGTGAGGATAGGCGATATCTACGCCGGTGCCCATTCGCAGACCGAAGGCGCACAGAGCAGTGCTATGGCGATGGATGAGATGGCACAGGGAATATCACGTATTTCGGCAGCCTCGGCCACTGTCTCGGATTTCGCAGTCAAGGCGCTGGATATTGTGGAGTCCTCCCAGACTGCCATGAACCAGACTAACCAGCAGATGAAGTCGATCTCCGTATCTGCCGGGCAGACTCTGGATACCGTGCTCCTGCTGCAAGGCTATGCGAATGAAATCGAAGGGGCGCTGGCGGCGATCAGACAGTCCGCGGATCAGACGAAGCTGCTTGCACTGAATGCTTCCATTGAAGCAGCCCATGCGGGAGAACACGGCAAAGGCTTCACTGTCGTAGCCGGAGAGGTTCGCAAGCTGGCGGAAGGCTCTGCCGCTGCGGTAGGGCGGGTCGAGGGTCTGCTGAATCATATCGGTAATGCTTCAGCCAGCATCGGTACGCATATGACGGAGGCTTCCAATGAAGTCAAGGAAGGTGTGCGGATGTCTGCTGAAGCAGAAGCGGCCCTGGTGGAGGCTTCTGCCGCATTCCGCGAGGTGGCCGGGCAGATCATCGATGTGTCGGTGACGGCAGAGCAGCTGTCTGCAGGCTCCGAGGAGGTTGCTGCAACTGTGGGCAGTATGGCTCATATTGCCGGAGGTGTCTCAGAGCAGACAAGGCTGATCCGTGAGCTGACAGACCTTCAACTGGAGAAGATCAAAGAGGTATATGAGGCCTCTATGCTTATTAGTGCGAATACGGGCGATTTGCGGGAGGCGATCCGTCAGGTAAAGGTGTAAGCGGTGCTGCGGGCTCCTGGGCTGACGTAATAGCAGCAGTGCTCCGGCTTTCCAAAGCGTTCGACTATTGGTATGATTACAGGGAATGGAAACATCTATTACCGATTACATGGAGGAATTAATCATGAGTGAAATTACAATTTCGGGGATTATTGACCATACGCTGCTGAAGGCGGATGCCCGTAGAGATGATATTATCAAGCTTGCCGAAGAAGCCAAAGCATACAAATTTGCTTCTGTCTGCGTCAACCCGGCCTGGGTCTCCACAGCCTATGCTGTGCTGAAGGATACTCCTGAAGTTAAAGTATGTACGGTAATCGGCTTCCCGCTGGGATCATCGACACCGGAAACCAAGGCTTTTGAAACTGCGGATGCGATTTCCAAAGGCGCCGGCGAAGTGGATATGGTCATCAATATCGGCGCACTCAAGGACGGCGATGATGAGCTGGTAAAGCGTGATATCGCTGCAGTAGTGGATGCTGCACGCGGCAAGGCGCTGACCAAGGTAATTATTGAGACCTGCCTGTTGACGGATGAAGAGAAGGTCCGCGCCTGCAAGCTTGCTGTAGAAGCAGGGGCAGATTTCGTGAAAACCTCGACCGGCTTCTCGACCGGCGGAGCTACCAAGGAAGATATCGCCCTGATGCGGGCCACCGTTGGTCCTGATATCGGCGTTAAGGCATCCGGCGGTGTGCGCAGTGCAGAGGATGCGCTTGTGATGATTGGTGCAGGGGCGACCCGGATCGGGACAAGCGGCGGCGTGGCAATCGCCAAAGGGGAACAAAGCCAGAGCAGTTATTAATCTGCGGAACAGACCGATCAGCGGATAACAGTACCGGGGGGGGGGGGGGGGGCGGACACTCCGTTCCCCCTTTATATAGTTGAACTCCCGGCCGCTGCTTTAACGGCGGTATTTCTTCCTCACGTATCACCAATGTGTGAACTTCCTCCAGCCCGGACAATCATTCTCACGGGGCTCTCCCATGTTGCTATACAATACATAATGCTGCAAACCATTTTCCCATCCGGCAATGAACCTTTATGACGGTTTCTATGATATTTTGTAAACGCATTCTATAGCAGACTGAGCCAAGAGTATATTTTTCGGAAAAAATATAATAAAACACACCGGAATAATGTGATTTTTTTCTTTTCAAATGACATGGTTTGTGAGAGAATAGGTACAATTCTTAATTACTAATGTTTGCCATCATCCATTCAGAGGGGGAAATACCATTGTCAGAAGAGCGTAAGCTGTCATTCGAGACTTTAACCGTTCATGCAGGCCAGGAGATTGATCCAACTACTTTAGCCCGGGCTGTACCGCTGTATCAGACTACTTCTTACGGATTCCGCGATGCTGAGCATGCTGCTAACCTGTTCGCGCTCAAGGAGTTCGGCAACATTTATACCCGGCTGATGAACCCGACTACCGATGTGTTCGAGCAGCGGCTGGCGGCGCTGGAGGGCGGGGCAGGTGCGCTCGCGACAGCCTCGGGGGCAGCGGCTATTTCCTTCTCTATTCTGAATATTGCCGGAGCAGGGGACGAGATTGTCTCCTCCGCAAGCCTGTACGGCGGGACTTATAATCTGTTCTCAACGACACTGCCGAAGCTCGGGATCAAGGTGAGCTTTGTCGATTCGGATCATCCCGAGAACTTCCGGGCAGCGATCACAGATAAGACCAAAGCGCTGTATGCCGAGACGATCGGTAATCCGCAAGGGAACGTACTGGATATTGAGGCGGTGGCAGCGATCGCCCACGAGCATGGCATTCCGCTGATTGTCGACAATACCTTCCCGAGCCCGTATCTGCTGCGTCCGATTGAACACGGGGCGGATATCGTGGTGCATTCCGCAACCAAATTCATCGGCGGCCATGGCACATCCATCGGCGGCATCATTGTGGACGGCGGCAAGTTCGACTGGAAGGCCAGCGGCAAATTCCCCGGCCTCACGGAGCCGGACCCGAGCTATCACGGGGTAGTCTACACTGAAGCGGTAGGGCCGATAGCGTATATTATCAAAGCGCGCGTGCAGCTGCTGCGTGATCTTGGTGCAGCCATCTCGCCGTTCAATTCCTGGCTGCTGCTGCAGGGGCTCGAAACCCTGCATTTGCGTCTGGAGCGTCACAGCCAGAATGCGCTTAAGGTGGCACAGTATCTGGAGGCGCATGAGTCTGTGGAGTGGGTGAGCTATGCCGGACTGCCGAGCCATCCTTCATATGAGCTGGCACAGAAGTATCTGCCTAAAGGCCAGGGGGCCATTCTTACCTTCGGCATCAAGGGCGGGGCGGCTGCAGGTGTCAAGCTGATTGAGAACGTGAAGCTCTTCTCCCATCTGGCGAATGTCGGTGATTCGAAGTCGCTGATCATCCATCCGGCCAGCACGACCCATCAGCAGCTGTCGGATGAAGAACAGATCACAGCTGGTGTAACGCCTGAGTTGCTGCGCTTGTCCATCGGTACAGAGTCTATTGATGACATTTTGTATGACCTGGAGCAGGCCATCGCGGCCAGCCAGCAAGCTTAACCTGTGACATAATACGGGATTTTACAGGCCACTGTTTTGTGCGGAGCATTCCGCATGGACAGTGGCTTTTGTCTTATTGGAAGAGGAAATGAGTTGGGTTCAAATACAACACAAATCTGACGGACACCACAGCCTTTATTCGCTCAAAAAAAGTCATTTGGCCGGGCTTACGGACATGACGGCCCTTATCCGCCGCTTATAGTGGGCAAACTCTGCTTTTCCGGTGAAGTAACGGCGCTCATGTCCGTAAGACCGGCACTCCGGTACCTTTCCGCAGGCTTAACGTCTCTCATGTCCGTAACGTTTTAGTTATCCGGGTGGCTGAAGGATAACGGAAATACAATTATTGGAATTACTGCTGTATTCATTTGATACCGTTTGCATATTTCTGTGTCTTTGCCAGTATCTATAGATTGAAGCAACGTAAAATACCGGTGGCATCGCCTCCAGTGGAGCGCGGCCGGCAGCAATCCAAAGTTCAAAAAGGTGGGTGCGATAATGAAGGGTGAACGCCAGCAGGACTATAATCGAAATAACGAGGAGCGCCCGTTCAAGTATAATGCCGGCGACCGGACTATTGGCGTGGAGATGAGCCAGTCCGCTTCTGTTGCTTCCGCTGCAGCAGAATTTATCGCGGATGGCGAGCGGCGCAAAGGTAACGGGAATTCAAGCAGGACGTACTTCCGCCGCCAGGGCGAACGTCCGGCTTTTCTGGTGCTGCGTGACGGGATTGCTGAACGGTCTGTTCATTACCGCGAAGAGCCCGGCGCTCTTCCTGCCGGGCCCTGCCTGATCCGCGGAGAAGAATGGCTGTTCACGCCGGAGCTTGCGGAGCTCTATTCAAGCTGGCTGGCCAGCAGCGATGAGGTGCAGGCCGAACGAATCCTGCAGCGGATCTATTACCGGCTGCGGGCTGCAGCAGCTGCACTGCTTGAATCGGCAGACGGAGTCTGGTCTGCCATCGTCCTGCCCTACACGCCGGAGCTGGCAGACCGTCCGACCAAGCTGGCTGCGCTGCAGGATACGCAGCTTGAGGCGCTGTTCGCCGCTGTGGCGGAGAGCCAGCGGCTGGGCGGCGACAGCCGCGTGGACCTGCTGGCGCCGTACCCCGCCAGCGCCGCCGAATTCGCTGCGATGCGCGAATTCATCGAGATCGTGGCCGAGCAGACCCTCGGCCACGCTTACGCGGCAGCGTGCCGCATCGGGGCGGTCCTGCTCCCCGATGTGCAGCACGCTGCCGCGGGGGAAATCGCGCGCATCGCCGATTTCCTGGTGCTGGACGGCGCGGCGGATGAAGCCGCGCCGGAAGAGAGCGCCGCCGGCTTCGCTGCGGCGGCGGCAGAGGTGCTGGCCGCCGTGCGCCGGGTGAAGCCGGCGGCGGCGGTGCTCGCCGCGGGGGCACCGGCGGCGTACGCCCTGGCCGATCTGTACGAGATCGGCCTGAGCGGGATCTTCTGCAGCGCGGCTCAGCGGACCGAGGCGCTGCTCCGGGCAGCCTGCCTGACGTGGATCGCCCGGCAGGACAACATTGATGCTGCCGCCGGAGGATGGCAGTAACAGCAATTCCGGCAGCGTTGCCGCTTGTATCCGGCCGCTGCCCGCAGCTGATAAATAAACCCGATTCCGCCAGCAGCCAAGACTGCGAGGAACCGGGTTTATTAGGTTTTCCCTAACCGAGCCGCACAGTCCCGCCGGCAGCGATCCGGCAGGCTTGTCCGGCTGCAGAGATCCAGACTGCTGTAGCAGACGGATTATAGACGATATCCCGTGATGCTGAGAAGCGCAAGCCTTTGACGGCGGACAGGTAGTCGGCAATCTCAATGTTGGTGGCATACCAGATCTCTTCATGGCCGCCCATCAGGCGGGCAAACTGCTCAAGCTCCTCCCAGTTGTCATTATCATTGAACTCATAGCTGTGGCCCCAGACATACAGCAGCTGCATATGGGAAAAGCGGGGCTTCTCTTTAAGGAATTCTTCACCCTTAGCCAGCATCCCGCTATGATGGCAGGTCGGATGCCAGGCCAGCAGATTCTCGGGCAGACTGAAGGTGCCATGGGATTGTACCGTCCGGGAATATTCTATGCCGAATGCCGGCAGCATGCCCAGCACCTGATCATTGTAGTTGCCGAACGGATAGGACATGCCCCTCACCGGATAACCGGCCAATGCCTCAAGCTGCCTGCGGTCCTGCAGAATCTCCTCCGCAATGCCCTCACGGGGCGTCATGGTGAGGAACGGGTGAGTGCTGGTATGCGCTGAAATCTCATGTCCCGCATAGAGCGAAGCTACCTCGCTTGCAGTGATATAGCCTTCCTGCCCGAATAAGCCTGAATTTAGATGGAAAGAACCTTTCAGCCCGTTGTGGTTGAGAATCTCCACAAGCTGCCTGTCATAGATTCTGCCGTCATCCCAGCTTAATGTGAGCGCTTTAGTAACTCCGCCCGGGAACAGATCGAGCTTAATATTCATTCCGTTTCAGCCTCCTGTAACTGTAATATCCTCATTATGAACAATGCCAGAGGCGGAGCCGATTGGCAAGAGCCAGCTGCGGTTAAAATAGGCGATTTACCAGGTTTACTTTTAAGCTGAACGTGTTATGATGTAACTATAAGTTGCATTGAGGAAATATAGTTGCAGTATTGCAACAATGATTATCATTCTCATTTATCATGCTGTCCCGGCGGAGCCGGGGCAGCATGTGTCATTTTAGGGGTCTTAATAATGGCTCTCATTCTCAAGTGCGCCTTGTATCAACTACATCAATTACATCCAGGAAGGTGATTTATTATGCAAGCAACCTCGAAATCCATTTCCAAGCCAATGCCCGAATCCGTCGTACGCCGAGGGGGAGCGCAGCAGCCGCGGACACCGCAGCCGCGCCGGTTCGATCCCAAGGCCATGCTCAGCAACGCCGAGATGCAGGCTGCACTCGGCAGCGGGCTGCTGATGCTGGTTGCCTGGGCAGCCAGCGGCTGGTCAGAGATTCTGTCTGTTGTTCTCTATATTCTCTCTTATACCGTAGGCGGCTGGATCAAAGCGAAGGAAGGCGTGGAGACGCTCGTCAAGGAGCGTGATCTTGATGTGAATCTGCTGATGATTGCTGCGGCGCTCGGGGCTGCTTCCATCGGATACTGGAATGAGGGGGCAATGCTGATCTTCATCTTTGCCCTGAGCGGAGCGCTGGAGAGCTACACCATGGAGCGGAGCAAGAAGGATATTTCCTCACTGCTGGCGCTGAAGCCTGCGACTGCTGTGCGGATCGAGCAGGGGGCCATGAGCGAGGTGGCAATCGACCAGTTGGTGGCTGGAGACCTGCTGCTGGTCCGTCCCGGTGAACTGATTCCAGCAGACGGCAAGGTATGCCGGGGTGAATCAGCTGTGAATCAGGCGTCAATCACCGGTGAATCCCTCCCTGTGGAGAAGAGTGCCGGAAGTGAAGTATTCGCCGGTACCGTTAATGGTGAAGGGCCGCTCTACATTGAAGTGACCAAGTCTGCAGAGAACACCTTATTCGCCAAAATCATCCGGATGGTCGAGGAAGCAGAGAATGAAGTGCCGGATTCACAGCGTTTCATCAAACGGCTGGAGTCCATCTATGCCCGTGTGGTTGTAGCAGCAACAGCGGCTTTGATTGCACTGCCCCCGCTGCTGCTGGACTGGAGCTGGAGTGATACCTTTTATAAAGCGATGGTATTTCTGGTGGTAGCTTCGCCGTGCGCCCTGGTATCCTCCATTATGCCGGCCATGCTGTCAGCCATCTCGAAGAGTGCCCGCAAAGGCATCCTCTTCAAAGGCGGTGTCCATCTGGAGAACATGGCACGGACCTCTGTGGTCGCTTTTGACAAAACAGGCACACTTACCGAAGGGGTACCGCAGGTAACAGATTTCATCCCGGCAGACGGGTATACCCGTGAAGAGCTGCTGGCCGTCAGCGCTTCGATTGAGAAGCTGTCCGGTCATCCGCTGGCGGAAGCCGTTGTCGCGCTGGCAGAGGCGGAGCAGGTAGAACTGCGTCACATTGAAGAGGGCAGATCTGTCACCGGCTGGGGGATAGAAGGAGTGCTGGACGGCCGGCTTTGGCGGATCGGCAAGTCCAATCTGCTGGATGAAGCGGACAGTACTGAACAAGAGGCCGGTCAGCGGCATTGGCGGGCACTGCGCAGCAAGCTTGAGCAGGAAGGCAAGACGGTATCGCTGATTCTCGCCGGAGATACTATCGCCGGAATGATTGCGCTGCAGGATACCGTGCGTCCCCAGGCGGAGACAGCGGTACGCAAGCTGCAGGAGCTGGGGATTAAGGTAGCCATGCTGACTGGTGACCGGGAAGCCACAGCACAGGTGATTGCCGGGACAACAGGCGTAGATCTGGTATTCGCCGGTCTTTTGCCTGAGGATAAGGTATCGCATATCAAAGCGCTGCGTGAACAATACGGCCATGTCATTATGGTTGGTGATGGTGTCAATGATGCGCCTGCACTGGCTACTGCCACGGTGGGTATGGGAATGGGCATGAAGGGAAGCGGGGCGGCACTGGAAATCGCAGATGTGGTGCTGATGAACGATAATATTGAGGAGATAGCTTCTACCATAGCGCTGGCCCGCCGTACGCAGCGGATCGTGAAGCAGAATATGATATTTGCCGTGACGGTAATCGGGGTGCTGATGATCAGCAACTTTGTCCAGGGAATTGCTCTTCCCTTCGGGGTGGTTGGCCATGAGGGCAGCACAATTCTGGTCATTCTCAACGGGCTGCGCCTGTTGCGCTGATCTGCTTCAGCAAGGAGATTAGCGATTCTGCAGATATTAAATTGTTCAAAATTGAATTGTTCACAAAAAAGGCCCTTTGCGACGTGTCTGGCATATTGACATATTCCCTTGAGATGATCATAATAAATACTACATTATAATTATTTTAATTAAGCGAAAGACATCTTCGCCGTCTATCTCAGAAGATGAGAATTTATATGTTTTGGGGTCCCCGCAAAGTACCTGAGTGAGCTTCATGAAAAGACCGCACTTTGTGGGGGTTGATTTTTGGGGTCCCCGCAAAGTACCTGAGTGAGCTTCATGAAAAGACCGCACTTTGTGGGGGTTGATTTTTGGGGTCCCCGCAAAGTACCTGAGTGAGCTTCATGAAAAAACCGCACTTTGTGGGGTTGATTTTTGGGGTCCCCGCAAAGTACCTGAGTCAGCCCCGAAGCCAAAGCCCCACTTTGTGGGGGTATTTTAAGGAGGATATAGTTATGTACAAATCAATTATTGTAGGTACCGGGCCGGCCGGATTGACGGCTGCTATATATTTGGCCCGTGCGAACCTGAACCCGCTGGTCATTGAAGGTCCGCAGCCAGGCGGACAGCTTACGACTACAACTGAGATCGAGAACTTCCCGGGCTTCCCGGAAGGAATTCTGGGTCCGGATCTGATGGATAATATGCGCAAGCAGGCTGAGCGTTTCGGTGCCAAGTTCATTACCGGCTGGGTGAACAGCGTAGAGCTGGGTGAACGCCCGTTCAAGCTGAATGTGGAAGGCATGGGCACACTGGTTACAGATACACTGATTATTTCCACCGGTGCTACAGCGAAATACCTCGGGATTCCCGGTGAGCAGGATAATATCGGACGCGGGGTCAGCACATGTGCTACCTGTGACGGATTCTTTTTCCGCGGCAAAGAAATCGTGGTTGTCGGCGGCGGCGATTCGGCGCTTGAGGAAGCCGGCTTCCTGACACGGTTTGCTTCGAAGGTAACTCTGGTGCACCGCCGCGACGAGCTGCGTGCCTCCAAAATCATGCAGGACCGTGTACGCGACAACGCCAAAGTAACCTGGGGACTTAACCGTACACCACTGGAAGTGACAGCCGGCGACAAAGGCGTGAACGGCCTCAAGGTGCTCAACAATGCTACCGGTGAGGAAGAATTCATTGAAGCCAGCGGTGTCTTCGTGGCAGTTGGCCATCATCCGAATACATCCTTCCTGGGCGGCCAGATCACTACGGATGCCAGCGGTTATATCGTGACGAACCCGGGCACCTCCGAGACGAATATTCCCGGCGTGTTTGCCTGCGGCGACGTACAGGATACCCGTTACAGACAAGCGATTACGGCTGCAGGCAGCGGCTGTATGGCGGCTATGGATGCTGAGAAATATATCGAGAGCCTGGAGCACAGCGCGGTAATTCTGTAACTATCTTTTTTTGAAATGAAGGCACTCCGGTGCTACAATAGATTTCAGATGTTTAACCTTACAAATTAGGAGGAAATCATACTATGGAGAATGTAATTGTGTATACTTCAACCAATTGCCCGCATTGCCGTCAGGTGAAGAGCTTCCTGAGCGATAAAGGGGTAGCCTACGAGGAACGCAATATCGAGCAGAATGATGATTATGCCCAGCAGGTATGGGATATGGGGATGAGAGCTGTTCCGATTACCGTTATCGGCGACACCAAGATTGTCGGCATGAACAAGACCAAGTTCGACAAGGCGCTGGCTGCACTTTAAGCCGGATACAGCACTGCAAATGAATACAATGGCCGCTTCCCTATGGGGGGCGGTTTATTTTGCTCTGTCAAGCGAGAGGAGATGATGACCTGTGTTAATCAGCCTGAGAAATTACTGGGACAGTGACGCCATAACAGGCTTGCTTGCCGAGTGCATGTGGACAGGTAATCATAGAGCGGAAGAAGAGCTGAAAAGATACCGGGCTGCGGACGGCTGTGAGCTGTTTGGCTGTTTTGTGGGCGGTGAGCTGGCTGGCATTCTGGGCGTCCATTGCCCTGTGCGGCCTGAAGTGGAGATCCGGCACCTGGCTGTTAAGAAGGAGTGGCGCGGCCGCGGCTTGGGCAGAGCCATGATAGCTGAGGTTGCCGCCAAAGACAGCATAGGGCTGATCAGGGCGGAAACGGATCAGGAGGCGGTAGGCTTTTACAGGAGTACAGGATTTGAGATCAGCAGCCTGGGAGAGAAGTATCCGGGTGTAGAACGGTTTGAATGTGTTCGCTATACCGGAGACGAAGGCCGGGCATAGCAGCACACAGTCATGTCCGGCGCCGGGTGATGATCCCGCAACGCTTCAAATCTGGCCGCAGGGGCTAGGTATGGGTAATGGACATGACCAGCTGAAAAATAGCATATACGGCTACGCCGCCTGTAATAAGCATGAATCCTGATTTCTTCCTCGACTGGAACAGGCGCAGCACGCCGAGACTGATTAGCGGAGCAATGATGAGCAGCAGCAATAGCACAGTGATGAACATCTTCGCCGTAATGTCAGACGTATCCACATAGGTCATAGACGCTCTCCTTTTCAGAAAAAAGGTTGATGGTGACAAATGTCACACGTGTATTCCTATTATATAGGATTGCTATTCCTTTTAGTGCAGAAAATGCTGCTGCAAATGCGGCGATTTTAAGAATTATCAGAATTTACAGGTTGAGTAATCACCCGAGTTAAAGCCTCACTTTGTGGGGTTTTTTTTATAGGGTGACCCGGATATTCCCGAGAAAATGCATCACGGCTGCGAAGCCCGCCCCGATCATCGTTCCCCGGCTGCCCAGCCTGGAGAAGGTAATCTCAAGCTGCTGCTTGTGGTAAGGGAGCGTGCGTTCAGCCACTACCCGGCGCAGCGGTTCACCCAGCCACGGCTCTGCCTCAGATAAAGCGCCGCCGATCACGATCAGCTCCGGATTAAAGCTGTTGATCAGGTTGGTGACCCCGATGCCAAGATACTCGCCGATGGAATTGAAGTGCTGCAGGGTGTCCTGCTGCCCCTCAAGTGCATACTGGACCAGCTTGGTTGTCGTGCGTGCCGGAAGAGAGAGGCCGGGATTATCATAGGTTTTCTCCGAGGCATAGAGCTCCCAGCAGCCGCGGCTGCCGCAGCTGCAGGGCTTGCCTTCCGCTTCAATCGTCATATGACCAGTCTCTCCGGCATAGCCGCGGGCCCCCTTGTACAATTCCCCGCCAATGATGATTCCCGACCCGATCCCCGAGCCTGCACTGATGTAGAGCAGGTGGCGCACATCGCGGGCCGCCCCGAAGTTCAGCTCGCCCTGCGCTCCGGCATTAGCCTCATTATCGATGGTGACCGGAACCGCGAAGGCGCTTTCCAGAATCGACCGCAGATCGACCATCTCCCAGCCAAGGTTGGGGGCAAAAAGCACAACCCCGTGTTCATCCACCATTCCCGGAACACCCACTCCAATGCCGACCAGCCCGTAAGGTGACGGCGGGGCGGTAGCGATCAGCTCCGAGATCATCCCCTGCATCTGCTCCAGCACATAGGGAAAGTCATGGGCCTCCAGCACACAATCCCGCTCATGGAGAATGCCGCCCCCCAGGTTACACAGCACCGCCTTCAGCTGCTTGACCCGAAGCTCGATTCCGATGACACTTCCGGCCATTTCGTTGAAATGCAGCATCAGCGGCTTGCGCCCGCCGCTTGACTCGCCGGGGCCTGCTTCGGCAACCAGCTCCTGGCCGCATAGCTCGGCAACAAGATTGGAGACGGTAGCTTTGTTCAGCCCGGTCATTTCGGACACCTTGGCCCGGGATACGGGGGACTGCATGCGGATCGTATGTAAAATAATCGATTTGTTGATTTTTTTGACCAGCGCCTGATCACCGGTAACTTTCAAGAAGCACACTTCCTTTTTCGAATTATAAGATTGTCCAGCCGTAATTCTGCTGAATGTACGCCGTCCTGTGGAGGATATGCCACTTAGTCTAGAATGAAGAGCGGCAAAATGCAACTATAATAGCGCCTGGCCAGTGTAGTGAAATTACCGTTTTACGCATATCCGGCCCGGGTGTAGGGTATTGTATGGTCAGCAATAAAAGTTTAAAAAAACTTTGTTTAACCAATATACAAAGTCCGGAAGATGTGTTAAGATGATGCTGTAAACGCTTGCGGGCGAAGCAAAATATCGAGGAGGATTTTACAAATGGCTTATTTTGAAACAGTGAGCAAGATCTCTTACGAGGGAAGCCGTTCCACTAACCCTTACGCATTCAAATTCTACAACCCTAAAGAAATCGTAGCCGGCAAAACTATGGAAGAGCACCTGAAATTTGCAATGGCTTATTGGCATACATTAACCGCTGGCGGTTCCGATCCGTTCGGCGCTGAAACAGCTGTCCGCGCTTGGGATAAGCTGAGCACGCTGGACAAGGCTAAAGCCCGTGCAGAAGCTGCATTTGAATTCATGGAGAAGATGGATTTGCAGTACTACTGCTTCCACGATGTGGACATCGCTCCGGAAGGCGCATCCTTGCGTGAGTTCTACAGCAATATCGATACAATCGTTGACATCCTTGAACAAGGCATGAAGGCTTCCGGCAAGAAACTGCTGTGGAACACTGCCAACATGTTCACCAACCCGCGCTACATGCACGGAGCAGGCTCTACCTGCAATGCTGATGTGTACGCACATGCTGCCGCACAAGTAAAGAAAGGTCTGGAAGTGGGTAAACGTCTGGGTGCTGACAACTATGTATTCTGGGGCGGCCGTGAAGGTTACGAAACGCTGCTGAATACCAACATGAGCCTTGAGCAGGACAACATCGCACGCCTGTTCAGCATGGCTGTTGATTATGCTAAGGAAATCGGCTTCGACGGCCAGTTCCTGATCGAGCCTAAACCGAAAGAGCCTACCAAGCACCAATATGACTTCGATGCAGCAACCTGTATCGCATTCCTGCAGAAATACAACCTGGATAAGCACTTCAAGCTGAACCTTGAAGCTAACCATGCTACACTGGCTGGTCATACCTTCGAGCATGAGCTGCATGTAGCCCGTATCAACGGCATGCTGGGCTCGCTTGATGCGAACCAGGGCGATCCATTGCTCGGCTGGGATACCGATGAATTCCCTGCAAGCATCTACGATGCTACCCTTACCCTGTATGAAGTACTGAAGAACGATGGTCTGGGCAAAGGCGGAATCAACTTTGACTCCAAAGTACGCCGTCCGTCCTTCGAGCCTGAGGATCTGTTCCTGGCACACATCTCCGGTATGGACGTTTATGCCAAAGGCCTGAAGGTAGCTGCCAAGCTGCTGGAAGACGGCGTATTCGAGAACTTTATCGCTGAGCGTTACAGCAGCTTCAATGAAGGCATTGGCGCTGATATCGTATCCGGCAAAGCGACACTTGCTTCGCTTGCTGACTACGCGCTGAACAACGAGAACCCGCGTCCGAACAAGTCCGGCCGCCAGGAATTGCTGAGAGCTACACTTAACCAGTACATCCTGACTGCTGAGTAAGACCGCAGCCGGTTTGCGGATTCATCCGCACGCGGGATAGACCACAAATGCAACGGGGGTTGCTGAAGAGAGCATTCTTCGGCAGCCCCCTTTTTATTGGTGGAGAATAGAAATGCACGGCGGAGAATGGCTGTATGAATGTAGTTTGTACAATAGAATGCTCTGCCTTCGCTAGGAAATGGCATTCTGCTGTATTTCGTACAACAGATTTTTGAGGATAACGTTCAAAAGAGCCTTTTCAAGGAATTCTAATGTATAAAGTGCAATAGCTCACGATTTTCGGCCGATTTTGGGGGAATCTATTGCAGGAAATACAATGGCTGCCGCCGCACCCTCGATGGAAGGTGCTGTTTCAAACGGCTTACGTATCAGCTATGCACAGGCTTCAGTAATCGGGTTAATGCTTTATATAACTAAGCAGATGCTTACGAAGCGAGTTTTGCCCGAAGTAAATACAGGAAGCAGACGCTCACAAAACTTAAGCGAATGCTTACGAAGCGAGTTTTGCCCGAAGTAAATACAGGAAGCAGACGCTCACAAAACTTTTAGGAGGATAACTATGAATTATGTAATCGGTGTCGATCTCGGAACCAGTGCGGTCAAGACGGTACTCGTTGATCCGCAGGGCAAAGTAGCTTTCGAACACTCGGAAGCGTATCCGCTAAGCAGACCCCAGCCGAACTGGAGTGAGCAGAACGCGGAGGATTGGGTGAACGGAACACTCGTCAGCCTGAAGCGCCTGATGGAGGTATCCGGTGTCCAGCCTGCAGAGGTGGACGGAATCAGCTTCTCCGGCCAGATGCACGGGCTTGTACTTGTAGGCGCTGAAGGCCGCGCGCTGCGCCCGGCTATTCTGTGGAATGATACCCGTACGACCGCGCAATGCCGGAAGATTGAAGAGAAGCTTGGCAGTAAGCTGATTGAAATCGCACGCAACCGGGCGCTGGAGGGCTTCACCCTGCCGAAGATTCTGTGGGTGCAGGAGAATGAGCCGGAAGTATTATCACAGGCAGAGCTGTTCCTGCTGCCGAAGGATTATGTGCGCTACCGCCTGACTGGCGATCTCGCCATGGATTATTCCGACGCGGCAGGCACGCTGCTGCTTGATGTAGGCGCCAAACAGTGGAGCTCCGAGATTGCCGAAGCCTTTGGTCTGCCGCTCTCCCTCTGCCCGAAACTCGTGGAATCCTTCGATCAGACCGGAACCCTGCTTCCCGAGATTGCCGAAGCTTCCGGTCTGCTGACCTCGACCAAGGTATATGCCGGCGGCGCGGATAATGCCTGCGGTGCGCTGGGTGCGGGTATTCTGGGTGAAGGCCGGACGATGTGCAGCATCGGAACCTCCGGGGTTGTGCTCTCTTATGAGACTAACAAGGATCTTAACCTGGAAGGCAAAGTGCATTTCTTCAACCACAGTGAGCAGGATGCGTTCTACATCATGGGCGTTACGCTTGCTGCAGGCCATAGCCTGACCTGGTTCAAAGAAACTTTTGCGGCCGAGAAGAGCTTCGACGAATTGCTTCAGGGTGTTAAAGATATCCCTGCCGGCAGCGGCGGTCTGCTGTTCACGCCTTATATCAGCGGCGAGCGCACTCCGCATCCGGATGCGAATATCCGCGGCAGCTTCATCGGTATGGATTCCGGACATACGCTGTCCCACTTTACCCGTTCGGTACTGGAAGGCATTACCTTCTCCCTGCGTGAATCTATCGAGATTGTACGCGAATCCGGCAAAGAGATTACTGAAGTCGTGGCGATTGGCGGCGGTGCCAAGAATGAAGCCTGGCTGCAGATGCAGGCGGATATCTTTGGCGCCTCGATCATTAAGCTGGAGAGCGAGCAGGGCCCGGCCATGGGCGCGGCTATGCTGGCTGCTTACGGCGCAGGCTGGTTCAAATCGCTGGGTGAGTGTGCTGAAGCCTTTATCCGTCCGTCCGAGGTCTACAAGCCTAATGCTGAACAGGCTGCGCTGTATGACGGGATTTTCGCCCTGTATCAGGACGTCTATAGCCAGACACGCGGGCTGAATGAGAAGCTGGCTTTGTATCGTAAATAATTTGTTGTAAAATATAGATATCTGCTTAGAGTTGTATTAAACAGTCATAGATCCCGCACGTAATGTCTGCCATCCTTCCCGGGGTGGCAGCTTGTTGTTTTTTATATGAGGGGGTGAACCAACTTGATCAAAGTACTGATTGTGGATGATGAACCGAAGCTGCGGGAAGGGATGCGGACACTGATTCCCTGGGAAGAACAGGGCTATACCGTAGTTGGAACCGCTGCCAACGGCTATGAAGCGCTGGACAAATTCCGCCAGCTGTCACCCGGTCTTGTGATGGCGGATATCCGCATGCCGGGAATGGACGGCCTGGAGCTGATATCCGAGCTGCGTAAAGAAAGTCCTAACTGCCATGTACTGATTCTCAGCGGGTATGCTGATTTCGAATATGCGAAACGGGCCATTGCCTACCATATCGACGGTTATCTGCTCAAACCTGTTGATGAGGATGAACTGATCACCTATCTGCAGGAGCTGCGTGAGAAGATCAGTCTGGAGGAGCGGATCAGTGAGTGGCAGGCTGCGGAGCCGGCAAGGAACAGCGAGGTGCTGATAAGGGAATTGCTGCAGATGAAGGACGGCAGTGCTGCTCCGGGGGAGCTTGCGGCTGAGCTGGGCCTTGAAGGCAGCTGTGAAGTGGTGCTTCTGGAATTGAAAGGGCTTAATAAAGGCGAGGATATCCGAGAGGAGCAGGTGAGGCTCTTGATGGAGCAGCACTGGGCGGAGGAAGAGGACCGCGGGTTGTTCTTCATGCTTCCCCCGTACATGGGCGTTATGCTGAAGGCGCCGCTTAAGGATGATGCTGCCAGGGATTCGCTATGGCTTGAGCTCCAGCATGTCGTTACCAAGGAAGGACTGGCCTTCCAGGCAGCGGCTGGCGGAGCAGCTGTCAGACCGGAGGAAGCATTCTGGTCCTTCAATACGGCACGTGCCCGGCTGGATGATGCGTTTTTCGGGCAGGAGAACACACTTCTCAGCGGGAAACAGGATCACTGGAATGAACCTCTGAGAAGCCCGGTACAACAGGAAGAGGAGCCGGACCCGGAGCGCGATGTAGAGGTGCAGCTGCTTCTGGCTGTTGAGGCAGGAAGCGGGGAAGTAGCCCGGGGGCTAACCCAGCAGATTGTCCGCCAGCTTGTTCTTACCCGGAGGGAAGAGACTTATATTAAGGATAATTTAATGCGGATTGTCAGCAGTACCATCGCCCGCCTGGAGGCGGCTAACCCGGATGCCCGGGCGCTGATAGCAAGGCTGGCTTCACCTATGGGTGAAGTGTACAGCAGCGGTAATCTGCATGATGTAGAGCGGCTGGTCGCTGCCTATATGGAGCAGATATCCGGACTGATGGGCAGCAGCGGGCGCGGAGATGAGATTAAGCGGATCACAGACCTCATCCAGCGCCGGTATAATGAGAATCTGAAGCTGGGCTCGCTGTCTGAAATTTTTAACTATAATAGTGCGTACTTGGGCAAAATGTTCAAGAATCAGGTCGGTGAGCATTTCAACACGTATCTGGACAAGGTGCGGATCGAGAAGGCGAAGCAGCTGCTGACCCAGGGCATGAAGGTCTATGAGGTTGCCGAGCGGGTCGGTTATATGAATTCCGATTACTTTAATGCCAAATTCCGCAAATATGTCGGGGTGTCCCCAAGCGCGTTCCGCAAGGAGAATTAACCGGGCAGTGTCCATCGGCCAAGGAGGCCGGAAGAGGGGCTGTAACAATGCAAGCTTGCCGGATGCTCAGCATGAGGCTTATGATATACAGGCTGTTTCCGATCTGCAGAAGATTAGGGGAACAGCCTGTTTTCCATTAGAAGAGAGACACAGTAAGGGGGAAGTCCGATTAAGAAACTGGTGCTTATGGTCAATAATATGAAGTTGAAGTATAAGCTGATTCTTTTCTATATTATTGTCGTCATGATTCCTGTGCTGATCGTAGGCATTATTCTCACAAGCTATTTCCGTGAAGGGGCTTTGGACAGGGCCATTGATCAGGCAACTAATAACGTGGAGAAGATCAAAAGCCAATTGTCCAGCAAGCTGCGTGTTCCGACGGATATTTCTAATCTGCTTTATTTTGACGAGGACCTTGAGCAACTGGTCACAACGCATTACCCGGATACACTGGCGCTTACAAAGGCTTATTTGAATTACACGGATATCCGTGTGATTTCTCTGCGGTACCGGGAAATATCTAATGTCCGCTTTTTCTTTGATAATCCGAGTCTGGTAGATGATATGTCGGTAGCGCCTTTGACTCCAGAGCTGGAGTCGAGAGCCTGGTATAAGAAGGCCATGCAGTCCAGAGAGATTTACTGGATGTATATTTCCGACAAGGAAAAATATTTCAACAGCCCGAAAGGGACAATCAACAAGCTCAGTCTGGTCCGTCAGGTATACTACCGGGAATCCGGCAAAGCCGGAATACTGATGGTCCAGGTTGCCCAGGATGAACTGAACCAGATGCTCTACCAGGAGCCGTTCGATACGATCATCATCGATGAGCAGGGCTTTATTGTTTCGGCCAAGAATCCGCAGCTTGTAGGCAGCACAGTGGATGCTTTTGACATAGGCGTTGATGTGCAGACGCAGTCCAAGGGTGTGCTTAAAGCCAGGGTAAAGGATAAGGATTCCTACGTCATTATTGATGAGATGTCCCCTGAGCTGAGCAGCAGTACGCTGAAGATTATCTCTGTATTTGAAACGAAAAGCATTCTAAGCGATGCCAATAATGTCAGCAGGCTGGGCCTCTTGATCGTTATCGGTGTGCTGCTGGTTGCCCTTGTGTTTGTGTATACGATCTCCCTGCTGACTACCAACCGTCTGCTGCGCCTAAGCCGCCAGCTGAACCAGGTTGCCCTTGGTAATTTGAATATTGTGTCGCATATTGACGGGACGGACGAGATCGGCCAGCTGTCGCGCCAGTTCAATTACATGGTGTCCAGTATTAACAGGCTGATTACCCAGGTGATGGAGAGCAATGAGCGGAATAACACCCTGGAAATTGCCCAGCGGGAGATCAAGCTGAAGATGATGGCTAGCCAGATTCATCCGCATTTCCTGTTCAACGCGCTGGAATCAATCCGGATGAATGCCCACCTTAAGGGTGAGAAGGAGATCGCGAACATCGTCCGGCTGCTGGGCAAGCTGATGCGCAAAAACCTCGAAGTAGGCCGGGAGAGAGCGCCGATCAAGGAGGAAGTGGAGATGATCCGCTCTTACCTGGAGATTCAGAAGTTCCGCTATGAAGACAGGCTGGAGTATGCCATTAACTTTGATAACCGGACGGCTGAAATTCTGATCCCGCCGCTGATCATTCAGCCGCTTGTAGAGAACTCTGTAGTGCACGGGCTGGAGAACAAGCAAGGTACCGTCCATGTTAACGTAAGTATAACGCTGGATGAGGACCAGGAGGTCCAGGTGCTTGTAACAGATGACGGAATCGGCATGAAGGAAGAGCGCTTGTCTGAAATTATGGATGTAATTACCAAGGTAGAGGAGGAAGAACGCGGACGGATCGGACTGCGCAATGTGCATCAGCGGCTGACTTTGTATTATGGTCCGGAGCATGGCTTGCGGATTACAAGCGAGGCAGGAGAGGGTACAAAGATAGCGTTTTCTATTCCCGTTGAAAGCGAGTTCAAGTCTTAAGCGGCGCGGCCCTAGAGAATGTCTAATTTACACAGGATTTTACGTGAAATCTGTTGGGTATTCTCTCTCCGGGGGCTGCGGTAAGATAAGACTATAAAAACGAAGGGGGAATAATGATCGTGAAAGCGCTCACTGAAAACGGTGTTACAGCAAATGAAAGCGTAACCCCCCGCCCACCTGCGAAACGGAATAGTGGATTTTGGAAAAGCGTACTGCAGCAAAAGTACTTATATCTGATGTCTCTTCCATTCGTGATCTGGGTATTTATTTTCAGCTATGTGCCCATATGGGGATGGTTGATGGCATTCCAAAATTATAAACCGGCTAAGTCATTCGGTGAACAGAAATGGGTCGGACTGGACAACTTCAAGGAACTGTTCCATGATGAACGTTTCTACCTTGTATTAAGAAATACCCTGTCGATGAGCGTTCTCGGACTGATCTTTGGCTTCATAGCCCCAATTACATTTGCAATCATGCTCAATGAGCTGCGGGGAAGTATTTTCAAGAGAACAGTTCAAACTATATCTTATCTGCCTCACTTTGTATCCTGGGTCGTTGTAGGCGGGATTGTCTATAAGACACTGGCGATTGATGGAGGAATCGTGAACGATCTGCTGATGTGGCTTCATATAACAGATGAGCCGATCCAGTTCATGGCCCAAGGTAAATATTTCTGGGGGATCTTAACCGCATCCGATATATGGAAAGAAACAGGCTGGGGAGCAATCATCTACTTGGCAGCGATTACAGGGATCGATAAAGAGCTGTATGAAGCGGCAAAAGTGGATGGTGCAGGAAGAATTAAGCAGGCATTCTATATTACTTTGCCGGGTATCCGTTCAACCGTTATGGTGCTGCTCATTATGAACATCGGCCATCTGATCGGTATCGGCTTCGAGAAGCAGTTCCAATTGCAGAACAACCTTGTCACCGATTATTCGGAAGTGCTGGATTTGTATGCGCTTAAGTATGGTATTCAGATCATGCGGTTCTCTTATGGTACTGCGATAAGCATGTTCACTTCAGTAGTCAGTGTAATCCTGCTGTTCACGGCTAACGGTCTTATGAAGAAATTCACTAAAGAAAGCATTATGTAAGGAGGGGTTCATAAATGGGTGGCAAAGCATTTCAAATGTCAAAAGGTGAACGTGTATTCGACATCTTTCTCTATACTGCGCTTATATTAATCATGATTGTGACATTGTATCCCTTCCTGAACGTACTGGCGATTTCTTTCAATGAATCTACAGATACCGTGCGGGGCGGCATCTATATCTTCCCGAGAGCCTGGACGCTTGAGAATTACCAGCGGATCTTCAGTTATACGGGGCTGATTCAAGGCTTTAAGATCTCTCTGCTTCGTACGCTTACGGGTACACTTCTGGGTCTGATCAGTGCCTCCATGCTGGCCTTCACACTCAGCCGTCCGGAATTCAGAGCCCGGAAATTTGTCTCGACATTCCTGGCCCTGACGATGTATTTCTCCGGCGGTATGGTGCCTATGTACATCCTGATGAAGGATCTTAATCTGATCGGAACATTCTGGATTTACGTCCTGCCGGGTATGGTGTCCGCATTTAACGTCTTCATTATCCGCTCCTTTATGGATGGCCTGCCGTTTGCCCTGCAGGAATCCGCTAAGCTGGACGGGGCTAATGACTTTAAGATTTTCTACAAAATCATCCTGCCGCTCTGTAAACCGGTACTCGCAACCATCGCGCTGTTCCTGGCCGTGGGCCAATGGAATGAATGGTTCACAACGTATCTGTATAACGGCAACAAGCCGCATTTGACTACACTGCAGTACGAGCTGATGAAGGTATTGTCCTCTACCAACCAGGGCAGCGGCATGGTGAATGCCAACGATATGGCGCGGCAGATGGCGCAGATTTCACCGGAATCCATTAAGATGGCGATTACGATTGTTGTAACTGTACCTATCCTGGTTGTATATCCGTTCCTGCAAAAGTATTTTGTCGGCGGTATGACACTGGGTGCGGTTAAGGCATAAGCCTTAAGTAACATAGGGCGAGGAAAGCTGCCTGGTTCAGAGCAGAATCAGGCAGTGTTCCAAATCCAAAGTAAGTGTTAATTAGTGGAAATTTATATTTATAGTAGTTTTGCAAGCGTTAACATGGTATATTCAGGTCTTACCTGATATGCATAGAGGAAACATACTAATTTTTAAGGGGGATATACAATGAACCGCAAGAGTACCAAAACAATCTTCACACTCATGCTTATGAGCTCAATGCTGATCGCCGGTTGTGGAGGCAATAATAACAATGCCGCCAACAACACGACATCTAACAACACAGGAAATACACCGGCAGCAACTGACGCAGCAACAAATGCACCAGCAGATGATACTGCATTAGATACTTCACCGTTTACCATCTCCTTCTTCGGCGGCGATGCCAGCCCGAACTGGAACAAAATGCAGGATGATGTCGGTAAAGCCATTACTGAAAAAACCGGCGTAACCATCGATGCTGAATTCGATGTAGGCAGCGGCGGCGGCGACCAAAAAATCCCGATGATGGCAGCAAGCGGCGACGTGCCTGATCTGATCTTCGCCAAAGGTAACCTCAGCACCCTGGTGGATGCCGGCCTGATCATCGATCTGACTGAACTGATTGATAAATATGCTCCGAACCTGAAGAAGGTATACGGCGAGAACATGGGCCGCCTGAAATACAGCCTGGATGACCAAAGCATCTACCAGATCCCTACGAACATGGGTGTCGGCCAAAGCTCCTTCGATGCTACAGGCGGATTTGAAGTCCAACACCGTGTACTGAAGGAACTTGGCTATCCGGAAATCAAAACCCTGGCAGATTATGAAAAGGTGCTTAAGGATTATGTAGCCCTGCATCCGGAAACTGACGGCCAGCCGACCATTCCGCTGACACTGAATGCGGATGACTGGAAGATTATGATTACTGTTACGAACCCTGCCTTCACTACAACAGGTGCACCGGATGATGGTGAATACTATGTTGATCCGGAAACTTATGAAGCACAGCTGCACTACAAACGTCCTGTAGAAAAAGAATATTTCCGCTGGTTGAACGGCATGTACGCTCAAGGCCTGCTGGATAAAGATACCTTCGTACAAAAAGATGACCAATACAAAGCAAAAGTGGCCAGCGGCCGCGTACTCGGTCTGATCTCCCAGGAATGGGAATACTCCGATGGTGAAAATGCCCTGAAGGCAGCCGGTAAAGACGAATACACTTATGGACACTTCCCAGTAACCCTGTCTGATGAGTATAAAGATCACTCCTTCATGCAGACTGGTATCGACGGTTACGGTCTTGCAATCACTACTGCAGCCAAAGACCCTGTCCGGATCATCAAATGGCTGGACTGGATGTCTTCTGATGAAGGCCAGGTGCTGAGAAGCTGGGGTATTGAAGGTAAGCACTACACTGTAGATGCAAGCGGTAAACGTGAAGTTCTTCCTGAAGTGCGGGACGGTTTGGCTAATGACACTGCAAACACTCAAAAATCTACCGGTATTGGCCAGTACCTGATCTTCGGTGCACGTTATGGTGACGGTGTGAAGGACTCCACTGACAACTATTACACTACAAGCTTCCCTGATCAAATCGTTGCTTCTTACTCCGCTGCTGAGAAGGAATCACTGACCGGATACGGAGCCACTACCTGGAAAGACCTGTTCCCTAAAGAAGATGAATTCCCGATCAAAGAAACAGGCGCCCTGTATAACCTGCCGGTTCCAACTGACGGCCAGTATCAGGTAATTGCCAAGAAGACTCAAGATATCATCCGCAAACGTATTCCTGAAGCTATTCTGTCCAAACCGGCTGACTTCGATAAAGTGTATGACGCCTTCCTGGCAGAGCTGGATAAAGCCGGAGCTCAGGATATGGAAAAAGAATTCACAGAGCTGGTGAAAAAGAGAGTAACCCTCTGGACAGGTAAAACTTTCTAATTAATAATTGGAAGCAGGTTATTCCATACGGCAGAGGCCCGACTTAGGTCAGGGCCTTTTGCCATACTCATAAATTGTATCCGGAGGATGAGAAGGACATATGGACAACAACAGTAAACATCCGTGGAAATTAAGGTACAGCCGGCCTGCAGCTGTCTGGGAAGAGGCGTTACCGCTGGGCAACGGGCATCTGGGCGCTATGGTCTTCGGCGGTACGGCCCGGGAGCAGATTCAGCTCAACGAGGATACGCTCTGGTCGGGATTTCCGCGGGATACCAATAACTATGAAGCATTGCGCTATTTGAAAAGAGTCCGGGAGCTGATTGCTGCCGGCCAATACAGCGAAGCCGAAGCGATTGTTAACCGGCATATGCTTGGTGTTAACGCACAAGCCTATATGCCGCTCGGCGATCTGCTGCTTACGCAGCCGGGTGCAGAGCACTGTACTGCATATGAACGAGAGCTGGATCTGGACAGCGGGATTGCCAAGGTTACTTATGCGGGGGCGCAGGGGAGCTTCACCCGTGAAATGTTCATCAGTGTCCCGGACCAGGTTGGTGTCGTTCACCTGACAAGTGAGGTGCCGGGCGGAATTCAGCTGGAGCTGGCCCTGGACAGCCCGTTGAAGCATACCATCTGCCCAGTAGAGAGTTATGAGCTTATTCTGCAGGGCCGCTGTCCGTCGCATATTGCCGACAACTATCATCAGGATCACCCGGTTGCGGTCCTCTATGAGGATGGCCTAGGCGTAGCGTTCGAGCTTCGGCTGCAGGCACAGATTACGGGCGGGACGATCCGGCAGGCCGGGGATAAGCTGGTGATCTCCGGCGCCGACCGTGTGCTGCTGCTATATGCAGCCGGCACAGACTATGAGGCGGTGAAGTCACGGGCCAGCCATCTGAAGGCTGGTGCAGCTGCCGGGGCTTCTGCAGCACTCAGTCCGGCGGAGATAAGTGCAGGCAGGTTGGCCGCTGCGGCAGACAAGCCGTATGAGGAGCTGCGGGCACGGCATACAGCGGATCATCAGGCGGTATTCCGCCGGATGGACCTCGATCTCGGGGGGCATGAGGCAGAGGAGCGGCCGACAGATGAACGCCTGGCAGCGTATAAGGACGGTCAGGAGGACCCGGCGCTGGAAGCGCTGCTGTTCCAGTACGGCCGTTACCTGCTGATAGGCAGCTCGCGGGCCGGAACACAGGCGGCCAACCTGCAGGGCATCTGGAACAATTATGTACAGCCGCCGTGGAACAGCAACTATACGACCAACATTAATACGCAAATGAATTACTGGCTGGCAGAAGTCTGCAATCTCAGTGAATTCCATGATCCGCTGATCGACCTGATCAGGGAGCTTAGTGAGACGGGAGCAAGAACAGCGGCGGTTCATTACGGGGCGCGGGGCTGGACAGCGCACCACAACGTGGATCTGTGGCGGGCCTCTACCCCTTCCGGCGGGGATGCCAGCTGGGCGTTCTGGCCGCTGGGCGGGGTCTGGCTGTCCCGCCATCTCTGGGAGCATTACGAGTTCACACCGGATGCCGCGTATCTGGAGGAGACTGCTTATCCCCTGATGAAGGGAGCGGCGCTCTTCTGTCTGGACTGGCTGGTGGAAGGGCCGGAGGGCTATCTCGTAACGAGCCCGTCTACTTCGCCGGAGAACCGGTTCGTTACCGCAGAAGGCCAAGCCTGCTGTATCTCATCCGGTTCAGCCATGGACATGAGCCTGATCGCTGAATTGTTGCAGCACTGCCTGCAGGCTGCACGGATTCTCGGCGTGGATCAGGATTTCCGGGAGGAGCTGGAGCAGACGCTCTCCCGCCTGTTGCCGCTGAAGATTGCTGAGGACGGACGGCTGCAGGAATGGATGTATGACTTTGCTGAATCGGAGCCGGGGCACCGTCATGTCTCGCATCTGTACAGCCTGTATCCGGGTAACCGGATTAATGAACGGGATACCCCGGAGCTGCTTGCGGCGGGCCGCCTGTCCCTCCAGAAGCGGATTGCTTCGGGCGGCGGACATACCGGCTGGAGCTGCGCCTGGCTGATTAACCTGTATGCCCGGCTGAAGGACGGGGAGTCGGCGCACAGCTTTGTCCGTACACTGTTAACCCGGTCGGTATATCCGAACCTGTTCGATGCGCATCCGCCATTCCAGATTGACGGTAATTTCGGTGCCGCTGCGGGAATTGCTGAAATGCTGCTGCAGAGCCATCTGGGTGAGCTGTCCTTGCTTCCGGCACTGCCGGAGGCGTGGAAGAACGGCCGGATTACCGGCCTGAAGGCACGCGGCGGCTATGAAGTGGATCTTGAATGGCAGGAACGCACCCTGACATCCGCACGGGTAACTGCGAAGTTTGACGGCCAGCTGCGTCTGAGCTGCGCACAGGAGCTGAAGCTTCAGCTTCAAGGCGGAAGCACGCAGCCGGTGAACGGGGCCATTGAGGTTAAGGCCGGAGAGGTGTATCGGTTCCTGGTATGAGCTGAAATGACAGCTGTGAAATAGATTAACGTAACGTGAATAACTGCATGAGCCCGCTGCTTCCCGGAGACGATCCGGGAGCGGCGTTTTTTGGGGTTATGGGGAATATGCAAGATGAAAGCAATTCGCCACTTTTCATGATATGATTATCAGAAAAACGCTTATCACCCGGGTGTGCCGGACCGATAATATGGAGTATGACAGCTACATATAGCTTATAATTACAGCAGGAAGTTGTATGCGGGAAATATCCGGCATTTACTATAGAGTGCACAATAAACACAAGGCTGGCTGATTCATTATATAGAGTGCAGGAGGCATCCAAAGGAATGGGAAAGAGACGTATATCGCTGATAAAGACCGTGCTTGGGGGCATGCTGGTGTTTGCCGCGATTCCGCCGGCACTGTACTGGGGTTATGAGCAGGCCTATGCCGCTGCGGATTCAACCGTACTGACTTCCATGAGCGGAATGATCCAGAAGCTGACCGGGGCGATGAATAACCGCAGGGAGACCATCACCTTCACTTATCAGGGCAAGACGAATAAGCTTAAGAGCCAGGTGCAATCGGCAATCGATGAAGCGATGGGGAGCGATCCTTATCTTTATTATATTATTGACAGCTATGCCTTCTCTTACCGGGGGAGTGCACGCTCGGCAAATGTAACTGTCCAAATGGAGTACCGGGAGACGCTGCAGCAGACAGCTTATGTTAACAAGCAGGTCAAACTGATTCTGCAGGAACTGATCACACCGGGAATGAACAAACATCAGCAGGTAAAAGTAATCCATGACTGGGTTGTGCAGCAGCTGAAATATGATATGACGTATCAGAGATACACTGCGTATGAGGGGCTGCAGACAGGCAGTGCGGTCTGTCAGGGGTATTCCCTTCTGACCTATAAGCTGCTGCTGGGAGCGGGTATTCCGAATAAAATCGTGGAAGGCACAGCCCGGCCTGAAGGCGGAGTGACCCAGTCGCATGCCTGGAATCTCGTTCAGCTGGACGGCCAGTGGTATCATCTCGATACTACCTGGGATGATCCGGAGCCAAGCCCGGAGGGCGGGATCAGTACGGTCTATTACATGCGGACGGATGACCAGATGCGGCGTGATCACAGCTGGACCAAATCCTATCCGGCTGCGAAGACCGGCTATGCCCAGACCCTGTCACAGCTGGTCAGCCGCGGCGGCCAGGAGGCGGAGGTGTATAAGCAGCTGCAGGAGGTGCTGGACTACCGGCTGTATGAAGAGGACCAGGTGATTACCTCTTCCGCAGAGCTGAAGCAGCTTGTTAAGCAAGCCGCCGATTCAGGCCGGCTGTCCGTCCTGTTCCGGTACCGGGGCAGCGAGAAGCAGCTGAGACAGGATCTTCAGGTGCTTTACGAGCTAGGATTGGCTCAGCCGGCCTTCAACAGCACGCCATTTGATAACACGGGAGATCTCAAAGTGTATGTGACCTGGAAGTAGGAAATCCGCCGGCCAGGAGAAACGATTGCTTCATCTCCGGCGGTTTGTCTCTGTGAACAGAATAGACTTAAGCTGATCGGCCGATGGATCGAAACGGATGCGGACGATAACACCGAATTCCTGGCCGGAGCGGCTTCTGACCCACAGCCTGAACTTCTCCTCAGCGAGCCCGGGCTGGATTTGCGTGCGGCCGATATGCTTATAATCCACAATATCGGCATCATACCTCTGCTGGGTTGCCTTCACGGCGACGATGCCCCATTTGGCATAATCAGGTGCGGCTGAGCTGAGCGGACTGTTCAAGACGAAGAATAGCACCAGCAGGGCGATCACCGGGCTTCTTTTCATAGCAGCCTCCTTAGGTTGGAATAAGGTTAGCTTGCCCCAAACGCTTATTTATATTTTCCAAACCCGTCCTCGCATGTGATCCCCGTATCAAGCAGGCCATAAAGAAATTGTCTGGAATCCTCCAGGTTTTTTTGGGCTGCCTCAATATCAGCTAGTTTGCCTTTGATGATCCGAGTTTGTTCATCTTTGGTGATTCCATTTTTAGAGATCATGGATCTTATATCATGAATGGAGAAGCCGACAGCCAGACAATTTTTGACCACATCCAGGTGATGAATTATCTCTCCGGCATACTTCCGGTAATTATTCTCTTCTCTCAGTACGTACTCCTCAGTAATAATGCCCATTTTCTCATAGTAGCGAATGGTTGATATAGGCAGATTGGCCAGCTTTGCGACCTCGCTAATTTTCATTTTCATCCCCCTGCGGTTCTCTCTTGCTATAAAGTATACTTCATAGTTTAGAATTCTTGTAGTGCAGGCAGCCTGGTTTGCCGTGCTAAATCTAAACCTATAGATAAAGGAGAGAAATTAACATGAGTACAATCACTGGGAAATACCATACAACCAACGATTTCAATGAGATCGTCCTGGAGCGCCGTTCCGTGAAGGCTTATGATCCTGAAGTAAAAATCAGCCGGGAGGAAATGAGCGAAATTCTGGCTGAGGCCTCCCGTGCTCCGTCTGCCATTAACATGCAGCCATGGCGGTTCCTTGTTATCGACAGCGCTGAGGGCAAAGAAAAGCTGGCCCCGCTGGCGTCCTTCAACCAGACGCAGGCGCTGACCTCCTCGGCTGTTATTGCGGTATTTTATGATGCGAATAATATTGAATATATGGAGGAAATTTTCGGCAAATCGGTAGAACTTGGATACATGCCGCGCGACGTCATGAATATGCAGCTGCAGCAAGTGAAGCCGTATTATGCGGGCTTGTCCGCATCCGAGCTGCGTGATGTGAATCTGATTGACTCAAGCCTTATTTCAATGCAGTTGATGCTTGTTGCCCGTGCTCACGGATATGACACCAACCCGATGGCCGGTTATGAGAAAGACAAGATCGCAGAAGCTTTTGGCCTGGACAAGGACCGGTTCCAGCCGGTCATGCTGATCTCTATCGGAAAAGCGGCCAAAGAAGGTTATCCTTCCTACCGACTGCCGGTTGAAACGATCACCACCTGGGCATAATCCGCGGTTCCAGGCAAGTATCGCTATACCTTGAGGCAAACAGTATCTCCAGACGGAAAAAAGACCGGTATCTGACCACGGCGAAGTGGTCGTAACCGGTCTTTTGTTGTGCAAAGTTACAGCACTGCTGTGCGGCGAACAGGCAATTGCAATGAGTTACTCGGCGTGAGTACTCAAGTCACATTTGTCCAGTGGAACGATGCTGCTTTTGCGGAACCAGCCGTAGCCCAGCCAGATCAGCAGGAACAGCGGTATGCTGACATAGGAGACGAGGATGCCGTACCAGTCGATTCTGGACCCGGTGAAGGCACCCATATTCTGGCCGAATACCGCAACCATACAGAGGGCAAAGGCAAACAGCGGGCCGAACGGGAACCATTTCGCCCGGTACGGCAGCTCATCCAGCGAATGTCCCTGCTTCAGAAAAGCGCGGCGGAAACGGTAATGGCAGACGGCAATGCCGAGCCAGTTGATGAAGCCGCACATCCCGGAGGCATTCAGCAGCCAGTTGTACACGGCGCCGTCACCGAAGAAGGAGGCGAGGAAGGCCAGCATGCCGACAGCGGTAGTGACCAGCAGCGCGCCTACAGGCACGCCCCGCTTGTTCAGCCTGCCGAGTGCACGCGGAGCCATTCCGTCCTTAGCCATGGCGTACAGGACGCGTGTCGAAGCGTACATCCCGGAGTTGCCGGCGGACAGTACAGAGCTGAGAATGACTGCATTCATTACTGAAGCGGCAATAGCGAGCCCGGCCTTGTTAAAGACGATGGTGAACGGACTGACGCCGATATCGTCAATCCCGCCGCGCAGCAGATCGGGATTGGTGTAAGGGATGATCATGCCGATGACGAAAATGGCCAGGATATAGAAAACCAGAATCCGCCAGAATACCTGGCGGATCGCGATAGGCACATTTCTGCGCGGATTCTCGCTCTCACCTGCTGCGACCCCGACCAGCTCCGTTCCCTGGAAGGAGAAGCCGGCTGCCATGAAGACGCCGACGAAGGCGAAGAAGCCGCCGTGGAACGAGCTGCCGCCCAGCTGGAAGTTGCTGAATCCGACGGCTTTGCCGCCCATAATGCCGAAGATCATAAGCACTCCGACAGCGAGGAAGACCACCACGGTAATGATCTTGATAATCGCAAACCAGTATTCCGACTCCCCGTAGCCGCGGGAGGAGAGAAAGTTCAGGCCGAACATGAGCAGCAGGAACAGCAGGCTCCAGAGAAAGGAGGGGCTGTCCGGGAACCAGTATTTGATGATGACGGTAGCTGCCGACAGCTCAGCCGCAATGGTAACCGCCCAGTTGTACCAGAAGTTCCAGCCGATAGCGAAGCCGAAGGCGGGGCTGACGAACCGGGTGCCGTAAGTACTGAAGGAACCGGAGTCCGGCAGATAGGTTGCCAGCTCCCCAAGGCTGGTCATGAGGAAATAGACCATAATGCCGACAGCCGTATAGGCGAGCAGTGCTCCGCCCGGTCCGGAGGAGGCAATCGCTCCGCCGCTGGCGAGGAACAGCCCGGTGCCGATAGAGCCGCCGAGGGCAATCATGGTCAGATGCCTTGCTTTGAATGTTTTGCGCAGGGCCGGAGTCTTGGCGTTGCCTGCCTGTGCCGGCTGCTGCAGATCTTGCTTTGCTTGCATCAATAGGACACTCCCTTACTGTTTCTACTTGTGTTCACAGCGGGGAGTGCCGCAGCCTGTCAGGCCGTGTGTCTTCTGCATCCGGACAAATCACACAAAAAAACCGCAGACGGACTCTGCGGTTTCCATAATATAGGCTCCGCATCATACTCCCTGTTAAGATAGCGCAACACTGGGCAGTGTCTGCAGTTTCCCGGCAGACCATACACAGTGACAGTTCCGCGCCTTTCGGCTACGGCCCCAATCCGCAATGCTAAATTAAGAGCAGCAGTGCAGATTTCGGCGGATATTCCTTTCCGTGCGTATCACAGATGGCTCTTAGGCATCTCCACGCGCGTACTCTTACTATCCGCGACCTCTACCTCATCCTAGGTATGATGAGGCTATCTTGTAACGATATGAACAACAGGAATCAGTATAATGCATCTTGGCTTCTCAGGCAATGACAATTTACGGCAGGTTCCTGTCAGGTGCGCCGGCGTTCCGACATCTGCTGCCAGACTGTACCGGCTGCTTCTTCACCGGCCAGAATCCGCTCAAGCGCCATTCTGGCCTGCAGCCCGACCTCGAATTCAGGGTCATGGACGGCAGCGCTCAGTGCCTCCTGAGCATCAGGTGTGCCGACCTCATAGAGGAAGCGTGCCGCCCGCCAGCGCACCAGCTTGCTGGCGTCACTCAGCGACGCCGTCATTACCGGCGTCGCCGCCGGGTCGCCGATGTCAGACAGCGTGTCGCCGGCGGTGCGGCGCACGGCCGGGGCGCTGTCCTGCATCGCCTCATAGAGCAGCTCCATCGCCCCTGGCGTGCGGATGTCGCCAAGGTACACGACAGCCAATCTGCGGACCTGCAGCTTGGGGTCGTGCAGTGCGGCACGCAGCTCCGGCAGGAGCTGCTCGCTAGGCGCCAGATCCTCCAGCGCGGCGTAGCGCACGCGCCAGTCACCGTCCCGCAGGTCCCGCAGCAGCTCGGCCTGCTCCTTCTTGCGGCGCTGCTCGATGAACTCGCCGGCCGCCCCGTGCGCGATCGCCTGCTGCACGAGGGAGTCAAGGCGTTCCTGCGGATACGCCGCCTCCAGCTCCTGCTCGACCTCGCGGGCAATATCCGGCGGCTCGCCGTACCGCACGCCGTAATCGGTGAGCTTGCGCTCCTTGATCAGCACAGCGCTGGCAACATCGGTTACCGCCTGCGTGAAACGGGCGGACAGGGAGATGCGCTCTTCCTTCGCGCCGGTCTTCACGCGGATCTGAATCGGGATGCCGCGGAACATCTGCACGAACACCTGGGCTTCCCCGAAGTGGGCGCCTGCATCCCCGCCCTCGGCAGGGAGCTCGGTCGAGAGCCCGTCTGCACCGAAGCGCTGCTGGACCTCGCGGAGAATGGCTGCCCAGTCTGCACTGCCCTTGCGCTCCAGGGCGGCGAAATCGGCAGCATGGTAAATTTCCGTAACGCCTGGAATATCCAGCATCTCCTGCGCCCACGCAGGGGCGGAGCGCCGGCTTTCGGGCGTATAGGTCCGGCGGATATCGGGGGCAAGACTCTCGTCGAGATGAAGCTTCATCGTATTTGGACTGGGAGTCGGTTCAATAAAGGTAATCTTCATATGTCAGCTCTCCTTAGGGTGAAGGGTATATGCACCGTGCTCGTTACCCGCATTTTACATCATTTCCGGCACAGAACACAAAAGGGCAGACACCGATAGAAGAATAAATTTGCCGTTTCTCTGCGGGCCAATTGGGTAAAGCTTGTAATGAAAGGCCGGGTCCGCAGGCTGACGGATTTTTGCAAATAAGATTGCACAGTCCTATAGTTAGGTTATCTGGTTTGATAAGTCATAAGGAGTGGTTTCAGCCATGGCTAGATTACGCTACAACAACATCGACAATGTCAGCACCGATAAAACACTCAAGGAATTCCGCCAGTGGCGTGAGGAACGCCGTGCGAAGAAGAAGGACTATACCTATAAAGTGCCGAATCATCCGCCGCTTTTGGGCTACCTGGCCGGGAACCGGCTGGATACGACGATTACATGGATCGGGCACTCGACTTTTTTTCTCCAATATGAAGGGGCAAATATTATAACGGATCCCATCTGGGCGCGCAGGCTGGGCTTTGAGAAGCGGATCGGTGAGCCGGGTCTGCCAATCAGCGAGGTTCCGCCGGTTGACCTGATCCTGATCTCCCATTCCCATTATGATCATCTGCATATCGCTTCAATCCGCAAGCTATACCGTGCAGGGACCACTATTGTCGTACCGGCGGGGCTGAAGCGCAAGATGCTCCGCAAAGGGTTCACGGACTGCATTGAAATGCAGTGGTGGGAGGAGCTTACCCTGGGTGCGGTTAAGCTGACATTTGTCCCGACCCAGCACTGGACCCGCCGGACACCGTTTGATACGAATTCCTCACACTGGGGCGGCTATGTGCTGCAGCCGGCAGAGCCGCAGAAACATCCCGAAGGAGAGGAAGGCAAGGGACAGCGCAAGCTGCCGCCGAATCTGTATTTTGCCGGAGACAGCGGGTTCTTCCCGGGCTTTAAGGAGATAGGCAGCCGGTTCAAGCTCCATGTAGCGTTAATGCCGATCGGCGCCTATGAGCCGGAGTGGTTCATGAACTCCCAGCATGTGAATCCCGAGGAGGCAGTGCAGGCCTTCCTGGATGTCGGGGCGGAGCTGATGATTCCGATGCACTTCGGGACCTTCAGGCTGGCCGATGATACCGCGCGCGAAGCGCTGGACCGGATGGAGCTGGCACGGGCCGCGCAGGGAATTGCTGAGGAGCGCATCCGTACACTGGGCTACGGCGAAACGCTGATCGTGCACCCTGAAGAGCGGCCTCCGGTATAAATGCTGCCCAAGCTGTGCAAAAAGTAGGGTAAAGATCCCTTGAAGAGGGCCAGAATTACGGCCATTTCCCTTGATTTTATGCTATAATGAGCCGGAACCTAAGTGAAAAGGATGGTAATGCTTAATGATTAGCACAAGCGGCGTAACACTCCGCTACGGAAAACGCGCACTATTTGAGGATGTAAACATAAAATTCACACCCGGCAACTGCTATGGTCTGATCGGCGCGAACGGTGCCGGCAAATCGACCTTTCTGAAAATCCTGTCCGGAGAGATTGAAGCGAATATCGGCGATGTTCATATTACCCCGGGTGAACGCCTGGCCGTACTGAAACAGAACCATTTCGAGTATGATGAGTTCCAGGTGCTGGAAACCGTAATTATGGGCCACACCCGCCTGTACGAAATTATGAAGGAAAAGGATGCCCTGTACGCCAAGAGCGACTTCACTGAAGCTGACGGGCTCCGCGCCGGCGAGCTTGAAGGTGAATTCGCCGAGCTGAACGGCTGGGATGCCGAGCCGGATGCAGCGGCTATGCTGATCGGCCTTGGCATCATGCGTGAAATGCATGACAAGCAGATGGCTGAGCTGAGCGGCAACGAGAAGGTCCGGGTTCTGCTGGCACAGGCATTGTTCGGACGCCCGAACAACCTGCTGCTCGATGAGCCTACCAACCACTTGGATCTGGAATCCATCGGCTGGCTGGAGAACTTCCTCATGGACTACGAAGGCACCGTTATCGTGGTATCCCATGACCGTCACTTCCTGAATAAGGTCTGCACGCATATTGCGGATATCGATTTCGGCAAAATCCAGATGTACGTCGGCAACTATGACTTCTGGTACGAGTCCAGCCAGCTGGCCCAGGCCCTGCAGCGCGACGCGAACAAGAAGAAGGAAGAGAAGATGAAGGAGCTGCAGGCCTTTATCCAGCGCTTCTCGGCCAACGCCTCCAAATCCAAACAGGCTACTTCCCGTAAGAAGCAGCTCGAGAAGATTACCCTGGATGATATCCGTCCTTCGAACCGCAAATACCCGTTCCTGAACTTCAAGCCGGAGCGTGAAGCCGGCAAGCAGCTGCTTACGATCAGCGGTCTGACCAAAACGGTAGACGGCGAGAAGCTGCTCGATGAATTCAGCCTGGTAGTTAATAAAGGCGATAAAATCGCTTTTGTCGGTCCAAACTCACAGCCGAAATCGTTGCTGTTTGATGTATTGATGGGCGAGAAGGAAGCGGACAGCGGTGAATATACTTGGGGGGTTACTACAACTCAAGCCTACTTCCCTAAGGATAACTCCAGCTACTTCGACGGAGTGAACATGAACCTGGTGGAATGGCTGCGCCAGTATTCGAAGGATCAGGACGAAACCTTCCTGCGCGGCTTCCTCGGCCGGATGCTGTTCGCCGGTGAAGAAGCGCTGAAGAAGGCAAGCGTGCTGTCCGGGGGCGAGAAGGTCCGCTGTATGCTGGCCAAGATGATGCTGAACGGGGCGAACGTGCTTGTATTTGATGAGCCGACCAACCACTTGGATCTGGAATCCATTACAGCACTCAATAACGGGCTGATTGATTTTGACGGAACGATCCTGTTCACTTCCCATGACCATCAGTTCATCCAGACGATTGCCAACCGCATCATTGAAATTACGCCGACCGGTGTCATTGACCGCACCATGAGCTATGATGAATACCTGGAGAATCCGGAAATTAAAGAAATGCGTGCCCGGATGTACCCGGCAGAGGCTTAAGAACCAGATATAGGTATAATGAACGGCAAATTGTTGTTCATACGATAAACGGCTGCGTCGTCCCGGAGGGATAACGCAGCCGTTTATGTTCAAATATAGACATGTATATGTTTTGATAACATACGTTTTTATTTGAAGCTGTAAGCTCTAAGATCCTCCGGTACGCCGGCGCTGATTGTTAGGCTTTTTGTTATTCTGGCTCTTCAGCGGCTTCGCGGAGCCGGCCTGGAAGGATGATCCCGGTTTATTTGAAGACTGCTGCTTCTTCTGTTCCAGCTTCTGGCGGATGGCATCGGCCAGGTTGATTTTTGGTTTCTCAGTATTCTCGCTCATTATGTTAACCCCCTTAGGTAGCAAGTCCTTTTCCTTATTCTAAATGTTTTTAAATGCCGCCACAAGGGCAAGAATAACTCAAAGAATGTTTTCCTGTATTTATACGGAAGCGATGAAATTCTGGCAGGGGGTGGAAGGAATGGCCGATATTTATGAAGATATACGCAAAGGGGAAAAAGGGGCCATGATCAGTATATTGGCCTACCTGATTCTGTCTGCATTTAAGCTGGTATGCGGTTACTTATTCGCCTCCAGCGCGCTCCTCGCAGACGGCTTCAATAACCTGACCGATATTGTGGCTTCGCTTGCTGTGCTGATCGGCCTGCGGATCTCACGGAAGCCGCCGGATTCGGATCATACGTACGGGCATTTCCGGGCGGAGACCGTTGCGGCGCTGCTGGCTTCTTTTATCATGGCGCTGGTCGGGATCCAGGTTATTGTGGAGGCTGTCCGTTCATTGTTTGAAGGCGGCAAGGCTGTACCGCAGCTCTGGTCGGCAGGGGTTGCGCTGGTCTGCGCTGTAGCGATGATGGGTGTGTATATCTATAACAAGCGGCTGGCCATGCAGATTAATAACCATGCGCTGATGGCGGCTGCCAAGGATAATTTCTCGGATGCCATCGTCAGTGTCGGGGCAGCTATAGGGATATTTGGCGCACAGCTGGGTTTGCCGTGGATTGATTCTGCCGCTGCGGTTGCAGTCGGACTATTGATCTGCAAGACGGCCTGGGATATTTTCCGGGATTCAACCTACCGCCTGACTGACGGCTTTGATGAAGATAAGCTTATGGATCTGCGCAGCACGATTGCCCGGACCCCGGGGGTGGAGGGAATTAAGGATTTGAAGGCCCGGGTACACGGCAATCATGTCCTGGTTGATGTGGTCGTGGAGGTGAATGCCAAGATGACTGTGATGGAGGGGCATGATGTCAGTGACTCCATTGAAGAGCGGATGAGCAAGCTCCATAACATCATGCATGTACATGTACATGTTGAACCCAAAGATTTACATCCCTTAATTTCTCCTAGTTAGCTGTAATTTCCACCAAATCCAAGGAGAAATCAAGACTATAGACCTGGGTCTTACCATAAGTTGGTAAGGTTTTTTGTGAAATTTGGAGCATGTTCCATTTCCCGGGCAAGCCTATAATGAGTGCAGAAAGCAACAAACGTAGCGCGCGCCGTTGTTGAGTTCTCAATACGTTAAGCGGGGGAACGCTATGATCGTATCACATAAGCATCTGACAGCAACTTTACTGGTCTCGGCTTCACTTGCACTATCTTTGGGAGTGTGGAGTCCCGGGCAGGCTAATGCCGCATCGGTTTCTTCCAATGTATCTCTGAGCGCCGCTGCCCTGCAGACAGGCGTAATTGAATCCTCGGTCCGTCTGCGTACAGAGCCGTCTACGAGCGGTAAAGTGCTGAAGTATCTCAGTAAAGGCGATCAGGTAGTTATTCTGGAAGAAACAAACAGATATTGGTACAAAGTCAGAACTGCTGATGGAGACATCGGTTATACCAGCTCAGGGGACCAATATATCAGCGTGATTGCGGCTCCGGTTGCTGCGCCTGCAGTACAAACAGCAGTGATCCAGTCCACAGTCCGTCTCCGGGAGACCCCTTCCACAGGCGGTAAAGTGCTGGGGTACCTGTATAAGAACGAACAGGTAACCATCCTGGAAGAAACAAACAGCTATTGGTATAAAGTCAGAACTGCGGGTGGTGTAGTAGGTTATACAAGCTCGTCTGACCAGTATATTGAAGCGACACCAACACCAGTACCAACACCGGTACCGACACCAGTGCCGACTCCGGTACCGACACCTGCACCAACGCCGGTGCCGACAGCTCCGCCGCAGGCTGCACTTATTGAACGGGTTATTGCTGCAGGCTACGGCTATCTGGGCACCCCGTATGAGTATGGCTCCAGCCGGTCTGATACAAGCACGTTTGACTGCTCGGACTTTATCCGCCAGATCTTCATGGATGCAGCGAACCTGAAGCTGCCTGCCGATTCCCGGCAGCAGGGCGACTGGATCAAGCAGAACAGTAACGTAGTAACAGACATTGCCGGGTTGAAACGCGGGGATTTGATGTTCTTCATGGATTACAAGGGCAGCTCGGCTTCCGCTTACGCGGGTATCGATAAGTCGACGGCCAGAATTACGCATGTAGCTATGTATTTGGGTGACGGACAGCTGTTGCAGACTTATTCTGTAAGCTCCGGCGGCGTAAGAATTGATAAACTAAGCGCTTCTTGGATGAACCGCTTCCTCTACGGAGGCTCGGTCATCCGCTAATATATAGAAGGTAGACAGCAGGAAGCGGCAGGCAGTACAAGTTTGTGACGGGTGAACTAGGGCGGATGTTTTGTGGGGTTATCCCTATAGTAGAATCTTCTACTATAGGGATAACCCCTTTTTCCATTTAAGCAGGCATACAAAAAGGCCGTCCGGACAGCGGGTCCATAGGCCTCTATATAGGAAATCTGTAAGGCTTGATTAATAATATTATGGAGTAATTACATAGGCAGATGCCGGGATCTTGATCCAGGCTTTGCCCAGCCAGGTATAGACCTCACGCCACTCATTGCCCCACGTATCGGTCTGGATTACACCGGTGGTATCCACAGTCTGCGCACCAAGCCAGCCAATAGGCGTCAGGCTGCCCACTGCCAGGTGGAACGCTGTCAACTTGGTCAGGATAATTTGCGGAGTTGCAGGTTTGATATCTTCAGGAGTAATTACAGTGTCGAACGGTTCCACGTAAGTGGTCTCGCTTACAGTGACAGCGTCTGTGTTTGCGGTAGTAGTCGTACCGGTCACTTCAGCTGCTGAAGCTGTTGCTGCTATGGAAGCCATAAGACCCATTGCTACTGTTAAACTGGCCAATTTTTTCATCGATAATTCCTCCTAGTAGTTGGTGTGGTGTCGAACATTTTTCGTGTTCGTGCTGTGCTAATAAGCATGTAAACATAAAGTGTACGGGATGAACCAAGGGCCTGATTATTTTCTTAAAAATAAATTTTTGCCGGTACTGCCGCTTTTTCTGATTCAAAGGCCGGATGACAACATGAGGAGAAAGGCCTATACTTTCCAGAGAGTGAATAGGATATATCAATACGCTCATTGTACGGAAATGGAAATAAGCCCGGCTCTTCGTCATGAAGAATCCGGGCCTCGCAGTACTGCTTAAGCTGAAGTAAGTTGATGGATATGGGCTACATGGATCGTCCCCTGCGTCCCGCGAAGAGGGAAACAATGAAGAGAACGAGGAAGATGTAGAACAATACTTTGGCAATGCCGACAGCAGCCGCTACAATGTTGAAGAAGCCGAAGATCCCGGCTATCAGGGCAACTACCAGCAGAATTACGGACCATCTTAACATGAGATGTCATCCTTTCTGTGTGGCGATGTAGTGATTGATTAAACGGTGTCCCGCGTTTTGAAACAAGGAGAAAGAGGGTGAAGTTTGAGGGGGTTGACATTTGTTTCGGCCTAATTCTGTAAGGGTAACTATGCAATAACAGGCAGAGTACACCCGGGCACATTAAGACACTTAGGAAGGGGTTATGGAAATGATCATTGAACTTAGCATAGCACTAGTTGCTGTTGCATTCGCAGTCCTCGTCTTCTTTTTAATCAAAACCTTGAAATCAGCAAAGGAATCCCTCGACAAGGTCAGTCAAACTCTGCAGGAAGTGCAAAAAACGATTGACGAGCTTACGTATGAAGTAAAGACAACCGTCAGACATGCCAATGATATTACTGCCGATGTGCAGGGCAAGATCCAGAAGATCGACCCTATCGTTGATTCCGTGAAGAATCTTGGTGATGTAATGAGCGAGCTGACCCTGACGATGAAGCAGGTATCTGTAACTGCCATTGAGAAATTCCGTAAGTCACGGGAGCTGAAGGATAAGGCCAAGGCAGTATCCATAGATGAAGTTCCGCTTACCCCGGCTGAAGAAAGAACCTTGAAATCATATGATGCTGTAAGTGAAGGCAAGTCCAAGGGTAAAATAGCAACAGCGCTTAAAGGCGTGGACGCGGCTGCCGCCATCTGGCAGAAATTCCGTCATTAATAGAAGCTAAATCCGGCAGGGTTCAGGATAGGACAATCTCAGCTTATGAAAGGCGGGAATGGTTATGAAATTTCTGGTTCTTTTACTTAGTCTGCTGTCTCCCTTTATTTCAGTTCCCCCGCAAGAAGAGACTGTCCCTGCCGCTTTATCTGCCGCGGATCAGCCGGTAATGCTCGCTTTGGGGCATGGCTTCAGCGCAGAGACCTACATAAGCCGTTTTGATTCTCTGGCCGGCGTTTCTTTGTACATGACTGAGGAAGCGCTGCTGCTGGCGAAAGGAGAGCCGCTGCAGATTGCCCCTGATCCTTGGGGAGGCTGCCTGGAATATCAATATGCTGACATTACCGCCGGTATCTGTGACGGCATTATCCTCTATGTTCATGCTTCTCCGGCGCAGGCTGAGCAGTTTGGTTTGATGCTGAACGGGCTTCAGCTGAATCCGCTTGCGGGGAATCTTCAGGAGCTGCTGGGTGCGCCGGATTTCCGGGCCGAGGACGGCGATGTCTATATAAGAGGGAGCGCGGCGCTCAAGGTCTACAGGAATGCCGGTACCGGCGGATTTGACGGAATCGATTTATTTGACGGAAATTCCTTCTGAGCTGTTTCAAGTGCAGCAATTCCGGTTAATGAATGCTCAGTCATCTTTTAACCTGCGTTGCCCCTTAAACATTGCCAAGGAGAGTGATTTCATGGATTCTATCGGTACACAGGCATATGCCAAGCTGCTGGAGAATGGTGTTCAGGCGATCGAAGAAGTGAATCGGCTGCGGAGCAGCGGCTATACAAGAGATGAACTGTATGTAATCAGCCATGACCGGGACCGCGAAGGCCGGATAGCGGATACTGCGGATGTGAGTGAGATCGGACTCAGTGAAGAAGGGCTGTTTGGCGCAATTGCCAATCTGTTCCGTTCCCGAGGGGATGCTCTCCGCCACAAGATGACTTCGCTGGGCTTCAGTTCAGCGGAAGCGGCCTTTTATGAGAAGGAGCTTGATTCAGGCAAGGTGCTGGTCATCGCCAAAAGAAACCCGCAATAATATAACGGATATCGTCCTCCTTTTAAAATTTAGTCAATAGCGTAACCTCCAGTCCCACTTTATGCAGTGGGGCTGGAGGTTACTTTGTTGACAAGATAAGAATTTATTTGCTTCACGCAATAAATGTCCCTTATCTTTCTGCCAATATCTTGAATATTGGTAACAGGCCGATCAAATATCGTATGATAGAAAGGCAGGACTTACGGCCTAATACTACTCGTGTGAGGTGAAGGAGCTTGAGAATACTAATCGTAGATGACAATCCTACCAATGTAATTATCATCCGGGAGATTCTGAAAAAGGAAGATTACAAGAATTTCATAACGGCTTCGTCCGCTAAAGATATGTTGAAGCTGCTTGGTGTAGGTTCAGGAATGGAAGGGAAATCCCCTAAGCCGTCCGATGTAGATTTGATCCTGCTGGATATGATGATGCCGGAGATGGACGGTATTGAGGCTTGCCGTGTAATCCAGCAGTACGATCATCTGAAGGATATACCGATTATTATGGTTACAGCTGTAGGCGATTCCAAGAAGCTCGCCGAGGCGCTGGATGCCGGCGCTGTGGATTATGTTACGAAACCGATTAACAAGGTGGAGCTGATGGCCCGTATCCGTCTGGCGCTGCGGCTTAAGCGTGAGAAGGACTGGCATAAGGAGCGGGACCAGCGTATCCAGGATGAGCTGAAGCTGGCGGCTCTGGTGCAGAATGCAGTGCTAAGCCTGCCGCTTACCGAAGAGGCATTTGAGGTGCACGCCATTTATCAGCCCTCCTTCGAGCTGGCTGGTGATTTATATGCCTGGTATCCGCTTGGTGACGGGCGGTATGCTGTGATTTTACTTGATATGATGGGGCACGGGATCTCTTCGTCATTGTTCTGCATGTTTCTGGCTTCAGTGCTCAAGGATACCGTGACTACATATGTAGAGCCGGAGAAAGTGATTCAGGAGCTGAACAGGCGCTTCAACCAGCTCTACATTGAGAAGCAACTGGTGCAGTATTACTTCACAGCGATTTATCTTGTTATGGATACCCGGCAGAAGCGGATTGATTATGTAAATGCCGGACACCCGCCGGCATTGTTCTTCGAAGGAGAAGCCAGAACGCCAGTGTTGCTGGAGAGCAACTGCCATCCTGTAGGGCTGTTTGACCGGATCGATATAGAGACGCAAAGCTTGAATTATACGGATGAAGGTCATCTTGTGCTGTTTACGGATGGCCTGCTGGAAATGGTCCAGGGAGCGCAGGAGGAGCAGCTGGAGTTCATGATCGGGCATCTGAATGCCGGCCATGACTGGAACGAAGCGGCTATGCGGGACGCATTCCTGAGTGAGCCGGTGAACCAGGAGCGCGATGACGATAAGTGCCTCGTATGGATCTCGCTCAAGAAAGGAACGGGTAGGGGATGAAGATTAAGGCTAAGCTGCTGATCGGCTTTAGTGCCATGCTGGCAATTATGCTGGCCCTGACCATGATCGGCTATGACAGGCTTCATTATATGAGCGGGCAGCTTGACAGCTTCCAGGAGAGGTATACCAAAGGCCGTGCCTCCTCGGGACTGCGTGGTGAAGTGAATGATATGGCCCGGATTTTGACCACCTCCATGCTTAATGCAGATACAACATCTGTAGATGCACAGAAGACGGAGATCAACAGCAAGGTGGTCAAGGCGGATGGTCATCTGGAGAGTATTGAGGACTCTCTCAAGACTGCTGAGGAGCTGCAGCTGTTAAGACGCATTCAGTCTGCCTATTCCGCATATCTGAATTATCAGAACAAAGTGCTGGATATGCTGACAGCCGGATACTTCCAGAATGCCAATACTTACCGTAATACGGAAGGTCAGGATATTCAGAATGAGGTGCTGGATAGCCTGAATGCCCTTTCGGATTATAATGCTTCCAAGATGACAGAGGAGACCGCCATAGCCCAGTCGGCCTCTGAACAATCCGTCCAGATGGTCACGCTGATTATGATTGTCGGACTGCTGCTGGGACTTGGGGTTATCCTGTGGATTATTCCGAGCATTACGCGCGGACTAAGTGTCGTATCCATGATGATTACCAGCTTCGGTAACGGCAAGATGCGGGCTATCCGCCGGATCAAAGTGAAATCCAAGGATGAGATTGGCGAGGTGGCCCGTGTATTCCAGGAGATGGCTAAGGATATTGAAGAGAAGCAGCAGCTTGAACGCTCCTATGCCCAGGCACAGAGCGATCAGGCTTGGCTGAATGCAAATATTGCCCGGATAACAGAGCTGCTGCGCGGCATGAGCTCATTGGATCAGGTGTCGCAGGCCTTCATCAGTGAGTTCACGCCTGTGCTGGGAGCCCAGTACGGTGCGCTTTACCTGAAGGATCAGAACAATCCGAACCAGCTGCTAAGCAGTGCATTTTATGCGGGAGAGGCAGGTATCCAGCCGAAGGAGGGCTTTGAGATCGGCCAGGGGCTGGTCGGGCAATGTGCTCTCGACAAGCACCCGATCAGGTTGACAGAGGCTCCGGACAACTATATTTCCGTTTCTTCCGGATTCGGGGATTCCCGCCCGAATCATATTTCCATCCATCCGCTGTTATTCGAAGATGAGTTGCTGGGTGTTGTAGAGTTTGCTTCCTTTACGCCGTTCTCGGTGCTGCAGAATGAGCTGCTTAACCAGCTTACGAATAATCTTGGAATCATTCTGAATAATATCAGCCGCAGGCTGGTGGTGGAAGAGCTGCTGCGTGAGTCGCAGGCGCTTACCGAAGAGCTGCAGTGCCAATCCGAGGAATTGCAGACCCAGCAGGAAGAGCTGCGCCGCTCTAATGAGAATCTGGAGGAGCAGACGGATGCGCTGAAGCGTTCCGAAGAACTGCTGCAGCGCCAGCAGGGAGAGCTGGAGCACTATAACTCGGAGCTTGTCTCGAAGACCCGCGCCCTGCAAGAACAGGTACAGGAGGTCGAAGAGAAGAAGGATGAGATTGAGCAGGCCCGTGCGCAGCTTGAGAAGCAGGCGATGCAGCTGGCGGTGACGAGCAAATACAAGTCAGAGTTTCTGGCAAATATGTCTCATGAGCTGCGGACACCGCTGAACAGCCTGCTGATTCTGTCCCAGCTGCTTACAGAGAATAAGGAAGGGAACCTGAGTGATAAGCAGGTAGAGTTCGCCCATACCATTTATATGTCAGGTGCCGATCTGCTGAAGATGATTGATGAAATTCTCGATCTGTCCAAGGTCGATGCCGGTAAAATGGAGCTGAATTACGAAGAGATTCCGCTTACGGAGCTGAAAACATTCGTGAAGCAGAACTTTGCTCCGCTGGCCGGGAAAAAGGGCCTGTCGCTGCGTCTCTCGTTCGAAGAGCCGCTGCCGGACTCTCTGCTCACCGACAGCCACAGGCTGAAGCAGGTTCTGCGCAATCTGCTGTCGAACGCCTTCAAGTTCACCAGCGAAGGCTATGTGGAATTCACCGTCAGCCGGGCGGTGCCGGGCCAGCTGCCTTCTCATCTCCCGCCTGAATTTGATTATATCGCTTTGTCGGTCAAAGACAGCGGGATTGGCATCCCCTCTGACAAGACGGATATTGTCTTCGAGGCCTTCCAGCAGGTTGACGGAACGACCAGCCGCAAGTATGGCGGTACCGGACTCGGGCTGTCGATCAGCCGCGAATTGGCCCGCCTGATGGGCGGAGCAATCGGACTGGAATCGCGTGAAGGGCAAGGCAGCATCTTCACTTTATATTTGCCGGTCCAGGGGAACTATAGCCTCCTGCCCGGAGTGATGGAAGCGGCAGCCGCCCGCGAGCCGGCTGCACTTGATGAATATCCGGCTGATCAGCCGTGGGATATGTCCGGTGATGCGACCCCTGCTCCGCTGGTGCCGGTCATCGTAGACGATGACCGGGATTCATTGACCGGGAATGACAAGGTTCTGCTTATCGTTGAGGATGACGAGAGCTTTGCCAAAATACTGCTCGGCATGGCGCGGGGACGCGGGTTCAAGGGTCTCGTCGCCCTGCAGGGGGATACCGGTCTGCAAATGGCCAAAACGCATCTGCCGGATGCGATCATTCTTGATATCCAGCTGCCGGTCATTGACGGCTGGTCGATCCTCCGGGAGCTTAAAGGTGCTTCGCAGACCCGTCATATCCCTGTGCATGTCATCTCGGTGAGTGATGAGATTAAGCAGGGCCTGATGATGGGGGCGATGGCTTATCTGCGGAAGCCGTCCTCCCGTGAAGCGCTGGAGCGGGCCTTCTCGCAGATCGAGAACTATACCTCCAGCACATTGAAGCGGCTGCTCATCGTTGAAGATGATGATATCCAGCGCCGCTCCATCATGGAGCTTATCGGCCATGATGATGTAGCTATTACCGCAGTCTCTACCGGCCTTGAGGCGCTCGGTGAGCTGCGCAAGCAAAGATATGACTGCATGGTTCTTGACTTGATGCTGGAGGATATGACCGGCTTCGAGCTGCTGGACCAGATCCGCGATGATGAAGAGCTGAACGATCTGCCGATTATTATCTATACCGGCAAGGATCTCGACAGCAAGGAAGAGACCCAGCTGCGCAAGTATGCTGAATCCATCATTATCAAGGATGTGCGTTCACCGGAACGGCTGCTGGATGAAACTACGCTGTTCCTCCACCGGGTAGAGGCGAATCTTCCGGAGGACAAGCGTAAAATTCTGCAAAAGCTGCACAATAAAGAGGAGTTATTCGACGGCAAGAAAATACTGCTCGTGGATGATGATATCCGTAATGTCTTTGCCCTCTCCAGTGTGCTTGAAGGCTACCACATGGAAGTGAAGTTTGCCGAGAACGGCCGTGAGGCCATCGACATGCTGGTGGAGCAGGGGGATTATGATCTCGTGCTGATGGATATGATGATGCCGGAAATGGACGGCTATGAGGCAATGCGCCGTATCCGGCAGATGCCGCAGTATCAGAAATTGCCGATTATAGCCCTGACGGCCAAAGCGATGAAAGAGGACCGGGCGAAATGTATTGAAGCCGGGGCCTCCGATTATATGAAGAAACCGATCAGTACGGACCAGCTTCTTTCGTTAATGCGCGTCTGGTTGTATTCGTAACCCTGATTTCAGGGTAATAGCTTACAGAACCCATAAGAACAAGTCCGGAATTCAGGCTTATGCAAGGGAGTATTGATGACGATGACAGCAATGGAACGCGGATATGAGACGCAGATAATACAGGCTGGAAGCAAGCAGGAGCTGGAGCAGATTGAAATTGAGCTGCTGCTCAGCGGGGTACACCGGCTCTATGGATATGACTTCAGAAATTATGCGCTGCCTTCCTTGAAACGGCGCATCTGGCATCATGTCCATGCCGAGAATGTACCCAGCATCTCTGCCCTGCAGGAGAAGGTGCTGCATGACCGCGCCTGCTTCGAGCGGTTTGTATACAGCCTTTCCATCCCTGTAACGGAAATGTTCCGCGATCCCGGGCTGTTCCTGACCTTCCGCCAGAAGGTCATTCCGCTGCTGCGCACCTATCCGTATATCCGGATCTGGCACGCTGGCTGTTCCACGGGGGAAGAGGTGTATTCCATGGCTATACTGCTGCATGAGGAAGGCCTCTATGACAAAGCGCGGATCTATGCAACCGATATGAACGCCCGTTCCCTGCAGCAGGCCAAAGAAGGCGTGTATGAAATCGGGAAGATGAAGCAGTATACTAAGAACTATTTGGAGGCGGGCGGTGCACGCGCGTTCTCGGAATATTACACAGCGAAATACAATTCGGTAATTCTGCAGCCGTACTTGCGCAAGAATATTATTTTTGCCGAGCATAATCTGGCGACAGACACTTCGTTCAACGAATTTAATGTTATTTTTTGCCGCAATGTAATGATTTATTTCAATGATGAGCTGCGCGATCATGTGCACGGCTTGTTCCACGAGAGCCTCAGCCGGTTCGGAGTGCTGGTGCTGGGCTCCAAGGAGTCGATTCATTTCACGAAATACAGTGACAGCTACGAACCTCTGGACAGGGTGGAAAAAATATACCGTAAGAATAAATAGCGGGTAAGGAGGGGGCCTATGGGGGTTCAGGAGCCGATTCATATACTACTGGTTGATGACCGTCCCGAGAATCTGCTGGCGCTGGAAGCAGTGCTTGAAAGCCAGCATTATAAGCTTGTCAAAGCCAATTCTGGAGAAGAAGCACTGCGGTGCTTGTTAAAATATGAGTTTGCAGTGATTGTTCTGGATGTGCAGATGCCGGGTATGGACGGAATTGAAACCGCCAGATTAATCAAAGCCAGGGAGAAGACCAAGGATATTCCGATCATTTTCATCTCTGCCAACAGCAAGGAGGCGGAGCATCTGTTCGCGGGGTATTCTGCCGGTGCGATTGATTATATGGTCAAGCCCTTTATTCCGCAGATTCTGAAGTCGAAGATCGAAGGCTTTGTGAACCTGTATCTGACCAGCAAGAAGCAGCAGCTTCAAGCGATGCTGCTGCAGCAGAAGACGCAGGAGCTGGAGCGTATTAACGGTGAGCTGATTAAAGCGAAGGAAGAAGCGGAGATTGCCGCAAATGCCAAAACGGAGTTCCTCGCCATGATGAGCCATGAGATCCGCACGCCGATGAACGGGGTTGTGGGAATGATTGATCTGCTGATGGAGACGGAGCTGGCTCCTGAGCAGAAGGAATACACGGAGATTATCCGTAAGAGCGCAGATACCCTGATTACCGTTATTAATGATATCCTTGATTTCACCAAAATGGAGTCAGGCAAAATGGAAATGGAAGAGCAGCTGTTTGAGCTACAGACCACCATTCAGGAGGTGTTTAGCTTATTTTCTGCGGAAGCAGGCAAAAAAAATCTGGAGCTGGCCTATTTCATCGACCAGCAGCTGCCGAAGCTGATCTACGGCGATATGGCCCGGCTCAGGCAGGTATTGATCAATCTGGTTGCCAATGCTGTTAAATTTACCAATCAGGGCGGCGTGTATCTGGTTGCGTCCAGCCAGCCTGCGGCAGATAATAAGCTGGTAGTGGAATTTACAGTCAAGGATACCGGTATCGGAATATCGCCTGAGAAATGCGGCCGTCTCTTCCAGCCGTTCTCCCAGCTTGATTCTTCCATGACCCGCAAATATGGGGGCACAGGCCTTGGTCTGGCCATCTGCAAATCCCTTGTCGGTATGATGGGCGGAGACATCCGCGTGGAATCGATGGAAGAGAAAGGGGCCACCTTCGTATTTACGATAAAAGTGGCTGTGCCGGAGGATGAGCTGTCCTCGGGCTCCCAGGAGGAACAGGCTGCAGGGAAGCTGTTAGACTGCCAGTGGCAGAGCAAGGTGCTTGTGGTGGATGATCATCCGATAAACCAGCGGCTGATGGTCAGCATGCTGACCAAGCTGGGTTATAGTGCCGATATAGCTGAGGATGGCAGCCAGGCGGTAGAGCTGGCCGGGAAATATGAATATGATTTCATCTTTATGGACCTGCAGATGCCCGTAATGGACGGGCTGACTGCAACCTCCCTGATCCGCGGGCAGAGCGGCGGCTCCCCGGACAACACGGTAATCATCGCCATGACGGCGAATGTCATGGAAGGGATTCAGAACCGGTGCATGGCCGCCGGAATGGACGGCTACATCAGCAAGCCGCTTAAGCTGAGCAGTCTCAGACAAATGCTGTCCAGGTATTCGGGCAAGGATAATTCTGCTGCCCAGCGGACAACCTCGCTTTTCAAAGCATGAACCATTAATTACCACTGCCGAGAGTTCCGCTTTCTGTTTCAATGGTGTCCCATTAGGGTTATTGGTAAAGAAAACATTAATCAGGAGAGATTGTCTATGAATACACATAAGAGCGAAAAATTTCATGCAAAAACCGAAACAGAAGGTAATGTATGTACGGTTTACCTGATTGGCGAGCTTGATTTGTCTGTGGCTCCTGATTTTCGTTTAGTGATGGAACCGCTGGTGGGAGATACGGGGCTTGACCTCGTAATCAATCTTAAGGATTTGAGATATATTGACAGCACCGGTATCGGAATTCTGCTGTCGATCCTCAAAGCAAGACACGGAATGGACGTTAAGTTCACTGTTGAGGAAGTTCCTCCTCAGATACAGAAGCTGTTTGACATGACCGGCATTTCCAAGTTTTTTGCCCCCCAAGAGAATTCCCACTAGGAAAGGATCGAACTAAGGATGAGTGATGACGTGCAAAGAGTAGTTCTTCAGTTACCCGCCAGCGCAGAGTATGTCGATATCGTCAGACTTAACTTGTATGGCATAGCCTCGAAGATGGGGTTCACTTATGAAGATATCGAGGATATGAAGGTAGCCGTTTCGGAAGCCTGTAATAACTCGGTGCTGTATGCTTATGGACAGGAAGACGGATTGGTTGATGTAATCTTTGAAGTTGGAGCAAGTGCCTTGTCCATTACTGTCAAAGATGAGGGGGAGAGCTTTGACGGTTTGGATTCGTCTGATGAACGTATGACGCTGCATGACAAGGAGCTGAATGATGTTCAGGTGGGCGGATTAGGTTTCTACCTGATGCAGGCGCTTATGGATGATGTCAGCGTCGTCAGTGAAGCAGGGAAAGGGACAGTCGTTACCCTGACGAAGCGGCTTAATTTCAGCGAGGAGAAAGTATGAACGAAAAAGTGACTCCCCCAGAGTCCATGAATGAAGCGGTAAGCCTGATCTGGGAATACCAGCAGAGCAAGGATAATGAGATTGCCACGGTGCTGATCCGGAAGTATGAGCCCATGGTGAAGATGGCAGCCGGCAAAATCGCCCGCAACCGTCCCGATTTGTATGAGGATTTATATCAGGTCGGCCAAATGGCGCTGATCAGACTGCTGCAGCAATATGATATTTCACTGGGCATTCCATTTGAGCCGTATGCAATGAAAAGTATGATTGGACATATGAAGAATTTCCTGCGTGATAAATCCTGGTACATACAGGTTCCAAGACGGATCAAGGAGAAGGGTGCGCTGGTCCAGCAGGCTATTGATGAATTAACCATCAGACTGGAGCGTTCCCCGGCGGTAGAAGAAATCGCCCATTATCTGGATCTTACTGTGGAAGAGACTGTGGAGGTACTGGCCGGCAGGGAATGTTATCATTATGTTTCACTGGATTCCCCGCTCTCCCAGGAGGAGACGGGTGCAACGCTAGGGGAACTGATCAGCTCTGACGCGAACGACTATGAGACTGTGGAGAAGCGGATGGATCTCCAGCAGGCGCTGGGACAGCTGAAGGAGCAGGAGCAGCAGGTGCTGCTGCTGGCTTTCCAGGATGGACAATCCCAGCGGGCCATCGCCCAGAAGCTGGGTGTCTCGCAAATGAGTGTCTCGCGCATCCAGAAGCGTGCCACTGAGAAGCTGAAGCAGATTATGGCGAATTCATCGTATTGAATATAAATATTATCACTATGCCAAATAAGGACATGCCCTATCCCGGCCGGGATAGGGCATGTCCTTTTGCAGCTTAGGGGACATATGCAGCTGTTAGCTGTTAGCATCGATATACTTCTTGATTTCTCCAAGATATTCCCCGATGACCGGCACATCAAGGAAGAGGCTGACAACATAACCGAGCAGACCGAGAATCACGAAAGTACCGAGGGAAAGGCCGAGGCCCCGTGATATGCCGGCCATCAGATTCGTGATAATCCGTTTCTTCGGGTCCGTATAATTCTCAAGAATATCTTTGAATTCGGATTTCTCCAGGGAATCGGCAATTTTATCAAGCCGGGCGTTTAAGCGTTTAACTTCATGCCGCAGCTCGAAGGGATGCTCATCCACTTCATAAGCTTTAGTTGTTCTGCTGTCCGCTTCTCCCATAAGGCATACCTGCTTTCTATAGCCGCGAATCGGCTTTAATGGATGATAGCCTGATTATGAGCTGTGAAGAGGGCATATAAGGGCATGCTTAAATAGAGAGCAGCCAGCTACGGCGGGCTGGCTGCTCTCTTCATGCCTAATCAGGCCGTTTATCGCCGTATATCAAAGGTTAATAGTTCGATTTGTAGGAAGCTTTAACTTCCTCCTTGGCATCCTTAGCTTCGTCAGCAACCGCTTTGGAGGCGTCCTTTGCCTTATCAGCAACCTCTTTGGATGAGTCTTTGGCTTCATCGGCTACGTCCTTGGACGCATCCCTGACATCAGAAGCTACATCCTTGGAAGCTTCGCTTACCGTCTCACCGATTTTTTTACCGGTTTCCGACAGGGTTGCAGCAATCTGCTCCTTGCTGTCGCTGACCGTAGTGAAGATGTCCGAAGCTTTGGCTGATACGGTGCTTGCCAGATCGGTAGCTTTTTCGCTGACTGTAGTAGCAATCGTCTTGGTCTTGTCCGTTACGACTCCGGCAACCTCTTTGGTTTTATCTGTAGCCAGCGTAAGCTTGTCCGACAGGTCGCTGCGCATTTCACGGCCGGGCTTCGGCGCGAATAGCAGTGCTGCCGCTGCTCCAAGCAGGCCGCCTATAAAGATTCCTTTGAAAAATGTGCTGCCGCTCTCTACCGGATATTCCGTCTCTGCTTTATTCATAACTAATCACTCCTCATTAGATTATATGATTTGAATCCGGCTAAGCTGCCGCCGTCATTCAAATTCAGAATAGCCTGAAACTTCTTACTTCGTATATAAACGTTGGAATATCGGCTGAAACAGCAAAGGGGTATGGCAAAGATTGCTGAGGAATGCCTTTGATTGAGGCAGAAAGGAAGAGGGTAAGAAATACTTAATTAAAGCGCCTATACACACTTTATACTCAGGAGCAGCTATTCCCCTGTTGTAATTAAGGAGAAGGTTCCAACAACCCTGGAGGTGCAGAGATTATGATTAAAGTAGTCACATCAGCAGAGCGTCATACTTCGAATAGAGAATGGATACACAGCGAATTCAGCTTTTCCTTTGCCGATTATGATGATCCGAGTAATGCCCACTTTGGTGCACTGCTCGCTCATAACGACAATGAACTGAAGCCGGAGCAGGGGATGCATGAGCATCCGCATCATGATCTGGAGATTCTAACCTATGTAGTTTCCGGAGTGCTAAGGCATCAGGATGATCTGGGGAATCATGCGGATCTGCAGGCCAGCAGTGTACAGATGATGAGTGCGGGTACAGGGATCAACCATTCCGAAACCAATCCGTCGGCTGACTCAAATGTGCGGTTTCTGCAAATCTGGCTGCTTCCGGACCGGCCCGGGATGACACCGAAGTGGGATGCGAGATTCTTTCCTGAGGAGCTGAAGCTCAATCACCTGCTCCCTGTTGCTTCCGGGACAGGAGACAGGGGAGCGCTTAAGCTGGGCGAGGAGGTTACCGTCTATCTGTCCAAGCTGCAGACGAACCGGGAGATCAGGTATCCGCAGGAGCAAGAGCGGCGTACTCATATCTATCTGGTCTCCGGAAATCTGGAGATAGCCTGTGAGGACGGGGTGTTTCAGCTTCAGCAGGGTGATGCGGCGCGGATCCGCAAGAGCTGTGATTTGACCCTGAAGGGGACCAGCAGCGGAGGCGATGCCGAATTTATCCTGATTGATCTTCCGTGAACGGGAGACTAAGCTCATGTTTGCCTGTATAGCATGCCAAAGCCCTTCATCATAGCATTCCGTCCCTGGCGGGCGGGTGCTTGAGAAGGGCTTTGGTGATTCCGGGTAAGCTGGCTTTATTTTTTGCGCAAGCGTCCAAGCTCTGAGACAAGGGCTTCTACCTGGGCGATGCTCAGCCTGTCGCTGCCCATGGCTACTTCATAAATATCCTGAATATCCTCATATTGCTCCACTGAAAAAGCTGAAGCCTGCATTGCAGCAGCACTGGCCATCTTCAGCTTGCTTTTAATGCCTTCGATCATATATTCCACATTTTCCTGGCTGGGTTTCGCTAAATCCATGGGGTATAACAGTCCTCCCTAAGTGATATAGAATGTGAATTTAAGAATGTTCCATTTCATTCTTAAGTTCATCTTGTAGTTCAAGTATTTTATCATGTTTACCCGGCGAAAGCCCGTTTTTGTCGAAAACACAAGTGGAAACGGCTACGCCGTCCTTCAAAGGACGGTATCCGTTTCAGCGAGAAAAAGAAGGATAATTTATACGTGAAGCATATAAATTCTTATATTTCGAAAAACATGCTAAATTAGAGGGAAACATCTGCAGAGATTCATGAGGGGAGAGAGGGCTTTGGCCATCAGAGAAGAAGAGAGCAGAAAACGCCGGAAAATGGATGAAAGCAGGCTGGTTGCCTTCTTCGGGGAGATAGCAGCCCTGCATCCGGCAGAGCGGGTGACTTTCCTGTGTATCGGGACGGACCGTTCCACAGGTGATGCTCTGGGGCCGCTGACCGGCAGCCGGCTGCTGGAATACGGCTTTCCGCATGTCAGCGGCACGCTGCCGACGCCCTGTGATGCCGATAATCTGGTGAAGCGGATTGCGGAGATTCCGGAAGGGCAGATTATTATTGCAGTCGATGCCTGCCTGGGCCCGCCTGCAGCACTCGGGTATTTCTTCGCCGCCGCAGATCCCCTGCGTCCGGCACAATCCGTCGGGCTGGTCCTGCCCGCAGTAGGGGATTACAGTCTGGCGGCCATCGTAGATGTGAACAGCCCGCGCCCATACCGGACGCTGCAGACCACCCCGCTCTACCGGGTAACCGTAATGGCTGACCAGATTGCCCGGGCGGCAGCGCAGGGATTCGGACTCATCAGCTGAAGAATGAATGCGTTTCAAACCGCATGTTCTAGCTTAATAATTAAGACAAGCCACAGTCCCCAGGGCCCATATTACATAGAAAGAAGGAAGCAGCCATGGAAAATGTCCGATGCGATGGAAGCAATATTTGTTACAGTGATCAAGGAAAAGGCGAAGTCATAGTGCTGCTGCACGGCTTCTGCGGCAGCGCTGAATACTGGGAGAAGGTCATTCCGGGCCTGGCTGCCCAGTACCGGGTCATTGCCCCGGATTTGCGCGGGCACGGATCCTCGGATGCCCCGCTTGGCGCCTACACCATCGAGCAGATGGCTGATGATGTCCTGGCACTCCTGAATGCTCTGGAGATTCCGGAGTGTTACCTGCTCGGGCATTCTCTTGGAGGCTATATCACACTGTCCTTCGCCCAGCGTCATGCCTCCAGGCTGAAGGGCTTCGGTCTGATTCACTCCTCGGGTTATCCCGACAGTGAAGAAGCGAAGGAGAACCGGCTGAAGAGCATCGGCACAATCCAGAATGCCGGGATCTTTGCCTTTGTGGACGAGCTGATTCCGGGACTGTTCGCCCCGAACGCGGCACAGCAGCTGCAGGAGCGGGCCAAGGAGATCGGCTATAAGACACCGCCGCAGGGAGCGGTGGGGGCAGCCATGGCGATGCGTGAGCGCCTGGACCGCCGGGATGTAATCTCGGCAACGGCGCTGCCGGTGCTGCTGGTGGCCGGAGCCGAGGACTCGAAGGTATCGGCGGAGCGGACGTTTACTTCCGATAATCCGAATATAACCAAGGTGACGATCTCAGGCGTAGGTCATATGAGCATGTTTGAAGCACCTGAGCATTTATCACAGATTATTAAGGAGTTCGTACACGCGCCTGTACAGGATTAACTGACCGGGTGCAGCAGGGCGCGGCCGGGATGGAGCGTATGACCGGAGCGCAGACAGCAGATGTAGCAGACACAGGAGTCGGATAATAACGAGAAAGGCAGCACCCGCCGGTTGGCGGAAGTGCTGCCTTTCTGTGTTGCTGCGCAGCCCTGATTATTGGAACCGGCGGATGGCCGGTACGGTAAGCACAAGACCGACGCAGGATAGCCCCAGACCGGCAAAGATAATAATTGTCGGTACCCCGCCAATCAGGTCAGCCAGCCAGCCGACAAGAATATAACCGACCGGCAGCAGGGCGAAGGAGCCGAACAGGTCGAGGCTGGCTACCCGTCCGAAGGCTTCCTTTGGCACCAGCTCCTGCAGGCTGATCTCCCAGATCAGCCCGAAGATCATCAGCCCGAAGCCTTCAAGGGCGAAGAAGGCGATAGCAACTGCCGGCGAAGCGGCAAACGGCAGCAGCAGGAGAGCGGCCCCGCTGACCATTGCACCTCCGTAAGCCAGAATTCCGCGGTGCCGCCACTTCGGCCGCAAACCGTACAGCAGGCCGGCAATGATAGCTCCTACTCCGGAGAAGGTGACCGCAAGCCCGTATATATATGGAGGCCAGCCATGATGCACCTTGAACAGCCAGGGAAGCAGTACGCTGATGATGCCCGAGTAGCAAATATTGACGAAGCAGAAGGCCAGGATGGTGATCCAGAGCCAGGGATGGCCGCGCAGAACGTTTATACCTTCTATGAAGTCCTCTTTCCAGTGAGTACCGGCAGGCGTTTCAGAAGCGGGCACAACCGGAAGATTAGCATCAATGCTTTCAGCGGGCTCTGCGGTGTCAGGGGCAGCAGACCCCCTGGCGGCTGCTGCAGGCTGCAGGCGGGTAATCAACGCTTTACGCAGATAGATTAAGCAGAACAGGGAGAGCAGATAAGTGAAGGCATCCAGCCCAAACCCGATACCTGCCGACAGATGCGTAATAAGCAGCCCGCCCAGGGCTGGCCCGATCAGGCGTACAGACTGGGTAGTGATCTGTGTCAGGGAGTTGGCAGCTACGCGGATATCCGGTGTGAATACCGTTGCCCGGACAGCGGCATAGGCAGGCTGGAACAAGCCGTCAAGCAGGCCATAACCGGCTACCAATACATACAGCAGAGAGACATTCAGTATCCCGGTGAGGGACAGGACTGCTGTCAGCAGCATGATTGCGAACCGGGCGACATCGGCCAGCATCATAATCCGCACACGGTCATAGCGGTCGACAATATGACCGGATACCGGAAGCATGATTACATTCGGCAGCATATAGGCAGCCATGACGAGTCCCATCGTGGTTGTTGACCCGGTCAGCGTATAGACAAGGACAGGCAGGATGACCATCGTCACCGAGCTGCCCAGGAACGAAACTAAATGACCCAGCCACAAATAAGGAAATGCCCGGGATTGTCTGAATGGAGCAGCGAAGCCTTGAAGCGGGCTATGCTTGGTTTGTCTGGAGGAAGCGGCAGAATTCATCTAAAGCTGTACCTCCGTATCTGTATCCGGCTCTGCAGCGGAATCTGCAGGCTGCAGGCGGCCCAGCATAATTTCGACACCGTATTCATCCCCTGCTGTAACCCTGGATTCCCAGGATGTTATGAGCTCCAGCATCTCCTGATGAAATTCAGCCAGCTCAGGAGGAGAGAGGGAGAGTCTGGTAATGAAATGCTCCACCTGATCTTCCTTGCGGAAGCGGAAGCCGCTCAATTGCTCTGACTTGAACATCGTTCCTTTGGAGCGGTAAAATTTCTGCATGATGCCTCCGGCGGCTTCGGTCCGGACAAGCTCCAGCAGGCCGCCCTCATACAGCTTGATGATATGATAGTGAATATTTCCGGGTGTCTTGTTCAGCCTTTCCGCAACCTGCTTGGACGTGAGCGGCTCACCCGACAGCGTATGCATAATCTTAATCCGCAAGGCGCTTTCCAGCAGCTTATCCTGTTCAGGGGTTACTTTCAGAGGCTGGATATTGTTATCCGGGGAAATTGGAGCCGAAGCCGTGGAGGGTGGCGGGTTTTGCCCGGAATCAGCAGGTTTTCTCATTGAACATCTTCCTGACTTATGTATTTATTATTACGGATTACAGCCCATGGCAACGGTGGCAGGTAAAATCTCTACTGTACTATAATCTGTATAACAGTATAATCTGGATTCCAGATTGGTGTAGCTGTATTGTAGTTCATCCCTTATTTTTATGTCAATATATATTGAGAGAATAGCGTGTGCTGCTATGGCCTCTGGCCCGGCTGCCGGGTGGCGCCGGAGGAAGGAATGGTATAATATGAGTCCATCAGCCAGTAGATTCAGAGGCAGGGCAGCAGCGGCGGCAAAACGGCGTTGCAGTTACGAAAGGAGAGCAGCATGTTCCGGAGAGATTATATCGTGCGCATGATCGAGGATATGACGGCAATGGTTGCCAAGGTGCTGACACTGAAGCAGGATAAAAAAACTACTGAAGCCCTATGGGAAGTGGATGAGCTGCTGAACCGGCATTTTCGTCTGAACTCGCGTCTGCTTAATTCACTGTCTGTAGAGGATATTATAGATATGTTCCGTTTGGGCGGTGTGCTGGAGTCGGACAAGCTTCAGGGCGTAGCCAGGCTGCTGAAGGAAGAGGGCGGGATTTATACGGTAAAAGGGGACAAGGATCAGGCACTGTTCCGGGCAATGCGTTCACTTCATCTGTTCCTGTATGCAGATCTTCACGGAGCCGACCGGGAGCTGCTGGATATGACCGGGGAGATTGAGGCGCTGCTGAAGGAAGTGGAGCCATACCGTCTTCCGGCCAAAACAGAGCGGCTGCTGCTGGCCTATATGGAAGCTATGGGGCATTATGCCAAAGCGGAGGATAGCCTCTACCGGCTGTGGGAGTACGGGGAGGATGTTGCAGCAGAGGGCAGTGAGCTGTATGAGCGGCTGGGACAGCTGAGTCCGGCGGCCCTGACGGCAGGGGATCTTCCGCCCGAAGAAGTGCAGCAAGGCCGGGAGGAATGGAGCAAGCTTACCGGAAATGCTATAATATAACGACATTCAGGAGACCTGTGCTCCATTATATAAGCTGAAAGCGAGATGTACCCTGTGGAATCTTTGAAAGCTCTGATTGAACAAGTCATTACCGGACGTAAGCTGATCACCGCAACATTAAGCCAGCTGCGCAGCAAAGGTGAAGCTGCCTTTAGTAAAGTGCAGATCAAACCCGTTGAATTAAAAGGCAAGCTGCACTACCAGTTTGCCTACTATACCGGACCCAAGGTCGAACACCGCAACCTTCCGGCAGAAGAAGCTGCTGAAGAGATGTATTCCCTGCTGCGTGAAACCTTCCGCCAGGGTCTGCTATGTACTATAGAAGCAGATTATCAGGTGCTCATCAGCAAAAAGTACAAGGTGTCCATTCTGACCAAATCGGCCAGCAAGCAGGAAACACCGGATCTGGCCCATAACCGCCGCAAGCAGTATGTGCTGGAAGAAGGGGTGCCGGTGCCGTTCCTCGTGGAGCTGGGTATTATGAACAGCGAAGGCAAGGTGCTGGCCAAGAAATATGATAAGTTCCGCCAGATCAACCGGTTCCTTGAGATGGTAGAGGACGTGCTCGGCGATCTTCCGGCGGGCCGACCGCTGACGATTGTTGATTTTGGCTGCGGAAAGTCATATCTGACCTTTGCCTTGTACCACTATCTGGGCATCCGCGAGCAGCGGGAGCTGAACATTGTCGGCCTTGATCTTAAGGCGGATGTGATTGAGCACTGCGGCGCACTTGCTGCCAAGCTCGGCTACGACCGGCTGAAGTTCCTGGTAGGCGATATTGCCGACTACAATGAGCTGGACCGGGTGGATATGGTTGTCACTCTGCATGCCTGTGATACGGCTACAGATGCAGCTCTTGAAAAAGCTGTCCGCTGGGGCGCTTCGGTCATCCTCTCCGTTCCCTGCTGCCAGCATGAGCTGTTTGCGCAGGTGGAGAGTGAGGTGCTGAATCCGCTTTTGTCACATGGCATTCTGAAGGAACGCTTCTCGGCGCTTGCCACCGATGCGATCCGGGCCAAGCTGCTCGACCTGATGGGCTACCGCAGCCAGCTGCTGGAATTCATCGACATGGAGCATACCCCGAAGAATATTCTCATCCGTGCGGTGAAAAGCGACAGCGAATACAACTCCGCCAAATGGCGCGAGTACAGTGCATTCCGTGATTTTCTCGGGGCCAAGCCTTATCTGGAGCGTGTCTGCGCGGATCTGCTGCCCGCTGAAATTCCGGAATGAACTTAATACGATGAATGATTAAAGGCATGAGAGACAAGCTGCATTCAGGCTGCTTCCTAGGGAAGCGGCTTTTTTGATAGATAGAATTTATATGTTTTGGGGTCCCCGCAAAGTACCTGAGTCCGCCTCGAAGCCAAAGCCCCACTTTGTGGGGTTATTTTGCGGTTTGGGCCGTGGTTGGGGAAGCTGTGAATAGATGGATTTATGACACTTATTTTCCTGGAAACAGCAATTCAGATCGAAATAGATGCTGTTTTTCCATTTATTTATCTACAGCTGCCGTTGCTCTCCACGGAATCGGCGATTCAGGAAGAATAGGCTGCTCTTTTGCAGAAGGAGAAATATGGGCAGACTGATTGTAAAAGTGCGAAGCGGAACGGGAGATTAACCATGCGGATGAAAAGGTCTCAGCGGCGGAAGGATCAGGTTGTCAGCGTCACTTGCGGTATAGCTCTATTTGCTGCAGCTGCTGCAGCATGTATTCTGAGAGGCTTCTTTTTTGCCGGGGAGATGTATGTGTTCCTGACTATATGGTTTGCTGGCTGTACCGCTCTGGCATGCTGGGTACTGGTGCAGCGTGCAGCGGCCTGGGGGGCTGGAATTGTGCGGGTGCTGGGCAGGGGCACAGAGGAAAGCGCAGAGGCTATGGTGGAGTTGCCCAGGGGAGAAGAGTTACCGGCTGGGGTGGAGCAGGTGACTGGAAGGGAGCGGGGGCCGGATAGAAGCCAGGGGATATTGCTTGGCAGCGATGGACAGAGCGGGAATATAAAAGTTGCGCTGCTGCTTCCTGCCTGCACCGTGATCGTCTGTATCTTTTATGGCATACATGTGTATCTGCGACCGCTGTCCTTGCAAGGAACGCTGAATGAATTGCTGCGGTGGGGACTGTATACGAGCTTTGCTGTGTTTGCTCTGCTGGCTGCGGGCACCCGCCGGGGCGGAGCTCTTCTTGCTGCATTATGGCATTCCATAGGGATTGTAATCAGCTTGTCTGCTTTGCTCGCGGTATGCGGCAGCCTCCCGGTCCCTTATGCTGTTGCTTACAGCCTGTCACCGGAGGTCAGCGTTGCCGGAGCGAGACTGGCCGGCCTGCTCCAGTATCCGAACACCTTCGGTGCGGTGATGGCTGTATTCCTGCTGGAGCGGCTGTTTGCAGCCGCTTACGCTTCGCGGCGGGAGGAGGAACTGCGGAGCGCTGCAGGCGGAGCGGAAGGTGGAGGCGCAGACGGCAGAGCGGAGCGTAGGAGCGCCGTAGGAGGAGCGGAAGGCGGAAGTGCTGGAGGCAGAGCGGAGCGTAGGAGCGCTGCAGGCGGAGCGGAAGGTGGAGGCGCAGAAGGCAATGCGGAGCTGGGCAGCACTGGAGGCTTGCTGGCGCGCCTGCTGCCGCTGTTCCCCTACGCGGCCGCGCTGCTGCTCAGCGAGTCGCGCGGCGCCTGGCTCGCTGCGGCCTGCGCCGCCGCCGCAGCCCTGCTCTCTAAGCGGCAGCTCCTCGCGCCGCTTCTCCTGGCCGGTGCCGCGCCCGCAGCCGGCGCGGCGCTTCTCTACCGCCAGCTGGCCCGCACCGGGCTGGCGGCAGACCCGCTGCCCGGCCTGCTGCTGCTGGCCGGGCTCTGGGCCGGCACGCTGCTGGCCGGCCTGTGGCTGCACCGCCGCTGCACCGGCGCGGCGGGAAGGCAGCGCGCCGCCATGCTGGCACTGGCGGCGGCAGCCTGGACGGCGGCGGGCGGCGCCGTCCTCCTGCATGTGCGCGCGCGGATAACCGGGCCGTCTCCGACGGCGGACGCGCGCGTGCTCTTCTACCGCGATGCCTGGAAGCTCGCGGCAGAGGCGCCCTGGCTGGGGCGCGGGGGCGAGACCTGGCGGCAGGCATACCTCGCCGCCCAGTCCCGCCCCTATGCGGGCAGCCAGGTGCACAGCGGTTACCTCGACATCCTGCTTAACCTGGGGATGGCGGGTCTGGGGGCGGTCCTGCTTCTGCTGCTGGCAGCAGGCTGGCTGACAGGCAAGGCGTCACCAAGGCTGCTTCCGCCCCTGCTCGTCATAGTCCTCCATAGCGCAGTCGATTTCGACTGGAGCTACGGGCTGATCTGGCTGCTTCTGCTCCTGTTGCCCGCCTGGGCGCTGGCGGAGGCAGGGACGGGGACGCTGCTGGCGGCTGTGAAGGGTACAGCCGGGATTACCGCCCCAAGCGGATGGCTTCCTGTGCGGGCAGGAGCCGGCCGGCTGAAGCTTCTACGCGGCAGAGCAGGTATCCTTGCAGGTATCCTCCTTGCTTGCGCGCTGTCTATACTTTGTGGTGTGGTGTCTCTCCGGGCTGCTGCCGGCAGCGCATTATACAGACAGGCCGCCAGTGCCCCTGAACCTGCTGTGCAGGCAACGCTGCTGCGGCAATCCCTGGAGTGGAATAAGGGAGCGCCGTTGACGGCAATCGCTTTATCAAAGCTGCTTCCGGTGGAGCAGGGGACAGAGGTGCTGCGGCGCAGTCTGGCCTGCTCCCCGGGGAATGCGGCACTGAACTGGGAGCTGGCGGAGCGGTATCTGAATACAGGAAGTCCGGGTGAGGCGCTCTACTGGGTACGCCGGAGCCTGCGGCTGGATAAGTATAATGCCGCCATAAGAATGGCAGCAGTTGAAGGGATGCTAATGCTCGGGGAGCGGGAATTGACAGAAGGGGACAAGCGGAGGGCTGCGGAGAGTGCGGACGCCGGCCTCGCGCTGCTGCGGCAGTACAGCCTGCTTGCCCGCAGGGAGTACAGCCGGGGACCGCAGCATAATGACCGCGGCTTCAGGATCAGCGGGCCTGCCGGGGAAGAGATGCACCTGCGGCTTAGCGGGGTGCTGGCAGAGGCCCGTGATATGTTTTCCCGTGCGGATAGGCTGAAGCAATAATCCGTAACATTGTCATCCGGATTATTGCAGCTACATTCAGGACCGGGACATCAGGCATCAGGCCCTGATGTCCCGTGAGATCAGCCAGGAATATATATATGGCAGGACCACAGCTATAACCAGGGCAGCGATTATCATACTTACTGATAAGGCAACCGGCATGAAAGCTCCAAGCATGAACAGCAGCCCGCTAATGATCCACAGTGCTCCGGAGAAACGGTGGGTTTTGCGCCATACTTCAGGGCTGGCCAGCGTCCAGGGGGTACGGATACCGATGAGATAATTATCCTTGATCTGCGGCATGAAATTGCCGATTACGACAAATAACACCCCAAGACCCACAGTAGCCCATTTCCCGGCAGGAAACTGCTCATCCAGACCGTAAGAGACGGTCAACACAAGCATAGCATCACAAAGGATACCTACTGCAAGACGGATCATTTTGTATGCACTCTGAAATTTGCCGTAATTCTCGCGCTTGGGATCAATATTGCGTATAAACTGGATACCCAGCGGAAAGATCGTTCCCATGAAAAACAGCAGCGCGATCACAGTATCCTTGCTCCAATACCTGTTAACCTCGCCGGTGATGCTGAACTGGGCAGGAAGCTGGTCCGGCAGTCTGCCGTAATTATATATTGCGTAGTAGAGTGAGATCAGGCCCAGAATCACAATCAGTGTGTCCTGCCATTTCCAATTAAAATTCTTCATCATGAATCAGCCTCCGTGTCAAAAAATAATAGATCTGCGTACATTCGGTTCACTCTGCTTCTTTCGGCTCGCCTGCTGCTGTATTCTGCTTGCCGCTTTTACCCGCACCGGATAATTCCAGAAACCAGCCCAGCACCTCTTCGAGCACCGTGGAGTCCAGAGAGTAGAGAATAAACTGCCCCTTTCGTTCGTCCTGCACCAGTCCGGCATGCTTGAGCGCATTAAGATGATGGGAGATGCTGGGCTTTGACATGTTGAAAAATTCGGCGATTTCACCGGCTGTCCGGTCTTTATCCTTGAGCAGGCGGAGAATCTGTCTGCGGGTCGGATCAGCCAGAGCTTTGAAAGATTCGTTCAAATCCGCACCATCCTTTAAACATTTAAATAATTATCTAAATATATAATAAGTCTTTAAGGGATATTATGTCAATGCAGTAAGAACTCTCAAATAGGAATGTCCCAAACCCTATAAGTAGAAGTCGTAATGCTGCATATGCTAGAATAGGCTAGGAGAAGCTGGATACATAGAGCGGATGGGGTTTTGGATTCTGCCAGCAGAGTGCCGGGCCAATTACGCAATATACGGGAGGAGAGCTGCAATTGCATTTTTTATCTGATCTGGTTTCAACTTTGCTGGAATGGATTCAGAGCCTGGGCTATTTCGGTATTATGATCGGTCTGATGATTGAAGTTATACCAAGTGAGATTGTGCTGGCTTACGGAGGTTACCTGGTATCACTAGGGGATATTAACTTCTTCGGCGCGGTTCTGTTTGGCACGGTAGGCGGGGTGGTCGCCCAGATTTTTGTATACTGGATCGGCCGTTATGGCGGCAGACCTGTGCTGGAGAAGTACGGCAAATATATTTTCATCTCCAAAAAACATATTGACCATTCCGAGGAATGGTTCGAGAAGTACGGAACCGGCGTTATCTTTACGGCCCGCTTCATTCCGGTTGTCCGCCATGCCATCTCGGTTCCGGCCGGTATTTCCCGCATGCCGCTTGGCAAGTTCACCATGCTGACTACGCTTGCAGTAATTCCATGGAGTGTATTGTTTGTATATCTGGGTTATACGCTCGGTGATAAGTGGGAGACTATTGATGAGGTCGCAGCCAAGTATACACATGAAATTATTCTTGCCGCCCTTGCGGTGATTGTTTTGTATTTCCTGTTCAAGTGGTACAAATCCAAGAAGAAGGGTAGTGCAGTATGAAGCAGAATGTAGCAGCCAAATTCGGTCAGGGCCTGACTCCGCGCCAGTTTGTGGAAGGAATGACGAAGAACCAGCAGGCTTTTGAATCCTGGTATGAGAAATTTGCCTGGGAGGACAAGGATGACCGTGAATTTTTCGAGAGTCTGAATCACCGTGATGATCTGCGTGTACTGATTCTGGCCGCCGACTGGTGCGGTGATGTGGTCCGTAATGTCCCTGTTATATTCCGGATTCTGGAAACCGCAGGCATCAAGACCGAAGTTCTGATTCTGGAAGAAAACCAGGATGTTATGGATCATTTCCTGACGATGGGCGGACGGTCGGTGCCGGTGGTTATTTTTGCAGATACCGGCGGTTATGTACTGGGACACTGGGGACCCCGCCCTGAACATGTACAATCACTGATGAGAGCATTTAAAAGTGAGAATCCGGACCGTGAGGCGGCGGATTACGAGAGCAAAATTACCGAAGTACGCAAAGCGATGGGGCAGGCTTACGGAGAAGGAACGGAATCACACGCGGTTATCGCCAAAGAGCTGCGCAGTCTGATCTCCGGATTCTAAGGCCGATGCTGAATATAAGATCCTATAATCTCGGGGCGCTTCAGACCAACGCCTATCTTTTGACAGGCGCAGACCCGGCGCGGGGTGTAATTATCGATCCGGGCGCTAATCCGGCAGCTCTCCTCCGCGCAACTGAAGGAATGGAAATTGAGGCAGTATTGCTGACGCATGCCCATTTTGATCATATCGCCGGACTGGACGAGGTCCGTAAGGCCAGAAAGTGCCCTGTATATATCCATCCTCTGGAGAGCGAATGGCTGGGCAGCCCGAAGCTGAACGGTTCGCTGATGTGGCCGGAAACGACCCCTCCGGTGAGCACGGATCCGGCAGAGTATGATCTGGCGGAGGGCCAGGTGCTGAAGCTGCTGGGCTTAACCTTCCGGGTGCTGCATACGCCGGGGCATTCACCGGGCAGTGTCAGCTTCCTGTGCGGCAATGATCTCTTTTCCGGTGATGTATTGTTCAAAACGGGAGTGGGCCGCACCGATCTTCCCGGCGGCAGGGAACGTGATCTGTTCGATTCGATCCGCGGTAAGCTGTACCGGCTGGATGAAGAAGTGAAGGTATATCCCGGACATGGTCCGCGTACCTCCATCGGATTCGAGAAGCTTAACAACCCTTATGTCCCCATGTAATGACGGATTTATGCGGGATATGACATAAAGCGGGAAATTAGAGATAGACAAGAAGATACAGAGTTGCTACAATATTGTTAATTAAATGTAACATTTACCTCGCGAAGCACGCAGACTGTGGAATAATCCCGGTTTGCGTTCTTTTTTTTGTCTATATGTCTTTAATCTCATGGGGGGAAGCGGAATGAAAGAGGATATTCATAATTATTTGGATTATGGGGAATATGATGCTGATGAGGCAGGAGTCGCCGAACGGAATGAGACGGACTATGCTGCAGGTGAACACGATTCTAAATGCACCCTGTTCTGGCGGTTTCCGAGAGGCAAGGGGAAGGTCCAGCCCTGGAGGCGCAGGCTGTGGGAGCTGCAAAATAAATCCGACCGTGAATGAACGATATATGGTACATAAGCGTATTACAGGTGTGATTGAAGGAAAATGAGGAGGGGCTATGGGCGACGGGATGCTGGAGAAGATCAGCCGTGCGCAGCAGGGGGATGCTGCGGCGCTGGCTGCACTGCTGCAGGAGCATTACTCCTTTCTGTACAAATATCTGATTAAAGCCACCATGGATCCTTCGCTTGCTGAGGAGCTGGCTCAGGATACCATGGTCAGATGTATGGAGAAGATCGGGACGTATAACGGAGCCTCTGCCTTCTCTTCATGGCTGATTACGATTGCCAGCCGGCTGTATATTGACCGGAAGCGGCGGTGGAAGCGTGAGGCAAAGTGGCAGGAGGAGCAAGGGGTACGAAGTATCCGCTGGAGGTTCGAGAGCAGGGATATGGAATGGAGCGAGGTGCTGGACGCCTTATCCAGGCTGTCCGCTGCCCAGAGAATGGCTGTGCTGCTGAAGCATTATTACGGGTATGGCTATGATGAGATCGGGGGAATGCTGCAGATTCCCTCCGGTACGGTCAAGTCAAGGGTAGCCGCCGGACTGAATCAACTGCGAAGGGAGCTGGATGAGAATGAAGTTTAACAGTGAGGAAGAACTGCTCGGCAGGCTGTCTGCGGAGCTTGAGAATCTGGATAAGCAATATGCGGACGCCGCCCCGCCCTCATTGCCTGAGCTTGAGCAGCTCATTGCTGCAGAGACAGCCCGCCGGAGCAGCAGGCAGCGGAAAGATCTGCTGATATTCTGCATAGTGGCACTAATCGTGCTCAGTATAGTACTGGCCATTCTCAGCTCTGCTCCGGTGCTTTATTTGGGGCTGCAGGTGCTGATCCCGCTGGCTGCGGTTTGCAGCCTGTGGATAGCACGGATCAGGCTGCGGCGGGAGGAGTACGAAGAGTGAAGGAGCTGCAGGAGGTGCCTTTTTGGCTGTGGATTCTTGTAGCGGCTGTACTGATGGTGCAGGGAACCCTGCTGTTTCGTGATGCCCAGAGAAGAGGCAAAGGCAGGATGGCCTGGTTCTGGGGAATCTGGGGGATCACGGGTGCCCCTACACCTGCTGTCTGCTATCTGCTGCTTGTAGTTCTCCCTGATAGACGGAAGCGGAACACAGGAAGACAACGATGAAAGAACATAGAAGCTTTTAGTGAAGAAGGCAGGATTGAAGTAGAGAGGGCGGAGGCTATGGATAAAGTGAACTTAGGATTGATCTGGCCGCTGATTGCACTGCAGGTCCTGCTCGCAGCCGTAGGTCTGATCTCACTGGCGAAGGCAGAACGGGTGCGCGGGCCGAAATGGATGTGGGTGCTGTTTTTGATTTTCGGTAATCTGCTCGGCAGCATAGCTTATTTCACACTCGGAAGGAAGGAGCCCTAATGCCGCTGCTTGAGGTTGATAATCTGCGTAAGAGCTTCGGCGGGCAGCTTTCGGTGGACGGCATCAGCTTCGGGATTGAAGCCGGGCGCTGCGTTGCCCTGCTGGGGCCAAACGGAGCGGGCAAGACGACAACGCTGCGCATGCTCGCCGGACTGCTGCTGCAGTCCGGCGGCAGTATCACCTTCAGCGGCTATCCTCCCGGCACCGATTACCGCCGTGAGCTGGGTTATCTGCCGCAGTCTCCGGCTTTTTACAGCTGGATGAGCGGACTGGAATATACTGTATTCGCCGCCAAACTGAGCGGGATGAATGCCAGGGAGGCAGCGCTGGAAGCAGGTGAGGTGTTGGAACGGGTAGGGTTAAGTGCGGCGGCCCGGCGGCGGATCGGCGGTTATTCCGGCGGGATGAAGCAGCGCCTTGGGCTAGCCCAGGCTCTGGTCCACCGTCCCCGGCTGTTATTGCTTGATGAACCCGTCTCCGCGCTTGATCCGATCGGACGCCGGGAAGTAATGGAGTTGCTGCGTGATATCCGCAAGGACACCACAGTAGTATTCTCAACCCACGTACTCCACGATGCTGAAGAGATTTGTGATGATGTCATACTAATGAATCAGGGAGCCATTGCTGTCCAAGGAACCTTGGCGCGGCTCCGTACAGAATACAGTCTTCCGGTTATCAGATTGACTACGGCCAAGGAAGAGAAGGCAATCCGTTGGCTGGAGGAGCTTAAGCATAAGTCTTTTATTGAGGAAGCCAGTGTGTCGGACGGCAAGGCAGTCTTTAATGTGAGTGATGTTGAGCTCGCACGCCGGACGATTCTGCAGGAAGCAGCCGGGCTTGATATTCCGCTGCTGCAATTTGAAGCGGGCTCATCCACACTGGAGGATCTGTTCATGAAAGTGGTGGGAGCATGAAGAAGCTACGGGTCTTATATGCGCGGGAGATGCTGGAGGCTGCACGCAGCTATAAGCTGATCTGGATCCCTGTTGTATTCATTATTCTCGGCATTATGCAGCCGCTGGTAACCTTCTATATGCCTGATATTCTGGCAGCTTCCTCCAATGTGCCGGCAGGGTTCTTGGAGAGCTACGAGATGCCGGGTGCTAACGCGGTGATGGCCGAAGCTCTGGGTCAGTACGGAACGATCGGCATGCTGATTCTGGCGCTGGGAGCTATGAATAGTCTGGCGGGGGAGCGGGCCGCCGGTACAGCAGAGCTGCTTATGGCTAAGCCGGTTTCACCAGCAGCGGTTGTTGCTGCCAAATGGGCGGCTAATTTGACCGTGTTAATCGTTGCGCTGGGGCTAGGCGCCGCAGGTGCCGCATATTATACGGTCCAGCTCATGGGAGCTTTGTCTTGGAGTGCAGCAGCGGTATCCTCTGGAATTTACGCCTTATGGCTGCTGTGCACAGTCTCGCTGACACTGCTGTTCAGTGCCTGGCTGCGCGGACCGGCGGCAGCTTGTCTTGCTCTTCTGCTGGCGGCGGGAATGAGCCTGGGCTATAGTCTGCTGCCTGATTGGCTTGGCTGGACACCTGCTGCCTTGCCTGCGGTATCAGCGGGAATTTTGAATGATAGCGGCCCGGCTGGCGGAGCTCCGGTGATCTCTGCGGTGGTGCTGATCATACTCTGCATTGCTGGAGCATCGCTGCTGGCAGGCAGGAATAAATTGCCGGATTGAAAGATTTTCAATAGAACAGCACGCTTTCAAGAACTTTCAGAGAATTTTCTGCCAAAATTCATTATACGGCCTTCCTGCTGCTGGACAGCTCTATCTTTTTTTAGTAGACTGTTGAAACAAGCAAAACCATGATAGATTTTGGTCAGGAGGTAGGACGATGCTGCGTTTAGGAGAGAAGATTGTCATTGTAGCGGACGTTTTTGAGCAGAGTCTTCCTATCGGAGACTACGGCTACCTGATTGCTTACGACCGCAATCCTGATAACGCGTTTGATTATGTCATTCGTGTACCCGAGGCCAACCGGAATTTCTATGTGACAGCCGAGGATATCGAGGCCGAAGAACAATTGCTGGTAGCTGAAGCTGAAAGGGCGACGCACGAGGCTCTGATAGATTATGCACTTTCGACATACAACGAGAAGCTGTTTCATCATTTGATGAACGGCGAGGAAGCTGAGTCGGAAGAGCAGGAAACTGCACCCAAAGAGAGTTTGTCCCAGGCGGAATTCATCAAGCAGGTGAATCTTCGCGCTTGGATTTAAGTAAAGAAAGCCGGCGCAAGCCGGCTTTTTTTTAGATTATATGTTTTGGGGTCCCCGCAAAGTACCTGAATCAGCATCCATGAAAAGCCCCGCTTTGTGGGGTTATTTTGTTCTAATATTAAGCATAATCCGCTGCACCGTCACCACACCAGCCTGCCATCCCTTCTATAACGAGCCGATCCCGCCGGCAATTGCTTTTAACACCGCCTCCCGCTGACTCGTTAATCCGCCACCCTCCGTCCCGTAGCTTCAAGCCCAAGCTGAACTTCTTAATTCTTCCTCAAATGACAAGCGCATTGAATTGTAGAGCCGTCTACAATATAATTAAAATCGTTATCCGGGCGCTTTAGCCCTTTAAACAGGAGGGGATATTTGTTATGAGCATCACCGTCAAAGATGTGCAGCATGTGGCCAAGCTGGCCCGTCTGCAACTAAGCCCGGAAGAAGAGGGTACCTTCACCGAACAAATGAATGCTATTTTACAATATGCAGAGAAATTAAATGAGCTGGATACCGAGAATGTTCAGCCGACTACACATGTACTGCAGGTCAGTAACGTGATGCGGGACGATGTGGTCAAGGAGAGCCTCTCCCAAGAGGAAGCTTTGCTTAACGCACCGGAAGAGGAAGACGGGCACTTTAAGGTTCCCGCTGTTCTAGAATAGCTAGGATAACTATTAACCGTGAGGAGGAAGCAAGTTGAGCCTGTTTCAATATCGATTACCGGAAGTACATAACATGCTGAACAGCAAAGCGGTTTCGGTCAGTGAGCTGACTGAAAGCTCGCTGTCTGCGATTGCTGATCATGACAGCAAGGTCCATGCTTTTTTGACGCTGAATGAAGAAGGGGCCCGCGCTTCCGCGCGCGCACTTGACGACAAGTTGGCTTCGGGGGCCGCACGCGGTCTGCTGTTCGGACTTCCTGCCGGAATCAAAGATAATATCGTGACCAAAGGGCTCCGCACCACCTGCGCCAGCCAGTTCCTGACTAATTTCCAGCCGATTTATGATGCGACCGTAGTCTCTAAGCTTCGCCAGGCGGATGCGGTGACGATCGGCAAGCTGAATATGGATGAATTCGCCATGGGTGGCTCGAATGAGAACTCCAGCTTCGGAGCGGTGCGCAACCCGTGGGATCTGGAACGCGTTCCCGGCGGATCAAGCGGCGGCTCTGCAGCGGCGGTGGCAGCCGGTGAAGTGTTCTTCACCCTCGGCTCCGACACCGGCGGTTCCATCCGCCAGCCAGCCTCCTATTGCGGAGTGGTTGGCCTTAAGCCAACCTACGGCCTCGTTTCACGCTACGGCCTGGTGGCTTTTGCCTCTTCACTGGATCAGATCGGCCCGATTACCCGTACGGTTGAAGATTCAGCTTATGTGCTTCAGGCGATTGCCGGTTATGATGCCCAGGATTCGACTTCCGCTAAGGTGGATATTCCGGATTATCTGAGCTCACTGACCGGTGATATTGCCGGTCTGCGCATTGCTGTACCGAAGGAATACATCGGGGAAGGCGTAGATGCTTCAGTCCGTGAATCCGTGTTGTCTGCACTTAAAGTGCTGGAGGGTCTAGGGGCTGTATGGGAAGAAGTCTCACTCCCGCACACAGAGTACGCAGTGGCTGCATATTATCTGCTGTCCTCTTCAGAGGCTTCCTCTAACCTGGCCCGGTTTGACGGTGTACGTTACGGAGTCCGTGTAGATGAAGGCGGCGGCTTGCTTGACCTGTATCATAATTCCCGCAGCAGGGGTTTTGGGCCGGAGGTTAAACGCCGGATTATGCTTGGTACTTACGCACTCAGCTCCGGATATTACGATGCTTATTATCTGAAGGCACAGAAGGTCCGCACCCTGATCAAACAGGATTTTGATGAAGTATTTAAGAAATATGATGTTGTGATCGGCCCGACTGCACCAACAACCGCCTTCAAGCTGGGTTCCCAGACAGAAGATCCGCTGACGATGTATCTGAATGATATCCTGACCATTCCTGTCAGCCTGGCTGGTATCCCTGCGGTTAGCGTTCCTTGCGGCTTCGCGGAGGGTCTGCCTGTCGGTCTGCAGATTATCGGCAAAGAGTTCGACGAGAGTACAGTACTGCGCGTTGCGCATGCCTTTGAACAACATACAGAGCATCACAAAGCGCGCCCGCAATTGTAGCTGTCAGCAGTAGTTGCCCACAAAACTTTTAAGGGATGAGATTATCTATGTCTAAATATGAAACGGTCATCGGGCTGGAAGTTCATGTGGAGCTTCATACCAAGTCCAAAATCTTCTGCGGCTGCTCGACAGAATTCGGTGCGCCGCCTAATACGCATACTTGTCCGGTTTGTCTCGGCCACCCCGGTGTGCTGCCGGTACTCAACCGTCAGGCGGTAGAGTATGCGATGAAAGCAGCTATGGCACTTAACTGTACCATCGGCGATGTCAGCAAATTCGACCGCAAAAACTATTTTTACCCCGATTCACCCAAGGCTTACCAGATCTCGCAATATGATCAGCCAATCGGCCTGAACGGCTGGATTGATATTGAAGTGAATGGGGAGACCAAACGGATCGGTATTACCCGCCTTCATCTGGAAGAGGATGCCGGGAAGCTGACCCACGTAGACGGCGGTTTCGCTTCGCTTGTTGATTTCAACCGGGTCGGAACGCCGCTGATTGAAATTGTGTCTGAGCCGGATCTGCGTTCTCCGGAAGAAGCGCGTGCTTATCTGGAGAAAATCCGTGCCATTATGCAGTACTGTGATGTATCCGATGTGAAGATGGAAGAGGGCTCAATGCGCTGTGACGCGAATATCAGCCTGCGCCCGGAAGGGCAGGAAGAATTCGGTATCCGGGCAGAACTCAAGAACATGAACTCTTTCCGTGGTGTTCTCCGCGGACTTGAGTACGAGCAGGTACGCCAGGCAGAGATTCTGGACGATGGCGGTATCGTTGTGCAGGAGACCCGGCGCTGGGATGAAGCCGGAGGCAAAACGCTGTCCATGCGCGGCAAGGAAGAAGCCCATGACTACCGTTATTTCCCTGATCCGGACCTCATTGTGCTGCATATTGATGATGCCTGGAAGGAAGCAATCCGCTCCACGATTCCGGAGCTTCCGGATGCGCGGCAGCTGCGTTACAGTGAAGAATTCGGTCTGACCGCTTATGATGCCGGAGTGCTTACCTCGTCTAAGCTGCTGGCTGATTTCTTCGAGGGCAGTCTTGCCTATACCCGGGATGCGAAGGCTGTAGCCAACTGGATGATGGGCGATCTGCTCGGCTACTTAAACGGGGGCAATCTTGAATTATCCCAGGTGAAGATTACTCCGCAGGGGCTGGGTGAGATGATCGGCCTGATCGCAGGCGGAACCATCAGCAGCAAAATCGCCAAAACTGTCTTCAAGGAAATGCTGGAGAGCGGTAAGCTGCCTGCAGTCATTGTTGAAGAGCAGGGACTGGTCCAGATCAGTGATGAAGGGGCAATCAAGAAGATCGTACAGGATGTGGTTGCCGCAAATCCGCAATCGGTCGAAGACTACAAGGCAGGCAAGCAAAAGGCGATCGGCTTCCTCGTAGGACAGGTAATGAAGGAAAGTAAAGGCAAGGCTAACCCGGGCCTCGTGAATACGCTGCTTGCTGAAGTGCTGAACAGCTAACAACGGCTTTATGGGTAATAGATTATAGAATCACGGAGTACAGGGCTTGTCGGCAACGGCAGGCCTTGTGCAGTATATAAGGGGATTGTACGGATGAATACTATAATGAAGCTGGATCTGCAGGATGAGTTGACGCTGAGTGAGCTCTGGAGCCTTCAGCATAAGGCATACCGCCTGGAAGCGGAGATCATAGGTTTCCGCGATATCCCGCCGCTGCTGGAGACCAGGGACATGCTGAGCCGGGTCAAAGAGGAATTTTACGGCTGCTTTAACGATGCTGAGGACCTTCTGGGCGCAGTTGCTGTATTGGAGGAGGAACCCGGCATACTGACTGTTACCCGGATGATGGTAAGCCCGGATCACTTCCGCCAGGGCGTGGCGGGCAGGCTGTTAGAGTTTATTTTTGCCAGACATGCCGGGATGGAGCAGTTTATTGTGTCAACCGGCAAGCTGAATACTCCGGCAGTGCAGCTGTATACCAAATACGGGTTCATTCCTGCAAATGTTGAAGAAGTAGCTCCGGGTGTGGAGCTGGTAGAATTTCACCGCAGAGGCGGATTGCAATGATAAGCGAACCTGATGTTCTGAAAGGAGGAGTGCCGGGATGAGTTCCGATTACAAGGATCCTGACCCTATACCCGCACCGGATGATGAGAATGCTGTAGCTATGCCGGAAACAGATGCTGCAGAAGAACAGGCTGCCCCCTATATTCCTCCCCGCCAAAAGCGCCGTCCGCGCAAACGCAAATTCATAGCCGGCTTGCTGGCTGCGGTTATTCCCGGTACGGGGCATTTGTATCTCGGACTGCTCCGCAAAGGGATCACTTTCATCTATCTTATTCTGCTGGATATTATGGCTTTGCTGTATTTCTCATCTATCGGCATGCAGATTAATGTCCCGCTGCTGATCGTACTGGCGCTGCTAATCCCGGCAATGTATTTCTACAATGTGTTCGATGTGCTGCAGTCGGCTGACCGGATATTGCGGCTGCCTGAGGAGCAGGACCCGGAGCTGCCGGACACTCAGAATTCTGCCCAAAAAACAGGCCGCCGCGTAAAGATCGGCGAGCCGGGAGTTTCCTTCGGAGTACTGCTGCTTGTTGGCGGAGTGCTGCTCTTTCTCTTCAACCAGAAGCCGGCCTGGCTTCAAGTGTTCATTCAGAACTCCGCCGGTGCTGCCGTAGCGGTTCTATTGATGATTCTCGGCCTGCTGGTGGGCGTACGGGAAGTCGCGAAGGAGGCACTCGCCCGGCAAGGCAAGGAGCGGAGAAGCCGGCGGGCAGGCAGATACACTGCTGCAATTGTACTGGCTGGTGTCGGGGTTCTGCTTCTCCTGGACTGGCGTTCAGGAACGGAACATATGCTGCTTCTGCTGCAATGGTGGCCGGTGGTACCCGTATTATGGGGGGCGGAGTATCTATTGCTGTATTTCCTGTCCCGCCGCCGGAACAGGGGGGCTGGCACAGGAAGAACCAAGCCCGATCTGCGCGGGCTGATTTCTGCTGTTATACTCGGAGCCATTGTATTTATTGTAACGGAGCAGGAGCATTACCTGCATTTGTGGAACCGGGTTAGTCTTAATCTGACGGTTGCTGCAGTGGATTACGGGGAATCCGAAGGCGGCCGTTATGAAAAGGCTCCGGTGATTGTTCCGGTCGAGCTGAATACGTCCTCAATTGATATTGAAGCAATTAACGGAGATATTCTGATTCACAGGGCGGCTGTGGAGGATATTGAGATCAAAGCGACTGTGTGGGTGGACCAGCTGGACGGTGTACAGGCAGAAGCGATTGCGGATCAATCGTTTGTTGAGGTAACAGAAGGGACGACAATCAAGATTACGCCCCAGGGCAAGGCGTATGGTGACTCCGGCAAACGCCAGCCGCGGATGAATCTCGATATCTCCTTGCCGGAGGACCGGCGTTTCAATCTGAATGTGCGTACAATGAACGGCGGGCTCACTTTACAGAATGTTGAGGCCATCGCCGATATTTCACTCGAAACCGGGAACGGGGAGCTTATTCTGCACCGGATCTTCGGTAATGTAAAAGGCAAAACCCTGAACGGTGCAGTGCGCGCCAGAAACGTCCAGGGCGGTGTTGAGCTGACTACAAACGGCGGAGATATGGGTGCCTGGGAAGTCAGCGGGGCGCTGAAGCTGTCAACGGCAGTTGGTAATATATCGGCAACTGACAGCGGTGATGCCCAGGAGCTGTCCACCAAGAACGGCAACGTTGAGATTTCCGGGGTGAGGGCGAAACTGAAGGCAGAGTCACTAAATGGCCGGATTACTGTGCGCTCAAATGATTTTGGGGGAGACTGGGATATCTACAGTGCTGTAGGAGATATCGACCTGCACTTGCCGGAGTCGGGTAATTATGCAGTGGAAGGCTCCAGCGGCTACGGGGATATTATAACGGATCTGCCCGAATTGACAGTTGACCGTAAAACCCTCTCCGGCCAAATCGGCACCGGTGAATTTAAGCTGCGTGTGGATGGAAACAGCAATTTAAATGTGAGCAAATATTGAATTAAGTAATATTTATTATATAATAATAAATATAATGTAATGACTTAATTGACAACATTGAAAGCCCGGTCTTACAATTACATTAGAGTTATTATTAAGTTGTATATTAAAGGCGGTGGCATGGATGGGTAGTGGCGTACAGCATGCATTGGAGCAACTAAAGACAACTGGTGTCCGTATTACGCCTCAGCGTCATGCGATTCTAACGTATCTGATGGAAGCGATGAATCATCCTACGGCAGACGATATTTACCGGGCGCTTGAGCCCCAGTTTCCAAGTATGAGTGTGGCAACTGTGTATAACAATCTTAAGATGTTTATGGAAGCGGGTATGGTCCGTGAGCTGACCTACGGTGACAACTCCAGCCGTTTCGATGCCAATGTGTCTGATCATTATCATGTCATCTGCCAGGAATGCGGTAAGATTGAGGATTTCAGCTATCCCTCGCTTCATGAGGTCGAGCAGCGTGCCGAATCTGCTACAGGCTTTAAGATTCATGGATTACGCATGGAGCTGTATGGCGTCTGCAAGTGCTGCGGTGAGAAGCAGCACTGAAATAAGTAATTTAACTATAAGCGTGTAGGACCGGACATGGGTTCTGCACGTTTTTTTGTGAGGCGGATTCTATTAATCTGTTACAAATATACAAACCTTCCAGGAGATTGACGCAACCTATAAGACCGGTATGGCGTATACTTAACAGAAGAGTTACCTGCATTCAAATACAACCGTTTGGAGGATATATTTTGGACAGAAGCCAGAGACATAGACGCGGCCGAAAGCGCAGAGGTCTTTTTCCCCGTTTTTTAGGACTTGTAATTATAGCTGCAGCAGCCTTCTGGGTTGTTTATTATGTATTGCCTAATCGTGAACATGTGGATCCGGACTGGAAGGGATTGGAGAAGCCTGTGTTTGCAGGAGGCGAGCTTACCGGCTATTCTGCTTCGGGTACCGGAGACAGTCTGCTTTTGCCGCTGCCGCTTTTGCAGGAATATGTTGACCCGGCGATCCGTTATGAAGAAGAGAGTAAATCTGTAATCCTGTCAACAGACAGCAGCTTGCTGTACATGCAGGAGGATTCTACATCAGCCAGTCTGAATAATGAACCGCTGCAACTGCGGCTGGCGCCTGAAGAGAAAGATGGGGTGACCTATCTTCCGGCAGATACATTAGAGGATTTGTATGGCTTTGATATAGAAGAAGATACCGGTACCGGTGCTGTTCTGCTTATGACTGCCGGGGAAACTGTACCGCTCGGAAAGGTAAAAGGTAAGGAAGGCGGAAGAACGAAGGCACTCCGTACTGAAGCTTCGGTACATGCGCCAATTGTTGCGGATATGCAGCCGGGAGCTATCGTGAAAATCTGGAAATCGGACACGGATGGCTGGTTATATGTTCAGGTAAGCAGCGGGTATACCGGATACGTTAAGACAGATGACATTATACCAGATGGTACTAAAACCGTAGTCCAGCAGCCGGCTGTACCTACGCGCGCAGAACGAAGCTGGAAAGGCAAAGCCGTTAATATGTACTGGGAGGCAGTATACGAGCGTAAGCCGGATCCGTCCAAATTTGCGGAGTTGCCTGGTGTGAATGTGGCTAGCCCAACCTGGTTCAGAATTGTTGATGTGGAGGGCAATGTACGCAGCCAGGCTGACAGTGCCTATGTAGAGTGGGCGCACGGACAGGGGATGGAGGTCTGGGGACTGCTGAGCAACAGTTTTGAAGCAGATCTCACCACTGAAGCTCTATCCACGTATGACCGGCGGATGAATACTATTGTACAAATGCTGAAGTACGCAGATCTGTACAATCTGGATGGCATCAATATTGATTTTGAGAATGTATATACCAAGGATGGGCCGAATGTTACCCAGTTCATGCGGGAGCTGAAGCCAATGGCCCAGAGCCGGAACCTGATTGTGTCCATTGATGTTACGCCGAAATCAAACAGCGAGATGTGGTCTAAGTTTCTGGACCGCCGTGCGTTAGGTGCCGTGTCGGATTTCCTGATTGTCATGGCGTATGATGAGCATTGGGCAGCAAGCCCTGTTGCGGGCTCGGTGGCTTCTCTGCCGTGGGTGAATTCTTCGATCAGCCGGATTATTGAAGAGGATGATGTGCCGGCGGAGAAGCTGATTCTGGGCGTACCGCTGTACACCCGTATCTGGACGGAAACTACGGAGAAGGGCGAAACCAAAGTCAGCTCCAAGGCTGTCAGTATGAATGCCGTTAAGGAAATTTTGGCTGAGAAGAAGCTGACACCGGTATTTGATAAGGCGGCGGGCCAGAATTATGTGGAGTATAAGGAAGAAGATGTGCTTCGTAAAATATGGATCGAGGATAAGGTTTCGCTGGCGGCAAGAGTCGAGCTTGCACAATCCTTTGGTCTTGGCGGCATAGCCGCATGGAACCGCAGCTTCGGGAATACGGAAGCGTGGGAAGCGTTGCAGGCAATTATTAAATAGTCATACAAAAGGGTGTTGTCCATAGCGGACAGCACCCTTCTGTGGCATATGATGATCAATTCAATAAGCCCTAATGCCCGAAGTTGATTAATGCTTAAGCTGCTGAAGCTCAAGCTCATCGGCTGTGATGGTCGCTTGTGCCGGGTCAAGCGTAAGAACAGTGTGGCAGAACATGCAACGGTCAGTTTTACCCAGCATTTTAGTCAGTTTGTGGCACTCCGGGCATTCCAGCTGAACAGCACTGGTAGAAAGCATACCCGCCCAGAAATAAATCGCCAGACTGGCCATCATGGAGACGAGACCAATAACCAGGCCGACCGCAGCAATTACCTTTCCGGCTGAGCCCCAGAATACAATACCTGCTGTTCCCATAATCATCAGACCCATACCCAGCATCGTAAGAAGCAGTCCCCAGGTACGAAAAGCATTGATTTTGGCCGATTTAAATTTCATGAGTATTTGCTCCTTACTGAAATATAGTTCGGTTGCCCAGAAGGAACTGATATGAATATGTCGAATATTACCTGTGTAAGAGAATTATAACTGACAGGATGCAAAATCGCCAAATTTGATGGAGGGAAGTATGGAACTGTCTAATTTGACCCTATTGAGTGGGGAGACGTTTGATGAGAATGTTCTTGGAGCCGTTGCTTTGCCTCAAGGAGGCAATGCTACATTCCAGAGTGCTCTGCTGCATGATTTCGATATGGTAGTGCTCATGCTGCACGAAGAACAGGAGACAGAGCGGATCATAACCCATACTATTGCAGGTGACCGGCGGACTCAATCAGTGCACGTGGGGCTGTCTGCGCTGGAACGGGCTGTGATGGCAGGGGATAATAATGAACTTCTGACCAGTTTAATGTCCGGTGAGGTGATTTGGGACCCGCAAGGGATACTTGCTGAGATGCGGAAGCAAATCATACAATTCCAAGGTCCGTTGAAAGAGCGGGTATTATTCATGGAGTTCTCCCGATTTTTACATATGTATGTAAAATCCAAGCGGTATCTCGAAGCAGGCTGCACGATGGATGCCTACAATTGCGTTCTGATTGCACTGTATCATTGGGCGCGGATAGAGGTAAGCGAGGCTGGGGTATTTCCGGAACCCGCGGTTTGGGGACAGGTCAAGAGCTTGAACTCGTCTGTTCATAAGCTTTATGAAGAATTGACAGTCAGTACAGAAACGCTTGAGCAGCGGATCGAACTGATTTTACTGGCTTGTGAATTTGCCTTAATGTCCAAGATGACGGATTGCTGTGCCATGCTGTTAAATATTCTTAGCAGCCGCAAAGAATCCTGGAGTATTAAGGAATTGCTGCAGCATTCAGGCCTGAGCCAGTTACAAGCGGAGCTGCCGTTTGTTCTGCGTAAGCTTGTTTCCCGTTCATTAATTAGAGAGATTACTTCATGGGCTGTTGAAGCCGGAGGTGGACACGGGATTCGGTATACACTATAGTCCGCCAGTGATTCCCATGAAACATAGCCCGTTATAAATAGCACCAAACGTATGGAGAGAGGCACTGTACTCTCTTTTTTTGTTGTGCATTTCTGTATTAGAGCGCAAGCTGTATAAAGGCTGAAAATGAAGGGGATATTTAGGGTTGACTTAGGCAATGTTTATGTGATAAATTATAACTCGTCCCTCAGACACAACGAAGAGCTGCAAAGCATTCGTAAATCAGCCGAAAAAGAAATTGAAAAAAAGGCTTGACGAAAACGAGGCCGACATGATATATTATAAAGGTCGCTGCTGAAACAAAAACAGCGACGAAAGATGAGACCTTGATCTTTGAAAACTGAACAACGAGTGAGTATCGGAATTTACTTATGTGATTCCAAAACAGAGAATGTAAATTCTCGTCAGATGTTTCAAAATGAGCAATCGCTCTTTAGATAGTTTTCGGATGGTTATTTCCTCGGAGTGATTCGGGTGAAGTGGCCGCTCGGAAAAACCTAATTGGAGAGTTTGATCCTGGCTCAGGACGAACGCTGGCGGCGTGCCTAATACATGCAAGTCGAGCGGAGTATTTCCTTCGGGAAATGCTTAGCGGCGGACGGGTGAGTAACACGTAGGCAACCTGCCCTCAAGACTGGGATAACTACCGGAAACGGTAGCTAATACCGGATAATTTCTTTTTTCTCATGGGAGGAGAATGAAAGGCGGAGCAATCTGCCGCTTGAGGATGGGCCTGCGGCGCATTAGCTAGTTGGTGAGGTAACGGCTCACCAAGGCGACGATGCGTAGCCGACCTGAGAGGGTGAACGGCCACACTGGGACTGAGACACGGCCCAGACTCCTACGGGAGGCAGCAGTAGGGAATCTTCCGCAATGGGCGAAAGCCTGACGGAGCAACGCCGCGTGAGTGATGAAGGTTTTCGGATCGTAAAGCTCTGTTGCCAGGGAAGAACGTCCGGTAGAGTAACTGCTACCGGAGTGACGGTACCTGAGAAGAAAGCCCCGGCTAACTACGTGCCAGCAGCCGCGGTAATACGTAGGGGGCAAGCGTTGTCCGGAATTATTGGGCGTAAAGCGCGCGCAGGCGGTCATTTAAGTCTGGTGTTTAAACCTTGGGCTCAACCTGGGGTCGCACTGGAAACTGGGTGACTTGAGTACAGAAGAGGAAAGTGGAATTCCACGTGTAGCGGTGAAATGCGTAGATATGTGGAGGAACACCAGTGGCGAAGGCGACTTTCTGGGCTGTAACTGACGCTGAGGCGCGAAAGCGTGGGGAGCAAACAGGATTAGATACCCTGGTAGTCCACGCCGTAAACGATGAGTGCTAGGTGTTAGGGGTTTCGATACCCTTGGTGCCGAAGTTAACACAGTAAGCACTCCGCCTGGGGAGTACGGTCGCAAGACTGAAACTCAAAGGAATTGACGGGGACCCGCACAAGCAGTGGAGTATGTGGTTTAATTCGAAGCAACGCGAAGAACCTTACCAGGTCTTGACATCCCAATGAAAGCATTAGAGATAGTGCCCCTCTTCGGAGCATTGGAGACAGGTGGTGCATGGTTGTCGTCAGCTCGTGTCGTGAGATGTTGGGTTAAGTCCCGCAACGAGCGCAACCCTTGACTTTAGTTGCCAGCAGGTAAGGCTGGGCACTCTAGAGTGACTGCCGGTGACAAACCGGAGGAAGGTGGGGATGACGTCAAATCATCATGCCCCTTATGACCTGGGCTACACACGTACTACAATGGCCGGTACAACGGGAAGCGAAGCCGCGAGGTGGAGCCAATCCCAGCAAAGCCGGTCTCAGTTCGGATTGCAGGCTGCAACTCGCCTGCATGAAGTCGGAATTGCTAGTAATCGCGGATCAGCATGCCGCGGTGAATACGTTCCCGGGTCTTGTACACACCGCCCGTCACACCACGAGAGTTTACAACACCCGAAGTCGGTGGGGTAACCCGCAAGGGAGCCAGCCGCCGAAGGTGGGGTAGATGATTGGGGTGAAGTCGTAACAAGGTAGCCGTATCGGAAGGTGCGGCTGGATCACCTCCTTTCTATGGAGAATCGTCTTCTGCAATGAAGACATTCAAATCGGAAGTTAAACTTCCAAAACTCAGGTTTAGGCCTGTTACTCACTCGTTGGTCAGTTTTGAGAGTTTAAGCTCTCAAGTAACATCTTGATCCTTGAAAACTGGATACCGAAACGAATTTGCGTTTTAGAACATCTTTTAGCTGAAACTTGTGTAAGCAAGTTGAAATAGTTATTAGTTGATACAGCGATTTTCCTACGGAAAACGCATGGTTAAGCTAATAAGAGCACACGGAGGATGCCTAGGCGCCAGGAGCCGACGAAGGACGTGGCGAACAACGAAACTGCCTCGGGGAGCTGTAAGCAAGCTTTGATCCGGGGGTGTCCGAATGGGGAAACCCAGCTGTGGTAATGCACAGTTACTCATACCTGAATACATAGGGTGTGCAGAGGCAGACCAGGGGAACTGAAACATCTAAGTACCCTGAGGAAGAGAAAACAATAGTGATTCCGTCAGTAGCGGCGAGCGAACGCGGAACAGCCTAAACCAAGGGGCTTGCCTCTTGGGGTTGTGGGACGTCTCACATGGAGTTACAAAGGAATATGGTAGGTGAAGAGGTCTGGAAAGGCCCGCGATAGAGGTAAAAGCCCTGTAGCCTAAACTGTGTTCTCTCCGAGACGGATCCCGAGTAGTGCGGGGCACGTGAAACCCCGTATGAATCCAGCAGGACCATCTGCTAAGGCTAAATACTACCTGGCGACCGATAGTGAAACAGTACCGTGAGGGAAAGGTGAAAAGCACCCCGGAAGGGGAGTGAAATAGAACCTGAAACCGTGTGCTTACAAAAAGTCAGAGCCCGATCTATGGGTGATGGCGTGCCTTTTGTAGAATGAACCGGCGAGTTACGTTTAACATGCAAGGT
>NZ_CP135275.1:6797500-6960000 GCF_032302195.1 Paenibacillus sp. MMS20-IR301
TCTCTCCGTAGCGTTACTTTTAGAAATAAACAGCATGGCTCGTTGGTCAAGGGGTTAAGACACCTCCCTTTCACGGAGGTAACATGGGTTCGAATCCCATACGAGTCACCAATTATTTTCATGAGATATCTCATGGAGGCTTAGCTCAGCTGGGAGAGCATCTGCCTTACAAGCAGAGGGTCGGGGGTTCGAACCCCTCAGCCTCCACCATACACATTCCCCACAAAGTGAAGCAAAGGCTTCGCAGAGGATTCCGGGTACTTTCCGGGGACCCCAAGGGACAATATTTTTAATGACGCGGGGTGGAGCAGCCCGGTAGCTCGTCGGGCTCATAACCCGAAGGCCGCAGGTTCAAATCCTGCCCCCGCAATTAATCTCAAACAAGAGATTTACTTATCCTGGAACCGTGGTGTAGTTGGCCTAACATGCCTGCCTGTCACGCAGGAGATCGCGGGTTCGAATCCCGTCGGTTCCGCCATCTTTATCTGCTTCAGGGATGAGAATCCATATAAGGGTTCGTTGAAGCATAAACTTCGTGAGCATTACATCGCAATCTCGTAACGAAGTGAAGAGTATCCCGTCGGTTCCGCCATCTTTATGGTTAACAAAAATTATATGGCTCGGTAGCTCAGTCGGTAGAGCAAAGGACTGAAAATCCTTGTGTCGGGGGTTCGATTCCCTCCCGCGCCACCATTTATACCATAACTTAATATGCCGGTGTAGCTCAATTGGTAGAGCAACTGACTTGTAATCAGTAGGTTGGGGGTTCAAGTCCTCTCGCCGGCACCATCCTCGGAGGCTTAGCGAAGTGGCCAAACGCATCAGACTGTAAATCTGCTCACGTACGTGTTCGGTGGTTCGAATCCATCAGCCTCCACCATTTTTAGGGGCATAGTTTAAAGGTAGAACAACGGTCTCCAAAACCGTTGGTGTGGGTTCAATTCCTGCTGCCCCTGCCAAGTAATTTCATATAAAAGTTTAATATGGCGGCCGTGGCGAAGGGGTTAACGCACCGGATTGTGGTTCCGGCATTCGTGGGTTCGAGACCCATCGGCCGCCCCATTTCTTTTATAAGAATTATGAGGTAATATTTTAACCGAATTTAATATGGCGACTGTGGCGAAGGGGTTAACGCACCGGATTGTGGTTCCGGCATTCGTGGGTTCGAGACCCATCAGTCGCCCCATTTTTTTTGAAAATTAAATGTTGGGGATTAGCCAAGCGGTAAGGCAACGGACTTTGACTCCGTCATGCATAGGTTCAAATCCTATATCCCCAGCCATTGAAATGCGGACGTGGCTCAGCGGTAGAGCATCGCCTTGCCAAGGCGAGGGTCGCGGGTTCGATTCCCGTCGTCCGCTCCATTTTATTTGGTGCCATAGCCAAGTGGTAAGGCAAAGCTCTGCAAAAGCTTTATCCCCAGTTCAAATCTGGGTGGCACCTCCATCATTATTCTAGAACTAATCAATGCATATGCCGGCGTGGCGGAATGGCAGACGCGCTCGACTCAAAATCGAGTGGGAAACCGTGGAGGTTCGAGTCCTCTCGCCGGTATCAGATAAAAGAGTTCATTAGAGATAATCTCTAGTGGACTTTTTTTATTTATCTTTATAAACCCATTAATAGGAAAGTCCTGAATCGCTTCATCTTTCCAGCGGCTCAGGACTTTGCGTTACCCAATGCTTTACTGCGCTTTGTTGTGATTTACTTCAAAGCGGCGGGCAATCCGGCGTTCAAGGTATTTTTGTATCGCCTCGATACCCATGCACAGCAGCCAATAGATGATGGCTACTAAGACGTACATCGACATGTAATCAAATGTCCGGCCGCCGACAATCTTGGCCTTTTGAAAGACATCAGGGACTGTGATCATTGCTGCCAGTGATGTTCCTTTAAGCAGATCCATAGCCACATTACTTAATGCCGGTATAGAGATGCGAAAGGCTTGCGGCAAAATAATCAAGCGCAGCACCTGGGGGAAATTAAAGCCCAGTGCGTATGCTGCATCCCATTGCCCCCGGTCTACACCGGCAATGGACCCCCGATAGATTTCTCCTATAAAAGCACTGCTTGTCAGTGTAAAACAAATGATTGCGGCTGCCAATGCCGGAAGTTGGTAAGGCAAACCGAAGTACAGTAAGAATAGCAGAACTAATGCGGGTACTCCCCGCAAAAAGGACAGATAACCGCGAACGAATACTTTCATCCATCGGTTAGGCAGCATCCCCAAATACGTCAGCAAGATTCCTAATACATTTCCTGCTAAAAAAGAAATAATCGTAATTCCTAATGTATAAGGTAGTCCTAAGAGCAAAAATGGCAAGGAACTCCATATTAAGTTGAAATCAAGCGTTGGGATATACATCAGTTCTTTGTTTCAGCTTTGGGAATTTCCTGATCCGATTTCACAGACACATCCGTTTGAAAATACTTTTCGGAAATCTCTGTTAAAGTGCCATCTGTCCGCATATCCGCGAGCATTTGATTGATTTTTTCCCGAAGCTCATTGTGTTCTTTAACGAACAAAAATCCGGTTTCATTAGGGTTGAAATACACATTTTCTAAGATTTTAACAGGGATATCGGGAAGGGCTCCGATTGACATTTTTTGCAGATAATAATCATTGAGAATAACATCAGTACGGCCATTTGCAACATCCGTCAAATACTGATCGTTTGTCGCATTGTCATAGATCACAAGCTTTGCACCATATTCCTCAGCTAATCTCATATAACTTGTATTCGGCTCGCCTGCTGCCTTTTTGCCTGCCAGATCTTCCAAGGAAGCTATTCCGGAATTGTCACTCTGCCGTACAATCATACTGTCAAAGGAATGTTTAATTGGCTCGGATAAACTAAATTTCTTCTCACGTTCTGCAGTAAGACCAAAATCATTTGCGGCCAAATCAGCCTCACCCTTTGTCAAAGAAGCAATTTGCCCGTCCACATTGTATTCTTTAAATTGAATCTCCACACCTAAACGAGCAGCTACTTCTTTGGCTATATCTACGTCGTAGCCTACTAATTCGTTTTGATCATTGTAATAAGAAGAAGGATAGAGGGTACCTGAAGTTGCTACGGTTAAAACCTTGTCTTGTTCTACTTTTGTTAAACTTTGGTCGGAGCTGGCATTACTGCCACAGCCGCTAAGTAAGGCAGCACCTAACACTCCGGTTGCAATTAGCATTGTCCACTTTTTCATTAGTTTCACCTTTCTCATTCTTATTATTTGTGATCGTCAAGCAACTGAAGCAATTGCGAACTTCTGGAAAACTGTTATATAAAAATTATAAATCTATTTCACTACAAACAACTGTAGTAAAAGAAAGATTTTTTTGTAATATGAGTATAACAGTTTTTGATAAAATATAAACTGTATCATACAAAAAAATTAAAATTTTATAGTTTGGCGGACATAGAATGGGTAAATAAAACCCGCAATAAGCTTGAGATATCCCAGGCTTATTGCGGGTTTCTGGTTGGCGTATGGTGTTAGGCTTAATGCCTTCTTAAGGCAGCACATTCCCGGCCGCACGGTAAATCTCGTACCATTCCTGGCGGCTGAGGGTGATATCCGAAGCCTTGGCGATATCCAGCAAGCGCTTAGTGTTAGTGGTGCCGACGATCGGCTGCATTTTGGCCGGATGGCGCAGGAGCCAGGCAATGGCGATGGCGGTATCCGCTACCCCTTTTTCTGCGGCAAGACGGTTAATGGTTTCATTCAGCTCAGGGAACTTCTCGTTGCCGAGGAAGACTCCTTCGAAGAAGCCGTATTGGAACGGCGACCAAGGCTGGATGGTCATGTCATGCAGGCGGCTGTACTCCAGAATGCCTCCATCATGTACAACGGAGCCGGAGTTCGTCATATTAACGTTGAAGCCGGCATCAATCATGCCTGTAACCATAATGCTCAGCTGAAGCTGGTTGAACAGGAGGGGCTGCTTGACGTTTTTCTTCAGCAGTTCAATCTGCAGCGGGTTCAGGTTGCTTACCCCGAAGTGTTTGACCAGTCCTCTGCTCTCCAGTTGATCGAAGGCTTCAGCGACTTCCTCCGGCTCCATCAGGGTGTCCGGGCGGTGCAGGAGAAGCACATCGACATAATCCGTCTTCAGGCGTTTCAGGCTGTTCTCAACGGAGCTGACAATATGCTCTTTGGAGAAATCAAAGAAGCCTTGGCGGATGCCGCATTTGGTCTGAATCATCAGCTGGTCGCGAAGCCCCGGGCTTGCAGCCAGAACATCGCCGAATACCTCTTCAGCTTTGCCGCCCGCATAAATGTCCGCATGATCGAAAAAGTCTATGCCAGCCTCAAGGGCGCTGTGGATATGTACATCCGCCTCTTGGGGGGACAAGTCAGCAAGCCGCATACAGCCTAGAGAAATTTCTGCTACCTCAAGTGCACCGCCGGCAGCGTTAATTCTTTTTACCATTAATTATTCACTCCTTAAATGAAGGTACAGGGTTAAGCTTAGACCTTAGAGTTAGGTGTAAGTCAACAGATTTGTTAGCGCTCTTTTAATAGATTCGGATTGGTGGTACCTTAGAGATAGATCAACTTGCCGCAGCTACAGCGGCGGAATGGGGCTGACAGATGGGATACAGCATCAAAACCATAGCACAAAAAAGCGGATTAAGCCAATATACCCTGCGCTATTATGAACGGGAAGGCGTGCTGCCTGTTGTGGCCCGGGATGAGCACGGTAACCGGTGTTTTCATGATGAGGATCTGGAGCTGATTTCACTAATCTGCTGTCTGAAGGATACCGGAATGCCGATCGCCGAGATTAAGCAGTTCATTGCGTTATCCCAGGAAGGGACAGCAGCGCTGCCGGAACAGCGTAAGCTGCTTCAGGCGCATAAGCTGGAGATTGAGGAGAAGATTAAGTTCTTTCAGAGCTTTGCGCAAAAGATAGAGCATAAGATCGCTTATTTCTCTTCGTTGGAGAAGGCAGCGGAGACCGCGAATAAAGTGTGAGCATCCGGCTTAATTACAGCAAACCGCAGGTATGATTATTGTCGCTGCAGCGCAGACAGGAAAATGCTGTAAGAAGCGGGTGCATGACAGGCAGGAACCGGTCCGGAAGTGCAGGGGAATATAATTAAATTCCAGTCTGTCCCAACAATAATACCTTACGGGGACTAGGCTTAGGACATACTGCGAAGCGGCTAATACAATAAATTAGCAGGGTAGTGCTGACACAGTGAAGCTGTGGGAAGCAAAGTAATAGCTAAATTTATGTTATGATATATAACATTATTTATGGCCTTTTCTTGACGAGTCGCTATGTTATCTTGACGAAATGCTCAGGAATGATATGATTAAGGCACTTGAAGAAGCTGTTATTGGAAATCGAGTCAAGTAATATGACATGTTATCGCCGATAGCTGGTTTCTTATCTGAATGGACGAATAGAATAAGCTCTTGTATAAGCTCATTAATCCGGTTTGAGCGTCTCGACCAGGCGACCGTAAATTGCCCCAGGCTACAGGAGGTATACGACAGGAATTGCTTTTCACTATGCGGATGTATGTATTCGTGTGGTGTGGCGGTATCTGCCTGATACCTTTTGTATCCTGGGTTATTTGTCGTGCGCAGAAACCGGAGAAAAGCAGGAGCTGTCCGCCCCAGTCAGAGTGTTGTTTCATACAAATCCTAAAAGAAGAGGTGTGTATTCATGGGTTATGAACTGATCATTAAGAATGCGAATATTCCGCAGGGCGACAGACAGGTGCTGACTGACATTCTGGTGGACAAAGGTGTTATTGTCGGGTTTGCCAAGGATATCGCGGCGGAAGCGGAGACGGTGATTGATGCAGAGGGCAAACTGGTGCTGCCGGGGGTCATTGATTCGCATACCCACTTTAATGATCCGGGGTTCACACACCGTGAAGACTTTGTTACCGGAACCAGCAGTGCTGCGGCAGGCGGGGTTACGATGATTGTCGATATGCCATGCTGCAGCGTGCCTTCGGTACGCTCGGTGGAGAATCTGCATAACAAGCTGAATGCCCTTGAAGGCAAGGGTGTTGTCGACTATGCAATGTGGGGCGGGATTACTGGTGAGGATGTGCGCAACGATGTGCTGGATATTGTGAAGGAGCAGGCGGCAGAGGGTGTGGTAGCTTTTAAAGTATATATGACCCCGTCTGTGCCTTCCTACCCGCGGGTTACCGATCCTGAGATGCTCGAAGCCTTCTATGCTGTAGCGGAAACCGGGATGCCGATCGGGATTCATGCCGAGAATTATGCTATCTGCGATTACTACACCCAGAAGCTGAAAAAAGAAGGGCGGATGGATTATCCCGCCTGGGCGGAAGCGCGTAAGATTTTGGCGGAAAAAGCGGCAATCCAGCTGGGCATCAGCTTCTCTGAGGAAACGGGAGCAAGGCTGCATATCGTGCATATGAGTACGGCGGCCGGTAATCAGCTGATTAAGGAAGCGAAGCTTAAGGGCTTGAAGGTAACTGCGGAATCCTGTCCGCACTACCTGACGCTGAATGCGGTGGACGCGATGACGGAGTTCGGGACTTTTGCCAAAATTGCCCCGCCGCTGCGCCGTGCAGAAGATAATGAAGCGCTGTGGCAGGGGCTGGCGGACGGAACGATCGACTTCATGGCAACCGACCACGCCCCTTATGAGATTGCTACGGAAAAAGACGCGCCGGGCATGGATGTCTGGACCTCCTTCCCGGGGATTCCGGGGGTGGAAACACTCGTGCCGATCATGATCAGTGAAGGCTACAACAAAGGCAGACTGAGCCTGTCCCGGATGGTTGAGCTGCTCTGCACGAATCCGGCCATCCACTATGGCCTGTATCCAAAGAAAGGCGCGCTGGAGATCGGAACGGACGCCGACTTCACGATTGTGGATCTGGAAAAGGAATGGACGCTCGACAAAGATAAAATGCACTGCAAGCCGAAATATACGCCGTTCCACGGGATGAAGCTGAAGGGCAAGGTGGATAAAACCATTGTCAGAGGCACTCTGGTCTATGATGACGAGCTTGGTGTAGTCGGTAAACCGGGTTATGGTGAATTTGTGAAACGGCAGACTATCAGCGAGCTTCCGCGGCTGCTGAAATATTAAGAAGGAGTGAGCATAGTGGCCAAACACGCGATAGTGATTATAGATATGCTGAATGATTTCATTCATCCGGACGGGGCTTTGACTTGTCCGAACGGTGCGGGGATTGTGCCCGCCATTCAGGAGCTGGTGGAATTCAGCCATGAGAATGACATTCAGGTGATCTTCGTACAGGAGGCGCACCGGCAGAATGATGCCGATTTCCGGGTCAGACCGGTTCATGCCATTAAGGGCACCTGGGGATCGGATTTCATTGCGGAGCTGGCCCCGCAGCCGGACAAGGGCGATTATATTGTGCAGAAAAGACGGCATAGCGCCTTCAGCTATACGGATATGGATCTGTTCCTCCGTGAGGAGGGGATTGATACGGTGGTCGTCACCGGGGTATGGACCAATGTCTGCGTCCGCTCAACGGCCTCCGATGCCATGTACCACACCTACAAGGTCAAGTGTATCAGCGACTGCTGTGCCTCCAAGGACGAGGAGATGCACCTCTCGGGTCTGCGGGATATCGGAATCTTCGGCGAGGTGCTGACTCTGGCGGAGTATAAAGAGGTTAATGCTGTGGTCAAAGGTTAACAGGCTGAATAAACCGGACGATTCTTCAAAAGCTCCCGGCGCACGGCGGATGCCGCTGCGCCGGGGCTTTTTTTAGCTGAAATTGGGGGAGATTGGTGTAGAGGAGAAGGATAGTCTGTCTGCCAAAATGAGCTAAATAATATAGTAAAAACGATAAATTTGCTATTCAAATTAAGGACGGCCAAGGCTTATGATGCTCTAAGGGAGCAGATACTGCGGAAATGTCAGTTATGTGCAGCTTAGTTGTGATTGTGCACTTTGCACCCGTGAACGTCTTGGGTAAGATGAAGCTGGAGAGATTCTGCATGGGGAAGGAAGTAAAGAGGGAGAACGGCAGCAATTATGCTGAAAGCATATGAAGGAGGAACATATAATGTCTGGTAAAGAGCCAAGTCTGAGCTGGTTAAGTGATGTCGCGGTATTTAAGGTGAACCGTTTGGAAGCGCATTCGGATCACCGGTATTATCATAGCATGGAGGAAGCGGAAAGACAGGGGCCGATGGATATGCGCCATTCCCTGAACGGGGACTGGAAATTCAGCTATGCGGTGAACGCGGCCAGCCGGGTTCAGGACTTCTATAAGAAGGACTATGACACAAGAGGCTGGGGAAACATTACGGTACCCGGTCATATTCAGCTTCAGGGATACGGCAGGCCGCAATATGCCAACACGATGTATCCCTGGGACGGGCTGGATGCGGTGCGGCCCCCGGCAATTCCTGAGGCCAGTAATACGGCGGGCAGCTATGTGAAGGAGTTCGAGGTGCCGGCGAATATGAAGGAGCGGCCTGTTTTTATATCTTTTCAGGGAGTAGAGGCGGCTTGTTATGTGTGGCTTAACGGGCAGTTCGTCGGCTATAGCGAGGACAGCTTCACTCCGGCGGAATTCGAGTTGACCCCATATCTGCAGGACGGGGCGAACAAGCTCGCGGTTGAGGTCTATCAGCGCTGCAGCGGCAGCTGGCTGGAGGATCAGGATTTCTGGCGGTTCTCGGGGATTTTCCGCGAGGTGTATTTGTATACGGTACCGGAGCTGCATGTGCAGAATCTGCGGATTGAGGCCGGACTGGATGCAGCCTACAAGGAAGGGACGCTCACGGCTGAGCTTAGCATGGCGGCAGAAGCGGACGCTTTGATCAGTATAGAGCTGAAGGATGCCGCCGGGGCCCTTGTGGCGGAAGCTGAAGGGCAGGCTGTGGCCGGACGGGCCGTTATCAAGCTGGAGGCGGGTACGGTCTCTCTGTGGAGTGCAGAGAATCCTTACCTGTATAGTGTCTGTATCTCTGTCCAGAACAGCAGCGGGGAGCTGGTGGAGGCAATTGTGCAGCGGGCCGGCTTCCGCATGTTCGAGCTGAAGGACAAGCTGATGCTGCTGAACGGGAAACGGATTATCTTTAAAGGGGTCAACCGCCACGAGTTCAACGCCCGCAGGGGCCGGAACATTACCAGGGAGGATATGCTTAAGGATATCGTTATTCTCAAGCAGAATAATATCAACGCTGTGCGGACGTCGCATTATCCGAATCAGACGCTGTGGTATGAGCTGTGTGATGAATACGGCGTGTACGTCATTGATGAGATGAATCTGGAATCCCACGGCTCATGGCAAAAGATGGGCGCAGTTGAGCCGTCCTGGAATATCCCCGGCGATAAGCCGGAGTGGCAGGACATTGTGACGGACCGGGCGGTGTCGATGCTGGAGCGCGACAAGAATCACCCGTCGATCCTGATCTGGTCCTGCGGCAACGAGTCGTACGCCGGTCAGGTGATTCTGAACGTGGCGGATTATTTCCGCAAGGCAGACCCGGGACGGCTGGTGCATTATGAAGGGGTATTCCATAACAGGGAATTTAATGACACCAGCGATATGGAGAGCCGGATGTATGCGAAGCCGGCCGATATTGCCGAATATCTGGAGGGTCAGCCGGATAAGCCGTACATCAGCTGCGAGTATATGCATGCGATGGGCAATTCTGTCGGGGGGCTCCATAAATATATTGAGCTGGAGAGCCGGTATCCGCTGTATCAGGGCGGGTTCATCTGGGATTATATCGATCAGGCGCTAATCACTAAGAACAGATACGGTGAGGAGTATCTGGCGTACGGCGGGGATTTCGATGACCGGCCGACTGACTACAGCTTCTGCGGCAACGGGATCGTCTTCGCTGACCGGACGGTGACGCCGAAGATGCAGGAGGTGAAGTTCCTCTACCAGAACATCCGGCTCGTGCCGGAGCAGAATGCTGTAACAGTTATCAACGGCAATCTGTTCGAAGGCACGGAGCGGCTGCGGCTGGAATACCGGCTGTACCGGGAAGGCCGGGAGATCTTCAAGGGGCAGCAGGAGCTGGCGGTTGGGCCGCAGGAAGAGGCGCGTATTGCGCTTGCGCTGCCGGATGTGCAGGGAGCTCCGGGAGAGTATACGCTGGCGGCAAGCCTGGTGCTGAAGGAAGCGGAGCTGTGGGCTGAAGCGGGGTTCGAGACGGCCTATGGTGAGCTTGTCTTCCGGATTGAAGATGAGGCGGCTGCAGCGGAGCGCGGACAGGGCCTATTGCCTGAAGCCGGAGAGTTCAGCGTGATCGAAGGCGATGTGAATATCGGCGTAACCGGACGGGGATTCTCAGCCCTGTTCTCGAAGCAGGCCGGAACACTTGTGTCGCTCTGTTACGGAGGGCGGGAGATAATTGCCACGCCGCCTGCTCCGCTCTTCTGGCGGGCCACCACCGATAATGATAAAGGGACTTCGCTTGCCTATCATGCAGGAAGCTGGTTCGCGGCCAGCCTTGACCGCAGCTGCACAGCGGTAAGGCTTGAGGCCGGAGCAGACCGGGCGACAGTTAGCTTCGATTATGAATTCAGCATCAGCAGGGAGCTGAAGACCCGTGTTGATTACACGGTCTGCGCCGACGGCCGGATATGGGTGCGTATGCTCCACAGCGGGGCGGCAGGACTGCCGGATGTGCCGCTTGTGGCTTTGTCCTTCCGGATGTCCGCCGATTATGGAGAGTCGGACTGGTATGCCCGCGGGCCGGAAGAGAACTACAGTGACCGCGCCTGCGGGGCACGGCTGGGCCGCTTCCGGCGCAAGGTGACGGAGCTGCCGTCACCTTATCTGGTGCCGCAGGAGTCCGGTAACCGGACTGGCGTACGCCAGGTCAAGATTACGGACGAGCGCGGCTGCGGGCTGCAGATTGAGGCGGCTGCGGGAGAGCCGCTGGAATGTACGCTGTCGCCATACACAGCGTTCGAGCTGGAACAGGCGGCCCATCACTACGAGCTGCCCAAAGTACACTACACCGTAGTGACTGTGGCTGCGGGGCAGATGGGAGTCGGCGGTGATGACAGCTGGGGAGCGCCGGTGCATCCGGAGTACCGGATCCCTGGCGGTGAGCAGGTGGAGTTCGGGTTCTGGCTGAGCGCGGCGGCGCCGGAGGCGGAGTAAGCGGGTATTGACCATAGGCCATCAGCGGAGTAAACTGCTGATGGCCTGTTTCTTGTTGTAAAAGGAAATTATGTAAATTAAAAATTGTGGATACCGGTGAAAAGTGGCTTGAGCGGCGTGGAACGGTATTTACGCGAGCCAGCAGACCGGCAGTAAAACAATAGATGGATAAAGTACACTTGCTGCAAGAGCGAAGAAAGCAAGGTTAAACAGCAAGTGGAAAAAGAGCACTTATTACTAGGGAAACAGGCCAAAGTAAGTGAAATGGACGCAGCTACTAAACAGAAGAATCTTCGCCGGGAAAAGAGTAACGACTAAGCTAATACCCAGCGCTGTACAGCGCATTTTCTGTAGTAGCGGGCACCTAGCGGAAGCCGTCCCATTTGTGGCAGCAGGTTTGGACAAAGTAATAGAGCAGCAACCGGACCGTCATTTTGGTTCTTGAGAAGTATTTATGGGTTTCGGGGCCCCCGCAAAGTACCTGAATGGCATCAATGAGAAACTTCACTTTGTGGGGATAGGTTTCGGGGCCCCCGCAAAGTACCTGGCTTGGCATCGATGAGAAACTTCACTTTGCGGGGATGGGTTTGCGGGGATAGGGTTGTGGGCTTGATTCATGTGAAGCGCTGGCGGTACTCGCGCGGTGACAGCCCCTCGAGCTTCATGAAGCTCGAGCTGAAATAAGGCGCCTGGTTGAAGCCGACCTCCTCGGCGATCCGGGCGATGGGGAAGCCGGTCTGCATCAGCAGCAGTTTGCTCTGCTCAATCCGGTAGCGGAGCAAATATTCCATCGGTGAACAGCCGTACTCCTTATTCATGCAGCGGGCGATGTAGACGGGATGAAAGTTAAGGCTGTCTCCGAGCTTGGCGGTGGTGATCTCTTCGCGGTAATGGGCGCGGAGATAAGAGGCGGCCTGCTCGGCGCATACGGTAGACTGGGAGCCGCGCTGTCCCGGCTTCACCGAGGCGGCGAGCAGCTGCAGAACTTCCTGAAAGAGAACCTGCTGCCGGAAGCGGACCGCTTCCAGATGAGCGGTAGCCTGCAGCTGCCCCAGCTGGGCCAACAGCTCTTCCGCCTTGGCCGGCTGGAGCAGCGTGACGAATTGCGGCAGCGCAAGATTAAATGCGCTCATATTGAAGAATGAAGCGGGCAAGCCCCCCACCGGTTCAGTGGAGCTGCCGGAATCCAGACCGGAACCGGGTAATGGAGGCCACTCATGCGCGGTTTGGAAATGCAGCCAGTAATAGGCGGTATCCTCCCGGCAGCCTTCTGTTCCGAAATGATGGCAGTCCGGCCGCAGAATCAGGGCATCACCTGCATTAACCATGAACCGCCGCTCTTCTTCACCGATGTACAGGCAGCCCTGCAGGACGACGAGCAGATCAAATACTTTGATGTGCTGGCGGTTCGGATGATGATAGCCGGGCGGGTAGCGGTTAAAGCCGCTTGCAATGTAATGCGGCAGGGGCGGGATACGGAAAAGAAGCGGATTCATTATATGGCCTCCTGAGGGTGGTTTGGATATTGAAAGTTTAGGTTTGAGATCTGGTACATTTCCCAGAGTATATCATCTATAATTTATCTCGGGCAAGTTTGAATTGTCAGGCAACATGACGGAAATACAGCAGCCGGGTACCGGCAGGGGAGGGTTTGTACTGTGAAAACTATGGGCGGGAAGAGCGGACTGTGGATGCTGGCCTGGCCTATATTTATTGAGATATTTCTGCAAACATTGCTTGGAACCGTGGATACCCTCATGGTCAGCCGGATCTCAGATGATGCAGTGGCGGTCGTAGGGATCTCCAACCAGCTGTTCGGTGCCTTGATTACACTGTTTACCACCTTCGCCGGAGGTGCAGGTATATTGATTGCCCAGCGCCTCGGCTCCGGCCGGAATGATGAGGCCCGTACCATTGCGATCATGGGGGTAAGCGTCAGCACGCTCCTGGGATTTGCCGTCAGCATCGTTCTGCTGCTGTATGCTGATCCGGTTGCACGGATGCTCCATATTACCGGCGGTCTGCTTCCGCTGTCACATGTTTACCTTACCTATGTAGGCGGCGGGCTCTTCCTGGTCGGCATGACAGCTTCGCTCGGCTCGGCCATCCGTAATACAGGCAACACTAAGGGGCCGATGTACACAGGGGTCGCTGTGAATGTAATCCATATTGTACTGAATTACATCCTGATCTTCGGTATGTTCGGCTTGCCGGAGATGGGCCTTGGCGGCATTGCCGTCTCGACGATGATCAGCAGACTGCTCGGCGTGGCTGCCCTGCTGTATATGTTCAGCAGCGCCTTCGAACGCCGGATCCGGCTGCCGGACTTCCGGATCTTCCACCGTAGATTATTTACGGAGATTCTCAGAATTAGCTGGCCGCTCGGACTGAACTCCTCTTCCTGGGTGCTGTCGCAGCTGGTGATCTATTCTTTTCTCGCCATGCTGGGCGCTAAAGAGCTGGCTGCGCGGACATACTTGAATACGCTCGAATCCTTCTGCTTCACCTTGGGTTATGCTATCGCTATGGCCGGACAGATTCAAATCGCCCATCTGTTCGGGGCAAAGCAGACGCAGGAAGCATACCGCAGTGCCTTTCGGACGCTGTTCATCGGCCTGGCTATTGTCAGTGCCAATGTGGTGCTGCTGTACCTCTTCGGCCGCAGGCTGCTTGGATTCTTCACAGCTGATCCGGAGATTGTAGCCATCGGTGTCTCGCTGCTTGCGCTGAACCTCCTGCTGCAGCCTGCCAAAATGCTGAATATGGCGATGGGGAATTCGCTCAATGCCATCGGCGACACGCGTTATACGATGGTAGTCTCCATGATCTCGATGTCGCTGATCGGCGTGGGCGGCTCCTACTGGCTCGGTATCTCATCGGGCTGGGGGCTGCTTGGCATCTATTGCTGCATGATAGCTGATGAAGCGGCAAGAGGCGGGCTGGTCCTGCTGCGCTGGCGGAAGCGGAAGGTGCTCAGGCAGGCGGAAATGCAGTTTAACGGCCATTCGCAGGGCATACGGGAGACGCCTTGCAAGGCTTTTACAGTTGAGATGTAGGCCAGAACTCTTAATATAAGCCAACGCCCCACTTTGTGGGGTTTTTTGGCGTTCAATTCTGCTGTTCGTGCACCAAAGTAGGAAAAGTACACCCGACGCTTGGCAATAAAATACAGGAATAGCCGGAAGCTTCACTGTTCAGCTGCAGAGGGTGTCTTCTATACTCAGGTCATACATTGGACGAAGTCATACGGGCCTTCAGAGTGGAGGCTCCGGAAGCCAGTGCTGCTGCAACTTATATAGAGGTATAGGAGAGTGAAGGCTTTGAGACACCGTAAGCGCAAGGCAGGCATGCTGCTTGCCACCCAGCTTCCCTTGCAGGACAGCGGCAGGCTGTCACCGCAAATTGATTCCGGCCCCCGGATAAGAAGGAAGAAAAGCTTTCTGCATGAGCTGATCCACAACCGGGTTCTTTTTCTGATGCTGCTGCCGACCTTGCTGTTCTTCCTGGTTAATTCGTACTTTCCGATGGTTGGTGTGTATTATGCGTTCACCCAGTTTGATTTCAATTCCGGGCTGTTCGATGCCCCGTTCATCGGGATGAAGAACTTTGAGTTCCTCTGGAAATCGGGCACACTGGTGAAGCTGACGCTCAATACGATCGGCTATAATCTGGCTTTCATCCTGCTGGGCAACGTGCTGGCCATTGTCTGTGCGATTCTGCTGAGCGAGCTGCGCCACAAATGGTTCAAGAAGCTGACCCAGTCCATCATGTTCCTGCCGTATTTCGTTTCCTTCGTTATTCTGAGTGTTATCGTCTACAACGTGTTCAATTATGATAACGGTTTCTTGAATACGCTGCTTGCCCGGTTCGGAGCCGGACCTGTTGATGTCTACAATAAGCCGGTGGTCTGGATCTTCCTGATTGTCCTATTCTATCTCTGGAAGAACCTCGGCTACAGCATGGTCATCTATCTGGCAGCTATTACAGGGATCAGCGATGAATATTATGAAGCGGCCAAAATTGACGGAGCGCATATTTTCCAGCGGATCTGGTACATCACGGTGCCGATGCTGAAGTCCACCTTTGTCGTGCTGCTGCTGTTCTCGCTCGGAAGCATTATGAAGGGGCAGTTTGATCTCTTTTACCAGCTGATCGGCAATAACGGGGTGCTGTACAATACGACAGATATTCTGGATACGTACGTGTTCCGTTCACTCAAGGTGACCTTTGATATCGGAATGGCTACGGCGGCCGGCCTGTACCAATCGCTGTTCGGCTTCATTCTGATCATGACGGTGAACTACATTATCCGCAAAATAAACGATGATTACGCGCTGTTCTAGGAGGAGAGAAAGAGCATGCATATCAAAGACGATCACTATACGAGGCTGCTGCAGGGGCTGGCGTATACGGTCATTATACTGGGCTCCCTGGCCTGTCTGATCCCGTTCCTGCTGATTATCTCGGCCTCGCTGACCTCCAATGACTCAATTATCCGGGACGGCTATCATCTGATTCCGGCAGAGTTCTCCCTGGAAGGGTACAAGACGGTATTCACATTCCCGGATGAGGTGCTGCGGGCATATGGGGTAACCCTGTTTACCACGGTGACGGGTACGGCGCTGGGATTGTTCTTCATGACGATGGCCGGGTATGTGCTGGCCCGCAAGGATTTCAAATACCGCAATACCTTCTCGTTCTACATCTATTTCACTACGCTGTTCGGCGGGGGACTGGTGCCCTGGTACATTATGATGACCAAATATCTGAACCTGACGGACTCGTATGGGGCCTTGATTTTTCCGGGGCTGATGACACCGTTTCTGATCATTCTGATGAAGAATTTCATCAGGTCCGCTGTGCCCGAGGAGCTGTTCGAATCCGCCAAGATTGACGGGGCCGGTGATTTCAAGATATATTGGCGGATTGTGCTGCAGCTGTCGATGCCCGGCATCGCTACGGTCGGCCTGTTTCTTGCCCTGGCTTACTGGAATGACTGGTTCTCATCCTCGCTGTTCATCAATGATACCCATAAGTATCAGCTGCAGTTCCATCTGTACAATGTGATTAACTCCGCTCAGTTCATTGCCAATATGGGTGCGGGGACCGGCGTGAGCCTTGGGGGGGATCTGCCTACAGAGTCGACGAAAATGGCGATGGCCATCGTTGTCACCGGGCCTATTCTGTTCCTGTACCCGTTCATCCAGCGTTATTTCGTTAAAGGCCTGACAATCGGCGCGGTCAAAGGTTAGAACTGAACGGCAGGATTGTGCTGTCACAAGGGTCTGCCGTTCAGCTAACATAGAGTTACGGTATTGCGGAATGGATGCAAGGAGCTATGCTAACAAAACTTAGCGTATGCTTCCGAAGCGAGTTTTGTACGAAGTCATGAAGAAAGCTATGCAAACAAAACTTTTAGGAGGGTTCAAATGAAAAAGAATGCACGGAAAAAACCGCTGGCGGTCCTTACGGCCATGCTGGCGGTCTCGCTTCTCGCTGCAGGATGCGGCGGCAATAACAGCAACCAAGAGGCTTCAGGCACTGCAGACAGCGGCAAAAATAACACGGCGGCAGCCACGGAAGGTACCGCAGCTACAGCAGAACCCGGCATAGACACTTCGAAGAAAGTGGAGCTGCAGTTCTATATGCTCGGTGATGCGCCTAAGGATCTTCCGGCGATTGAGGCGGAAGTCAACAAGATGGCTCTGGAGGAGCTCAACACTACCGTTAAATTCAACTACACCAGCTGGACGGACTGGGATCAGAAATATAAGCTGCTGCTCTCCTCCGGCCAGGCGATTGATCTGATCTTCACGGCGGACTGGACGCAATATGCTTCATATGCCAAACGCGGCGCATTCCTGGCCCTGGATGATCTGCTGCCTAAGGCTGCACCGGAGCTGCAGAAATTCGTCCCTGAGTCGATGTGGGAGGATGTTAAGGTTGACGGCAAAATCTACACTGTACCTGCAACTTATAAGGAGTATGTGACCAATGGCTTCGTGTGGCGTGAGGATCTGCGCAAGAAATACAATCTGCCGAAGCCTACCGATCTGGCCAGCTATGAGGCCTACATGGACGGAATCAAGCAGAACGAGCCGGATCTGATGCCGGCTTCCCTGAACAGTGACGTCGGCAATAATCTCCATTACATTTATACTGAGCTCAACAAGATGGTCGGCGCGCTGCCTTACGGCATGGGCGTGAAATATGAGACTCCTACTGAAGTCTATTCTTACTGGGGCTCCGATGAGCAAAAAGAAGAGCTGAAGACGATGAAGCGCTGGCAGGAGAAGGGCTTCATTCCGAAGAACGTGCTGAACATTAAGGATACGATGCAGGATCCGATTACTTCGGGCAAAGCAGCAAGCATGTTCGGGGATAACCCTACCCGCTTCAACGATATGGTCATGAAGATCAGCACGACCCATCCTGAATGGGAGCTGGGCTATTCGCCATTCGGATTAACGACGGGGTATGCTACACCGGTGCACCCGGTCCACAACGGCTTCGCCATTCCGAAGAGCAGCAAAAATCCGGAACGGGCGCTCGCCTTCTATGAAAAGCTGGTGCTGGACAAACGCTACAACCAGCTGACGGAATACGGGATTGAAGGCAAGAACTATACTGTCGAAGACGGCTACTATAAGCTGCTCGGCACCAGCCAGACCAACGGCTTCACACGTGAGGGCATGAACGGCTGGGCCTGGAGAAATCCGGAGTACATGCTGTTCGACAAGGGCTTTGACGGAGTGAAGGCCATCTTCGATGAGCTCGATAAAATCCAGAAGCCGGACCTGTTCCTCGGCTTCGCTGAAGATTATTCCTCCTATCAGGCGGAGAAAGCGGCGCTGGAGCAAGTGGAGAAGCAGTACCTGTTCCCGCTCCAGGCCGGGCTGGTAGATGATATCGACAAGGGTCTTGACACCTTCCTGCAGAAGGCCAAGCAGGCCGGACTTGAGAAGATTCAGGCGGAATGGACGAAGCAGTGGAATGCTTATGTTGCGGAGAAGGGAATCAAGTAGAGGGGAGCCCCGGAAGCCTTATGGCTTTTGGGGCTTTTTGTGTCGGGTGCAGGTGCTCAAGTGCAGGCATGACGTAGTAGGGAATCTGAGTGCGTTGGGTGCGTTAGGTGCGTTGGGTGCGTTGGGTGCGTTGGGTGCGTTGGGTGGACGCTCCGAGAACGGAATGATGTTCCAATCGCTGTTGTGTCCGGATTTTTTTGATTCTACCTTGTCGGTGAAAATCCGGACACAAAGGCGACCGCTTCGCTTCTCCACATTCATTCCGTCCTCTCCGCTGTTTAAGCGGTATCCGGACCGGACGTGCCAAGGCTGCCAGTAAGCGTGGGCGCCGGCTTCTGTGGCAGGGGGAGGAAGCAGAAGAGCCAGTCTCCGTGTACATGGAGACTGGCTGAAGCAGAGCGGGCTTGGTGTTCCACCGAAGCGGGGGAGCGCGGAGCGGGCTTGGTGTTCCACCAAAGCGGGGGAGGGCGGAGATAGCGCTACGTGCTTACATGCTTCGAGCGGCGGTAATCGGTAGGTGTCGTGCCGAAGCTGCGCTTGAACATCCGGTGCAGATAGGAGCTGCTGGTGAAGCCGCAGCGCTCGGCGATGGTGGTTACCGGCAGGTCGGTGTTCTCCAGCAGGGAGCATACCTCGCGCAGCCGTACCTCCAGGATGACATCGACGATGCTGTTCATGGTCTGCTGCTTGTAGAGGCGGCTGATATAGATCGGCGACATATCAAGCTCATCGGCGAGCTGGTTGAGGCTTAGATTGGGCTTCATGTACGATTCGCTGATTTTCTGGTTAATCAGGCAGATCAGGTCATGCTGCTTGGTATTTTTTTTGTCAGCCAGCTGGTCGCGTATATTGTTGAAGAGGGCGGAGAAGGCCTCCTCCAGCTCGGTTACGGTCTCGATTGAATCCAGGCAAGGCAGGCCGGTAAATCCGTCATTTTGTAAACGGTTACGTTTCTGTACAGCTGCAACGATCTCCCGTACGGTCACGCTCAGTCTGGATACAGCCAGCTGTACCGTCTGGAAGGGATACCCCTCCGTCTCCCGGATAATGCTGCTGAACTGTTCGGCGGCATCCTCCAGTTTCCCGCTCAGCAGTGCGTCGGCCAGCTTCTTCTCCCTGTCGGTAGGATAATGGTAATTGCCGGACTCCCGGATGCAGACATCCCGGGCGTTAATTATACAGCCATGTCCATAGAACAGGCGGTGCTCCGAAGCTTCCCTGACCTGCTTGTAGAGCTGGTGCAGCTGGTCTGCGTTGCGGTCGATGTGGCTGTAGGTGAGGGTGAGGCTGATTTTCAAATAATCGGAACAGGCCTGCTGGATCTGCCGGAGCAGCGCCTCGATCAGTCCCGTATCTGTGTACTCTACAGGATCAATTATGTTCAGCAGCACCAGGATGCCGTCATCGTTCATGTCTACAGTCTCCACGCGGTAGGTCTGGCCGCATATCTCCGAGGCGATATTCATAATGGCGAACTTGGAGGCCAGCAGATAGGAGGAACGGGCTTCCCTGAATTCTTTGTAATGATCTATTCTGAGCAGAATCAGGCGGTAATCATCATTGAAGGTGAAATGAATCCCGAGCTGGCGCAGCTTATCCATCTGCTGGATGGATTGCAGGGGCTTCAGGCCGAGAATCAGATCGCGCAGTGTATTTTGCCGGATCATGAACATGCTGTCGCGCTTCTCGGTTTCGAGAATATTCATCTCACTGACAATCCGGTCGATCGGCAGATAGAGGCTTCTGGACATGAGCCAGGAGAGGGCAATACCGCCCACCAGAATAAGCGCGGCAATCAGCAGGGTGGCATTCCGGATGTTATTGGTCTGCTCCATGATGGTGTTATAAGGCGTAATCCGCACATACTGCCAGTCTAAGTCATCCGGCGCCGTATAGGAGATCAGCGAATTCACGCCGCCGAAGGAGTCGATGAAATACCCCGCATCGCGGCCCTTGATCCGCTGCTGAATCCAGCCGGATTCCTCCCGGGACAGCTCCTGCTGCTCCAGGCTGTTGCCGGAGAGGAAGGCGCCCTGATCCGCAAGAATAAATGTAGCACTCTTAGAATCTACCGAACTGGTAATTTCCTTGTTGATCCAGGGTGCAGAAATATTCACGATGACGGCAGAATTGATGGTCCGGTCCCAGCCGATAGCATCCAGGCACAAAAAAGTATAAGCCCGAACCTGGTCATTCTCCCTCGCGCCATTAGAGTAGACTCTGGGGATCGGCGTGAAAGCCTTATAGTCCTGGTAATGACCCAGTATATCCAGAATGGGCTTATCCACCAGCTCCTGCTCGGTAAACACACCGTTCTGGCCATGGGAGGAGGCGATGTAAATCTGCCCGCTTTTGGGATTATACACATAGATGGATTCAATATAAGGCATAGAGCTTAAGTAATTGCCCAGCTCGGACATGGCAGCCGTGACATCATAAATATCGGGCTTATCGTAGAAAACAATTTTGGAAATCGTGCTGTTGCGGTAGATTTGAAAAGAAAGTGACTGTGCAGCATCGGTCATATTGACGACTTCCCTGCTAGTCTGTGTGAGGTTGCTGAGGTCGGAGCGGAACGCCTGCTTTTTTTCCACCCCGATGTAGTAGTTGTAATAAATGATGGTGGAGACCAGAAAAGTTAAGGAAACGCAAAGCGTAATACTGATCAATAATCTGCTGTACAGCGCTCTCTGATTGCCGATCTTGTTCCGTCTCATAAGCAGCCCCCTGATTCACTGTGTACTCTGGCGTTACCGGCCTGATCTATATTGTTCATAGTACGATTATAAGCTTCAGGCCATGAACAGGACAGTAGAGCAAGGTTACAACAGTGAACAGGATGAAGAATCCGGCAGTGAACAAATACAATATCTGTGTACAAAAGCTACATGCAGCGCTGAAGATTAACGGTAAGGAGTATCACGGTCATTACAGGGCAACGCCTGAGTCCGGTTCAGTGATCTGCATCAGCAGCGGGGTGACCTTGTAGCCGTTGACCGGGGCCAGATCCTGCGAGCAGGAGGAGAGGGCGGCGATTACATCTGTCAAAGCCAGTAGGGCGACATAATCACCGGGCCGGGAGAGCGGCTCTTCAATTACGTAGTCGAGATTCTCGTCCAGTGCATTGTTCATGAACCAGTTGATGGGGTCCGGCAGCTCCTTATGGCCCAGCTGATATTTGTGAAGCGCCTTCTGCAGGTTATCATGGCAGTTCGGATGCTCCTCCAGCCCGAAGTCAACTTTATACCGGTAATAGTCGCAGGCCGGAAAAAAGAAATCATGTCTGCCCACCGTATCCATCGTCAGCTGCATCAGCGGCCGGCGGCGGTTGCTGTAGAGGCCGTCGCCGGGCTTCAGCCGGATGCTGCTGAGCGAGGCCCGCATATGTACGGGAGAGACATGCTCGTCAGGGTCAGCGGCATTGTAGCAGACGAAATCGCCGACCTGCTTGCCTTCGGTATCGATGATGTAGAGCGTCTGGCCTTTACGCACAAGTGCACTTCTGCCTTCGTAGGCGGGAACGAAAATTTCTTCGACTATTCTTCCTTTGGTCATGATCCAGTCACCTGCCTTCTATAGTTTATTCGATGAATACCGCGACAGCGCGGACTGGAGAGCCGGTGCCCCGGCGGATCCGGAGCGGCAGCCCGAAATACAGGAACCGCTTCTGGGCGATCAGATGCAGGTTGCAGAGGTTCTCGGTGTTGGTCATCCGGTATTCCCGGCAGATCAGATGTCCGGAGAACAACGGGTCGAGCGGATTGTCGATGGAGGGTGCATCAATGCCGATATTAATAATTCCCTGCTTCGCCAGCCATCCGGCAGCCTCGTAATCCAGCCCGGCATACCGGGTCAGCCATTCTTCGCTGCCGTAAGCGCGGTTATAATGACCGGTATAGAGCAGTACAATATCGCCTTTATCCAGATGGAGATGATCCTTGTGCAGCGCCTGTTCCAGGTCATAGCGGGTAATATAGGCATCCGGTGAGATGTGGGACAGGTCCAGGCAGACAGCCGGTCCGTAAAAATACTCCAGCGGCATCTCATCAATCGTCGGCCCGAGCGGATCGTATTCGTATATGGCATCGCTGTGGGTGGGACCGTGTTCGTTAATCAGCAGATTATTGGTGGCGAACTCGAAGCCGAGCCTGCTCTTGCTCTCGGCATGGCTCATATTGGGAAAGATCATCGTCTTCTGATGGGGCGGGAATACCGGCATGCCCTGATAGATTTCCTGGGACAGATCTATGACTTGAATACCCATGGGATGGCTCCTTTCTAATTCAGAAAAAGGGTAAACGGTACTAGGCGAGCGGCGGCAGTACGGTGAAGGCATCGGCGTCGATCAGGCCGATATCGGTGATTTTCCAGGCCGGGCTGGTGACGAGTGAGAGGAAGGAGAGATGCATGAACGGCACATGCAGGGTGCAGCCCAGCTCCTCACGGGCCAGCCGGTGCAGCTCGCTGATTCTTGCGCTCATCTCTTTGCCGGTCAGCTCATCGGTCATCAGCCCGCCGATCCGCAGCGGCAGATCACCGACGACCTTGCCGCCTTCAATCATGGCAATGCCGCCGTCCATGGCGATGACCCGGTTGACGGCTGTTACCATATCGGCATAATTGGTGCCGGTGACGATGATGTTATGCGTGTCGTGGGCCACGCTTTCGGCAATGGCGCCTGCCTTAAGCTGCATGCCGCGGACGAAGGTTTTGCCGATCTTACCGCTGCGGCCATGCCGCTCTACCACAAGCAGGGGCAAGAGATCCTCCTGAACGGAAGGCTGCACAACACCATCCTGCACGGTAGCGGTATAAATGCCGGAACCGGTCAGGTTCTGGTCCGGAATGACCTCGATGGCGCGGATACGGACTGTTCCGCTGGCACCTTCCGCAGAGAGCTGCAGGTCAGCGAGCTTAACCGGTTTCCGCTTGACCGACTTTTTCACGGATTCGGGATAGATATAGGAGGGAATCTCGCGTGTCAGCTCACCTTCGCTGGCAACCTTGACTCCGCTGATGTACACCCCGGCAATGGTCATTTGCACCAGGTCGCTGATTACGGCAATGTCGGCTTTTTTGCCCGGAGCGAGTACTCCGATATCCTGAAAGCCGAAATGAGCGGCCGGATTGATAGTTGCCATCTGAATGGCTTCAACCGGATCGATACCGGCGGCGATGGTCCGGCGGATGATATCGTTCATGTGGCCGTTCTTCAGCAGATCCTCCGGCACCATGTCATCCGAGACCAGAATAGCCCGCCGGGAATCCATGCCCTCCTCGGTGATTACCCGGATGCATTCCGCCATATTGCGCTGGGAGGAGCCTTCGCGCATGAATACACTGACCCCGTAACGCAGCTTCTCCATCATTTCTTCCTTGGTTGTAGTCTCATGGCAGGAGACATGACCGCCGCCGCAGATGATATGGGCAGCCAGCTCGGGGCCCGACAGGCCGGGGGCGTTGCCCTCGATGCTTTTGCCGATAGATTTGGCATAAGAGACGGAAGCGAGCAGATCATCGATCAGGTATGGGGCATTCCGGTAGACCGGATGGACGTTGCTGAAGCCCTGCAGCTCACCAATGCCTTGAACAAGGCCGTCTGCCAGCAGCTCCGCCATATCCTTAGAAGTGATGTCTGCACCCGCCGTCTCAAGGCCGGGCACATCAGGTGTGAGGCAAGGCACCGTAAACAGCACGCGGTTTGGCAGGGTCTTGGCTTCATCAATCATTGCTTTCATTCCGGGAACCCCGAGTACATTGCCGATCTCATGCGGATCGGCCACCAGGGTGGTCGTTCCGGTGGGAATAGACAGCTTGGAGAATTCGGTAACGGTCAGCATTGCACTCTCGAAATGCATATGGGAGTCGATAAAGCCGGGACTGATGAATTTGCCGCGCATGTCCTCGACCACCGTAGACGGGCCGATCAGCTTGTCGGCCTTACCGACAAGGAGAATCCGGTCGCCTGCTACGGCAACATCTCCTTCGTAGATTTCACGGGTTATTACGTTAATGATGTAGCCGCCTTTCAGAACAAGGTCGGCCGGATGCCGGCCGGAGAGCAGGACATCAATCATACGCCGCCGCTGGATGGCATCTTTGATCTCTGTTGTAAGCATAGGCTATAAGCCTCCTCCTCTGGGACAATCTACACTATCTACAATTCCGACAATGGCCGCATCGACTGGAGCATTCGGATGCTGCGTGGCTCTTGAAGCTACGCTGCCAACCGCGTATAGGATGGTCTCCCCGATGCCCGCGCCTACGGTGTCAACTGCAATAACCGGCTGACCCGCAGACGTATGATCAGGAAGGATGGGCTGCACAATCAGCAGCTTGGCACCAACGAGATTCTCGTCTTTACGCGTAGCCACGACGTGTCCTGTAATGATTCCCAGCTTCATGTGATAGTCACCTCGATTATTCGAATCCTGCATGGATAATTTCAATTCCGTAATGCCGGGCAGTGTCTCTGGCCAGCGGAGTAATTATGGATGGCCCGTTCAGGCGGATGGCGGTCCTGCCCAGCCCGGCAGCCCCGCGGATATCCTCTGCAGTCAGCACCTGCTTCCCGGGCGGTGCAGCACCTGCGGACACCCAGCTGCTAATGCCGGAGGGGGTAAGCAGCTTGATTCCGTAACCGGCTATAGTGGATACCATACCTTCTATTCCCGCTTTCAACAGGGGACTGGCCTGTGATAGACCCCGCTCCCCCCAGAGGTAATGGTCCGGCTGGGCTCCTAGAGTCAGAGCACCTACAGGCTTGCCGGCACATAAGGCCTCGATAATCAGCCTTACGAAGGGATGCCCGGTATCCAGCTGGACAAGCCGGGAGAGGAGGGAGAGCGAAAGTACAGGGATGAACAAGGCTTCCGCATCGGCTGATGTTGGCAGTACAGACTGCCCGGGGCGGATGAAATCATCCACTCCGGTGCAGGCGGCGAACTGTCTGGTGCTGCCCGTATCAAGCAGCGGATCATCAACCCATAAGCGCAAGCGCAGCCGGGGCTGGCCTGCACTTAAGCTGCGTACAGCGGCATACCCTTCCTCCATGCCGATAAAATGCCCGGCCAGCAGCACCAGCACCCGGGGATGATCCTCGTTTAATTGTGCCGCTCTGGAGCGGTAAGACAACCCCAGCAGGGCATTCTCAGCAAGCGTGCTATGCCGGCTGTCCATAGGAGCGCTTATTCAATGCCTTTGGACAGTAAGGCGCGTTCCACTTCACTGTGCGGGCGCGGAATGACATGGACAGACACCAGCTCCCCAACCCGCTTGGCGGCTGCGGCTCCCGCATCGGTAGCGGCTTTTACCGCGCCGACATCCCCGCGGACCATAACGGTAACGAGACCGAAGCCGATCTTCTCGTAGCCACAGATCTCCACGTTGGCAGCCTTCACCATGGCGTCGGCTGCTTCGATTGCACCAACAAGCCCTTTAGTTTCAATGAGTCCAAGTGATTCTCCCATAATAAAAAACCTCCATAAGTTTAGTTGTATTCAGAAGCAGCCTGCTGTAAATTGACTGCACGGCGAGGGGACAAGGCGACGGTATATTGGCGTGGGAATTACTGCTCAGGTTCTTGATCAGCGGGGCCTGGGTCAGGATTAGAGCTGGTGCCGGAGCTGGAATCAGAGCGAGAGTCTGCGCCAGGGCTGAGATTGGGATCAGGGCTAGATTCGGGATTAGAGGCTGGGTTAGAGCCAGGATTAGAATGAGAGCCAGATCTTTGAGGCACGGCATAGCGCGAATTTGGATCCGCAACTGCTGGTTGTACAGGCTGGAAGCGGGACAGTATTTTGCTGTTCACATCTTCATGTGCCTTAGCGATAACACGGGCGGACACGACGGTGCCGATCCGCATGGCTGCCACTTTACCCGCATCCACTGCAGCACCGACTGCGGCGACATCACCGCTGAAATGAATGGTGACGCCAAGTGAACCGCCAACGCCGATGATCCTCTCAACGGCAATCAGCTGTACATCCGCCGCTTTCAGCGCTGCATCTGCTGCGGAGACGGCGGTAGTGTATCCGAGAGTTTCAATCAATCCGAGAGCCAGCATGTTCAGCTCCTCCTTTGTAAATTCTCCTTCGCAGTACGCGTTAAGGCAAAGTGATACGGACAGCCCGCCCAAGGTTAAAGTCAATCCGTTCAAAGTCAATCAATTCAAAGTCATCAGCTCAAAGAAATTCGGCTCAAAGTTATTCTGTGAATTCAGCTTGCCGGGTATAGAGCTTATTATTATTTATCTGTGAGCTCTGTTAAGGCGGGTAAAACAGCAGCCAGCTCTGCGTCAGACCCGCTGAGTATGCAGTAGCTGCGCTCTGCACGAAGACTCAGGCTTGTGCCCGGGCAGCTGACGAGCAGCCGCTCTGCGCAGCCGAGGCTATTCCAGCGTGAAGCGGCATCGATGACGGCGATGGCATCCTGCTGGCCGGCAGCCAGATGCCGCCGCAGCAGAGGGCCCGGCTGCAGACTGGAGTAACCCCGGATCTGCCGGATGGAATCGCGCTGCAGAGCTCCGGCCAGTTCTGTCAGCAGGCGGGCCAGCAAGCCGGCATCGTTGCTGAGCAGCAGCAACTCGAACCCGCCGCTGCTGCCGCCCCACTGGACATCTGCTTCCAGTGCGGGATTCGCGGCCAGCAGCGCCTCTACGGCGAACAGCTGGCCCGGATGGCTGGCTGGAGCGCTCAGCACACCGGCTGAGCTATAGCCGCGGCCCGCAGTGCCCAGCACCGGGCGGAGCCTGCTGCTGATTACAGGGAACAGCCAGGCATCCAGTGTTTCATCCCGGAGCAGTGGGAGCGGGCTGTCCGGTGAAGTGTTGCCCTGGCCGTATACTGCGACCGGCGGAACCGGAATCCCTCTGAAGTGGCTGGCCTCCGGGCAGCTGTCTTGCCGGCAGAGGCGATCTCCTGCCGGATGCCCGGGGCTGTGCACCTGCGCAAGACCGCCCGCACAAGTTGCAGGCGGGCAGGAAGCGTCGCCGGAAGCGGCAGGCTGCGCAAGCCCGTCAGGCAGTGAGCGCAAGAGCAGTGGGGACAGACAGCGCTCGGCGAAGCTCTGTGTATTCCCGGAAGCCGGCCCGGCCGGGGCAGGCAGGGTTGCTGCGTCTCCTGAGGGCCGCTCAGGTGAGCGGCTCCCGGTTTGCAGCTGTGCAGCATCCAGCGAATGGGTGTCGTACGACGAGCCGGGCAAACCGGGCCAGCCGAGCGGGGCCAGCCGCTTCGAGGCCTGCTCCTTCTGGTAGTTGATCCGCTTGATTCCGCCGTTAGGCTTGAGGCAATCCCCAGGCTTCACGCATGTGCTTAGGCAGTCCGCTTTGCTGTCCGGCGAATAGAGATGGCCGACTGGAGAGAGTGCAGGAGCGTGAGCTGAATCGGAACTGGCGGCTGGTGCGTGAACGGGAGCATGTGCTGAAGCAGAAATTCCAGCTGGAACGTGAGCCGTAGCCGGACTTGCAGCGGCGGAAGGAGTAGTGCGATTCCGCTCCAGAACCTCAGTAACTATGCTCTTCATGAAATCAGACAGGGGTAATCACCTCCTATAGGTAATGCGTACAGTGTGAGTGGCTTCCCGGGCAGCCGTGAAATTTGGGGTAACTTGTACAGAGACGGCGGCCAAGTTAGGGAGAGCACTACCTGATGTCTTTAACTGCACTTTGTACAACTAAATCGTCTGATGTTCTGCCTCTCACCTGTTTAGTTGTATTTCGTACAATTAAATCACCAAGAATGAGTGGTTTTGCTTATTTAGAGAATATTTAGTTGTACGAACTGCAGTTATAAGCTGCGAGCGTAGCTGTACGTTGCTTTTAATTGTATAGAATACAACTATCGTATCTGTGAGTTCCCCATAGAATGTATATGGACAATGGATTCTATGGATAGCTGTGAAAGTCCGGCGTGCGTTAGTATGTTACTGGAATGGACGTGGCTTGCCGGAGTGCGAATGTTGTATTTACCACGATATCAGCTCTGGTGCTCTATTAGTTATTAAGAAATCACTGTGTCTGATAGATCTGGTAGAGGTCAGAGTAAATACTGCTATTCCTCGTGATCCATGCGGAGCGTACAGCCCTTATGTCCCCGAAAATAGAACGTTTAGCACTGCTAACGGAGCGTAGTCCGCTTATTGCTTCTTCAAGAGGCAGATTTGAGGCAAATGCCTCCGCATTAAGTACGCTGGTGTCCGTTAGGCAGCAGGATGAAGGCTTCCAACGGAAATAAGGGCCAATGTATCCGTAGGATGTAAGTGAATTCTCTCTCCGGAAGCCCTGGCTACAACAGCATCCGCGCCAGATCAGAGTGCGGGCGCGGGATAACATTTGAAGCAATGAGCTCTCCTCCAGTACGCGGGTAAGCAGCAATACCCGCGTCAACGGCAGCCTGGACTGCGGCGACATCACCTTCGACGATTACTGTAATAAGCCCCGATCCTACCCGCTTGAAGCCGGTCAGCTTCACGTTTGCCGCCTTGCACATCGCATCCAGCGCTTCCAGTGCCGGAGTAAGTCCCCGGGTCTCGATCAATCCGATAGCTTGCATAATACACCTCCCGATAAGCTTTGGCTGTTGAGCAAATTAAACTGAAGTATTGAGAGCCGCGTTGCTGATGAACCCTGGTTAAGGTGCCAAGTCTGCAGCTGCAGCAGGCAGTTGCAGCAGGCAGTTGCAGCAAGCGTCCTGCTCTGCGCTCTACAAATATTCCGCCAGCTCGATCTCCTCCTGGCCGGGGATGGAGGTCCGCTTGTAATGCTCAGCTTCGGCCAGCGGATAGGTAGCATCGATGCCCATTTTGGCCGAGACGCCCCGCAGGTTATGCGACGGCTCAAGCGGCGAGCCTTTGGCCCCGCTGACGATGAAGATGTCGAGGTCGGCCTGGACGCGGGTGGCGATCGCCCACTCGACATCGAGCGGGTCCAGCAGATCGACGTCCTCATCGATGACGACAGCATGCTTCAGATCCTTATCGCCTGCGAAGGCGGCGAGCAGGGCGGTTTTGCCGTCGCCCTCCTGAACCTTCCTGATCCGGATGACCGCATGGTAACGGCCGACACCGCCCATGGTGATGTGGACATCCTTAACGCCGGGGACAACCTGGCGTACTGAGCCCAGCAGGGCGATTTCACGGGCAATCGCCATCGGCAGCTTCTCCTCATAGCTGGCGGGGAGAATGGTCTGCCAGACCGGGTTGTTCCGGTAGGTAACGGCGGAGAATTCTACAACCGGCTGCTCCGTGCGCGGGCCGTAGTATCCGCCGAGTTCCCCGAACGGGCCTTCCGGCTCGCGGACCCGCGGGAGAATCCGGCCCTCGAACACCACCTCGGCTTCAGCCAGCACCTCAAGGCCGATTGTCTTGCAGCGGACGACCTCAAGCGGCTGGCCGAGCAGGGCAGAGGCCACCTCCAGCTTGTCGGCATGGAACAGATGGGTGCTGATCTGGGAAGCCAGCACGACTGCCGGAACAATCCCGAACATGAAAGCCGCCTCCATCGGCTCGCCGCGTTCCTCTAGCTCTCTGAACTGCTGGAACAGCTCAGGCGAAGAGATCAGTATGCTGGTCCGGTTGCCGTCCAGCAGCTGCATCCGCCGGATGGAGGTGTAACGCTTCTGTCCGTCAGCGCCTCTAACAACCATGACACCGGAGACATAGTAGGCTCCGCTGTCCAGAGCATTATAGGTGCACACGGGGAACAGCTCCTCCAGCCGGATGCCGGAGGTAAGCACATTCTCGTGCACCGGAGCCTGAGCGCTGCGCTTCGTAGGCAGCGGACGGACTATGGCCTCGATTAGCCGGGGCAGCAGCTCCGCAGGCTGCATCCCCATGCTCTCGGCCAGCAGCTCCTTGGAGCCGCCAAGCCCGGCAGCCATCGGCATCCTATACCCCTTCACCCTCTGGAAGAGCATAGGCTGCATGCCCTTCACGGCCTTAATCACTGCCCCAAGCTCAAACCGCGGGTCCACCTCCTTGCGGATCTTCAGCAGCCGGCTGCTGTGCTCCCAATGCTCCAGCAGCTCACGAACATTAATAAAAGCCATAGGAACTGGCACCTCCCAGCAATAAGTAATTTTTGTAATGCATACAGCACAGCTCCGGTGTGCATCCCCTGCTCCTATTGGGAAACTGAAAACAAAAAAAGGAAGCCGCAGATATAGAGAAACAAGATTCTCTACATCGCGGCTTCCTTCATTCTGTGAACAGAAATGGGGCAAACCTTTATGCTCTAGCGGCTGACCAGGATACAATCGAGATACAGCCGTTATAAGTGATATTCGCGTAAGCTTAAATCCCATTATAGCGGTATAACGCAAAAAGTAAATGATTAATGTTACATTACATAACCTTGCTGCTGGTGCGGAAGGTACGCGGGGAGAGCCCGATCTCTCTTTTGAACATATTGCAGAATTGGGCATCATTGACGAAGCCGGCAGCAGCAGAGACCTCAGAGATATGCATCTGGGTGTGCAGCAGCAGGGACTTGGCATAATCCAGGCGTTTCAGTAAAAGATAACGGTGCGGGGACTCGCCAAATCTTTCCTTGAACAGATGACGGAAACGGTCATAGCTGTAACCGGACATTTCAGCAAGCGTAGCTACCGAGAGCTTGTGCCGGTAATGCTCATTCATATAATTTAGCACATACTGCATCTGGTCCTCTGCCGGAGAATGGAAATCTGAGGCGCTGAGCAGCCGCTGGAGATACACCGTGATTTCGCTCATCTGCAGATTCAGCAGCTCGGCGAACCCGTCGCGCTTGCGCTTGAATTCCTCATTCATCCGCTGCAGCGTCTGCAGGACCGTATGCTCCTTATCATCATCAAAAACACCGGACAGCGAATTGATAATCGGATTGCCGCAATGAAAGCCGACGAACAGCACCTCCGGGCTGGGCTGATGATTCTCGTCATGCTTGAAGTTAGGCGGAATCAGGCCGAAGCTGTTGGGGCGGAAATGATAGCTGCGCGGTCCGATACTGCAGGTGCCCTGGCCGTGGATATAGTACACAAGCTCGAAGCATTCATGCTGATGCGGAGGGATATAAGTATTCGCCTCATGCTCTGCATTTACAATATATAGGACACGATCCATGGTGAGCCTCCGTTTATGATCATTTAGCCGAATCGTACAAAAAGTTGACCGAAAATATATAAATATTTATCTGTTCTTTTGTTATGATCTTATCAATAAAACCGAAGATTCTCAACTGGACTGGCCATCTTGTTCGGGTTTTGCTCGGTTTTATTGCTAAATGTAACATGAAATGTTTGTTTTCATAGTAAAATGCTTATTTTCAGAAACTCGCCAGTTATTTGTTTGAGTCATCCAATACTAGTGGTTTAACAAATCGTGTAATTGGAATTTTATGCTTTTTCATCAGTGTTGATCAAATACAAACAGGGGTGTGAGCTTAGATAATGAAAAAGAATATGCTCGTTATATTGTTGCTGGCGGTAATGGTGCTGGTCGCTGCATGCGGAAACAACAAGTCCGGTAATGGTAATTCCGCCAATACGGGAAGTAATGCCGGGGGCGGGGAAGCGGCTGCTGGGGACAAGCTGAAAGTCGTGCTGCTGATCCCGGGGACGCTGGGTGACAAGTCGTTTTTTGATGCGGCGAACAGCGGTCTGCAGAAGGTAAAGGACGAGCTTGGTGCAGAGACTAAGGTTGTAGAGATGGGTGCGGACAAAACGAAATGGGAACCGACCTTTAATGATATCGCAGCTGAGGATTGGGATGTAGTGATCTCAGGCGGCTCGGAAATTACGGAAATGTTCAATGCGACAGCAGAGGCCAATCCGGATAAAAAATTCATCAACTATGACACCGACATCGAAGAAGCTCCGGAAAATATGTACAACATGTCTTATTCGACCAATGAAGTCTCTTTTCTGGCCGGAGCGGTAGCAGCGCTTGCTACGCAGTCCGACATGCCAAATGCCAACCCGGAGAACGTGATCGGTTTCGTGGGCGGGATGGATATTCCCGGAATTAACGCGTTTCTTGTAGGTTACATCCAGGGTGCACAGTATGTTGATCCGGATGTAAAGGTTGCGGTATCCTATGCCGGCGATTTCGTGAACCCTGCCAAGGGTAAGGAATTGTCGCTGATCCAGTACAACTCGGGTGTGGATGTTATTTTCAACGTAGCGGGCGGTACAGGACTTGGGATCTTTGATGCGGCCAAAGAGAAGACGAAATATGCGATCGGTGTTGACTCTGACCAGGCCATGCTGCTGAAGGATACAGACAGTGATAAGGCTAACCTGATCGTCACATCGGCGATTAAAAAAATCGATATGGCCATCCTCGGCGCAGTGAAGAAGCTGCAGGACGGCACGCTTGAGATGGGTAAACGCGATGTACTGGGCTTCGTAGAAGACGGTGTGGGCATTGCTGAGAATGACATCTACACAAGCGTATTCCCGGCAGAGCTGCAGGCCAAGGCGGAAGAAGTGAAGCAGAAGCTGATCAACAAGGAAATTACGGTTGACAATGCTATGGGTATGGAGACCTCTGAGGTTGAGGCCATCCGTAATGCCGTTAAACCTTAAGTTCATTAAGAACAAATATGCTTAAATAAAAAAGTTTACAAAGCTCTGCAGTTGGCGGCTCTTCGTTTGGGAAGAGCTCCAGCTGCCTATTTTTTGCAGGGCCACTTAAGTTGAAAGGCGTTGATGACCCATGGCGAACGCTCTGCTGGAAATGCGGGGAATCACCAAAGTATATCCGAACGGTGTTGTAGCCAACAAAGACGTTGAATTCTCCTTGCGTGAGGGTGAAATCCATGCGATTGCCGGGGAGAACGGAGCCGGTAAATCGACTCTGATGAAGATCATGTTCGGGCTGGAGGAGCCGAGTGAAGGCGCGGTCTATATCCGCGGAGAACAGGTGAAGCTGCAGTCCCCGCAGGATGCGATCGACCGGGGCATCGGCATGGTTCATCAGCATTTCATGCTCGTGCCTTCTTTTACTGTGGCTGAGAACATGGTGCTGGGCATGGAGCCGCGCAAAGGCGTGGGCTTCAATTATGCGGAAGCCGTGCGTCTGACCGAGGAAACGGCACGTAAATATAACCTCTCTGTAAATGCCAAGGCGAAGGTGGAGGATCTGAGCGTCGGCATGAAGCAGAAGGTGGAAATTCTGAAGGCCCTGGTGCGCGGGGCCAAGATCCTGATCCTGGATGAACCGACCGCTGTGCTGACTCCGCAGGAGACAGAAGAGCTGTTCCATGAGCTGCAGCAACTGAAGGAACAGGGACATACCATCGTCTTTATCTCGCACAAGCTGAAGGAAGTCAAAGCGATCTGTGACCGGATTACGATTATGCGCGGCGGCAGAAGTGAAGGGGTCCTCCAGATCAGTGAAGTCACGGAGCAGGAGATTTCACGGCTGATGGTCGGCCGGGATGTTGTGCTGAAGTACGATAAGGACAGTATCCCGGATGGTAAGCCTGTGCTTACCGTGAATCAGCTTAGCGCGCTGGACAGCCAGGGCAAAGCTCTGCTGTCAGAGATCAGCTTCTCGGTCCGGGAAGGCCAGATTGTCGGCATCGCGGGTGTTGAAGGCAACGGGCAAAGCCAGCTGATTGAGGCGCTGACCGGCGGTCTGCGCGGCGTGTCCGGCAGCGGCTCGGTCAAGGTGAGGGGGACGGATATCCGTGAGCTCGACATCTTAGGCATCCGCAGCCTCGGCGTGTCTTATATCCCGGAGGACCGGATGCGCCAGGGTGCGGCGGGAGAGGCCAGCATTGCGGACAACCTGATCTCCACCCGGTACCGGGCGAAGGATATGAATAAGGGACCTTTCCTTAACGGTTCCAGGATTGCGGCTCTGGCGGTATCGCTCGTAGAAGAATTCAAAGTACGCTGCTCCGGCCCGCAGCAGCAGATCGGTATGCTGTCCGGCGGCAATATGCAGAAGGTCGTTGTCGCGAGGGAATGCTCCACCAATCCGCAGCTGCTGATCGCCGAGCAGCCGACCCGGGGCGTCGATATCGGGGCTGCGCAGTTCATCCATCAGAAGCTGCTGGAGCTGCGCTCGGCTAATTGCGCCACCTTGCTCGTATCGGCCGATCTGAATGAGATTCTGGAGCTGAGCGACAGTCTGCTCGTCATGTATGAGGGCCAGATCGTTGCGTACTTCGAAGATCCTTCCGCCGTAAGTGAGGAAGAGCTGGGACTCTATATGCTGGGGATTAACCGGCAGGACAAAGAGCAGACCGGGAGGGCTGTAAACCATGTTTAAAGTAAAATATTTCGAGGCGATCCGTACAGCGGCAGTCATTGTCATTGCGCTCTTTATTGCCTTTCTGATTATCTCGCTGGTCAGTGACCAGCCGGTGAAGACGATCGGCATCTTCCTGCTGGAGCCGTTCTCTACTAAAGGGCATATCGGTAATGTCATAGAGATGGCTATTCCGCTGATGTTCACCGGTCTTGCCGTCTCGCTCCTGTTCCGGGCCAATATGTTCAACCTGGGGGCGGAAGGGATCTTCTATTTCTCCGGTGTGGTTGCTACTACATTAGCCATCCACCTCAGCCTGAACAGCTGGCTGCATCCGCTTGTAGCGATACTCGCAGGCGCGATTGTCGGGGCACTGCTGTCGGCTATTCCCGGAATTCTCAAAGCGAAGTGGAATGCCAATGAGCTGGTGACTTCGCTCATGTTTAACAATATCCTGTTCGGGGTCGGACTGTACCTGCTGAACTACCATCTGCGGGATGCCAAGGCCTTCGCCAACGTTTCTTTTAAATTCGAGAAAACTGCGCAGCTGAGCAAGCTTTTTGCCGGCACACGCATTCATACCGGGCTCATTATTGTGCTGGTGCTGATCGTGCTGGCCCATCTGTTCCTCTACCGGACCAAGTGGGGCTATGAGCTGCGGATGACCGGCGTGAACCGGGATTTCGCCCGTTATTCGGGCATGAAGACTGCCAAAGTAATCATTCTGGTTCACCTGATTGCCGGGTTCATTGCCGGGATGGGCGGCTCGGTGGAGGTGCTCGGGATGTACAGCCGGTTCCAGTGGACTTCACTGCCTGGTTACGGCCTGGATGGTGCGCTGGTGGCCATGCTGGCCAAGAACAATCCGCTTTCCGTCATCGTCTCCGCGCTCTTCCTGGCCTATATCCGTATTGGAGCCGACTTGATGGCGCGTCTGTCCGATGTGCCGTCCGAGATGATCTCGATCATTCAGGCGGTTATTATTCTTCTCATCTCGGCTGAGCAGTTCCTCAAGTTCTGGAAGAACCGGATGCTGCTGAAGGAGGCGAAGGAAGCATGAATAGTCTGCTGAATGTTATTCTGACGACGGATTTCGCCTTCTCGGTGCTGCGTGTAACGACGCCAATCCTGTTCGCTGCGCTGGGTGCACTGATCTCAAACCGTGCCGGTATCATCAACATTGGGATGGAAGGGATTATGCTCGTCTCGGCTTTGGCCGGGGTCATTGTGAGTGCTTATACGCAAAGCGCCTGGGTCGGACTGCTTGGTGCCGTTGTTTCGGGGACGCTGATCGCCGGAATTCTGGCCTTTTTCACCCTGAAGTTCAAGACCCATATCATTCTCGGCGGTGTGGCGATTAACATGTTCGCTTCGGGCGGTACGGTATTCATTCTGTATCTGCTCAGCGGAGATAAAGGTTCTTCCACTTCCTTAGCAAGCAAAGTGCTGCCAAGTGTGCAGATCCCGCTGCTGAAGGAGATCCCGGTGCTGGGTCCGATTCTGTCGGGACATCACATACTGACTTATTTCTCGATTCTGTCCGTGCTTGTTGTCTACTATCTGCTGAACCGCACGCCGCTGGGGCTGCGTATCCGTTCGGTGGGCGAGAATCCGCATGCGGCCCAGTCGGTTGGCGTCAGTGTGGTTAAGATTCAATATACTGCGCTGCTGCTCAGCGGCTTCTTCGCCAGTCTGGGCGGCGCCTACATGTCGATGGGCTATCTGTCCCTGTTCACGCGGGATATGGTGGCCGGCCGGGGCTGGATTGCGATTGCCGCTGAATCGATGGGCCGGAGCACAACGGTCGGGACCGCATTAACCTCTCTGTTATTCGGCGCAGCCGATGCGCTCTCCAACGCTCTGCAGGTGCTGAAGATTCCGGCGGAGCTGATCGCTACGCTGCCTTATGTGGCAACGGTGATCGGTCTGATCATCTACGCGGTCTCGGAGACCCGGAAGAAGAACAAGAAGCTTAAGACGACTGTGAAATAGATGACTGTGTGAATTGAACTATAAACCAACAAGGGAGCGACACTAATGCCAACACCTATTATCATTGACTGTGATCCGGGGCATGATGACGCGATTGCCATTCTGCTTGCGCTGGCTCATCCGGAGCAGCTGGACATCCGGGGGATTACAACGGTCGGAGGCAACCAGATTCTTGATAAAATCACCGACAATGCGCTGAAGATCCTCAGCTTCGTGAATGCTGATATTCCTGTAGCCAAGGGAGCGGCCGCGCCGCTGCTCGGCAAGCTCGTTACCGGAGAAGAAGCGCATGGCGAATCCGGTATGGACGGCCCGGCGCTTCCGGCCAGCAAATTCAAGCCCGTAGAGCAAGGCGCTGTGGAGTTTATGCTGGACATTATCCGTTCCTCCGAGGAGAAGATTACCCTGGTGCCGACGGCCCCGCTGACGAATATTGCCCTCTTGATTACAGCTTATCCGGAAGTGAAGGAGAGAATCGAGAAGATTTCGCTGATGGGCGGCGGGCTGGCTTACGGCAATGTGACCCGGACAGCGGAATTCAATATTTATGTGGATCCGGAGGCGGCGAAAATTGTATTCGAATCGGGGATTCCGATTGTAATGAGCGGGCTGGATGTAACGGATAAGGCGGCTATTTTTGAAGAGGAGATTGAAGAGCTTAAGACCCGCGGCCCCGTATCTGTTATGGTCGGTGAGCTGCTGGATTTCTACTCAATCTATGGCAAAAAAATGGGCTTCGTCGGCAATGCGCTGCATGACCCGTGCGCCATTGCCTGGCTATTGCACCCGGAGCTGTTCGAGTCGGAGCATCTGCATGTTACGGTGGAGACCGAGGGCAAGCTGACCCGGGGGATGACTGTGGCCGACCGGCGCAAAAAGCCGGAGCATCCGGCCAATACAGAGGTGCTGCTCGGCGTAGACCGTGAAGCGTTCATCAAGCTGCTCTATGATTCACTGGACCGGTTAGACCGCGGGCTCGGGTCCGCGGCAGGAGCAAACTAACGATGGCAGGCTGGGAACGTCTGCAGGAGACGGTGCGGCTGGAGCTGCAGCAGCGCATCGAGGAAGGATGCCGGACCGGCAGCCTGGCAGAGAAGCTGGCTGCTGCCGGCAGTGATGAGCAGCAGCTGATGGAGGTCTACCGTGAGCTGATGGAGCTGGGCGTGGCGGCAGACTTCCCGTATCAGGAGCCGTCCGATCTGGCGGGAATCCGGGAGCTGCGGCCGGAGGGTCCGCGCCGGCTGGCGGTGGAGTGGACGCCGGAAGAGTGGCGCGACAGGTTCTACGGAGCCTGGCTGGGCCGGAGTGTCGGCTGTGCACTGGGCAAGCCGCTGGAGTACTGGGACTACCTGTACGGGAAAGACGGGCGAACCGGCTGGGAGAATATTGAGCTGTGGTTCCGGGGCGCGGATGCCTGGCCGATCAAGGGATATACACCGGAGCATTCGACAGCGCGGGAGGAATACGGCCTGGGCTTAAGCGACTGGTCGTTCACCAGTACCCGGGAGAAGATCAGCTACATGGAGAGTGACGATGATATCCGTTATACCGTCCTTGGACTGATGCTGCTGGAGCAGAAGGGGCTGGACTGGGATTCGTGGGACATCGGCAAGCTGTGGCATAAGCATCTGACCTACAGCCAGGTCTGCACGGCGGAAACGCAGTCTTATATGAATTTTGCTGCGGAGACCTCCCATCTGCACGGTGACAAGCCGGAGGATTGGCCGCTGCGGCAGGAACGGGTACGGATGCATCTGAATCCTTACCGGGAATGGATCGGTGCAGCTATCCGTGCAGACGGCCTCGCCTACGGAGCGGCGGGTCATCCTGAGCTGGCTGCGGAGCTGGGCTGGCGGGATGCTTCCTTCTCGCATGTGAAGAACGGAATCTATGGCGAAATGTTCAATGCGGCGATGATCTCCGCTGCGTTCGCGGGCCTGGATAACGAGCGGATTGTGGAAATTGGGCTGAGCGAAATCCCGAAGACGAGCAGATTGGCTAAGGATGTGCTGCGTGGAGTAGCTATTGCCCGGCAGGCGCGCAGTGAACGGGAGCTGGTCAGCACGCTGTGGGAGGAGTTCAGCCATTATGATCCGGTGCATACCAATAACAACGCGGCGATTGTCGCAGCCTCGCTGGTGTACGGCGGCAATGACTTCGAGAAAGCTGTAGTTACCTCAGTAAGCGCCGGAATGGATACAGATTGCAACGGTGCGACTGTAGGCTCCATTATGGGCGCGAAGCTGGGTGCAGCCCGGCTTCCGGCTAATTGGACGGCTCCGCTGAATGACCTGCTGTACGCAGATCTGCCGGGCTTCCACCCGATTCCGATTTCGGAGGTGGCCGAGCGGAGCTATCAGGTGTTCCTGAAGATCCGGACAAGTCCTCAAACTTCCCCAAACTAAATAATAACGTAAAGCAGCGATTCTTCTGTCACTTGGAGAATCGCTGCTTTACGTTTGTTGGTCAATAGCGGACTAAGTACGCCGAAGTATGGCTCTAGAGTGGACTATAGAGGAGGAAACACTAACTGCCCGATTCAAATACGAACACCTGCCGCCGGAAGCTTCGGACAAATCGGGTACTTCGGACACTTTGGGTACTTTGTGTCCTACGGACACCACGGACCTTATTGGTTGATTTTCAGCCTGTTTAGCGTATTTACGGACACCACGGCCCTTATCCGCCACTTTTCTTCTGATATCTCCGCTTTTCTGGCGAAATAACGGCGCTGATGTCCGTAAGGCCAGCATTCAGGCGCTTTTCCGCATTTTAACGTCTCTCCTGTCCGTAACGCTCCGGATGAGGAAAATAGGTGCACAAATGCCCCTAAATCCTCCAGAAGTAGCCCGGATGAGGAAAATAGGGGCACAAGTGCCCCTGAATCCTCCCAAAAGCAGCCCGAATGAGGAAAATAGGTGCACAAATGCCCCTCAATCCTCCCAAAAGTAGCCCGAATGAGGTAAATAGGGGCATTAATGCCCCTGAATCCTCCCAAAAGTAGCCCGAATGGGGAAAATAGGGGCACAAGTGCCCCTAAATTCTCCAAAAGTAGCCCAGACAGAAGCCTATTGGCTGCTTCCGGGCTGGCCCCTTCGGCCGCAGGCCGTTACAGCCCTGCCTAAGTCTCTCTCAGCGCTGCATCAGCTGCTTTCGGGCTGGCCCCTTCGGCCGCAGGCCGTTACAGCCTTGCCTAAGTCTCCCCCAGCGCTGCATCAGCTGCTTCCGGGCTGGCCTCCTCGTCCCGCAGGCCGGCACAGCCCCGCTAACCTTCCCCCCAGCGCTTCATCAACTGGTTATCAATGCCCAGCGCATCAAGCACGCGGGCATTCATGAAGTTTACCAGCTCCCAGATCTCTGTGGGGTGATTGTAGAAGCCCGGCGAAGCCGGCATGATATCCGCCCCGGCCCGGGCAATCCGCAGCATATTCTCCAGATGGATCAGATGGAGCGGGGTTTCGCGCGGCACAATAATGAGCCGCCGCTTCTCCTTAAGCACTACGCTGGCCGCCCGGCTGAGCAGGGTATCGCCCATGCCGTTCGCGATGGCGCCCAGCGTATTCATGGAGCAGGGGATAATCACCATCCCGTCTGTCTTGAAGGAGCCGCTGGCTACAGGAGCGAACAGATCATTATTGGACAGCACAGTGGAATATCTGGCTAGCTCCTGCATTTCTGTACCGCACTCATACTTCAGCACGTTCTCACCGGCGCCGGTGGCGATAACATAAGTTTCGATCCCGAGCTGATGCAGGCTGCGGACCAGCGAGTAAGCGTAGATGGAGCCGCTTGCTCCGGTAATGCCGACAATGATTTTCATGGCGTAAGCTCCTTTGGAATACAGTAGTTGTTTTGCAGGTAAAGGCGGGATGCAACAAAAAAAGAAGCCGCAGACATAGAGAAGAGACTCTCTATCTCGCGGCTTCCTTCAGTCTGTAAACAGAAATCAGGCCAACCTTAGGCAGATTCAGCACACCCAGAGTACAATCCGGGCAGACCGGTATTCACTGATCTATTCTGTGATAATAATTGTGCTGGCCCAGCCGGTACCCGGATCATAATCCCGGAGTACACCAGTGACAGGCAAATTCAGTTCATCCGTCAGCCTGTGCCGGATCTTCCGCTTGAACTCCTGATGGAGCGCGGCGTCAACCGCCTGCTTCAGCTCAGGGTAGTTCTCCTCCAGTGCCCGCAGGGCAGTGACCCGCTGATGCTTCACCAGAAAAAGGAGCATAGACTCGCCGGCGGCATCTATTCTCAGCTGTGTAACCCCGACTCCGTACAATTCCTTGTGGACTTCATTGTAGCAGCGGGAGAGGCGCTTCTTGAACTCATTGGAAGAAAGAAGAGCGGTGACTGTCAAGAATATCACTTCCCTGTGTGAATTATTACCGGATGATCCAAGAAATTAACCTAATTATAGTGGAAAATCTCAGAAAGTAAATGATCAATGTTACTTTATCTCACTCGAAATATTTGCTTAACTTGTAATTCACATCATAGACCTTGTATGTTAGCATTGTTTGTAATTAATTGGCTAACAAATATGGAGTTGAAGATTGGAGCGGGGTTCATGCTGAAAGTCATGATTGTTGACGATGAGCCGTGGGTGCTTGAAGGGCTCAGAACGATGGTCGACTGGGAGAAATCCGGTTTTGAAGTCTGTGCCGAAGCGCTTAGTGCCGGGGATGCCCTGCGGCTGATTCAGGAGCATAAGCCGGATCTGCTGCTTACAGACATCAATCTTCCGGTGATGAGCGGGCTTGAACTGATTGCTGCGGTGAAGGAAGTGATGGACCAGCCGCCAAGGTTCGTTATTCTGAGCGGATATGATGATTTTGGTTATGCCCGTACTGCCCTTCGTCAGAAGGTGGATGGTTATTTGCTGAAGCCGGTTGATGAGGAGGAAATCGGGGGGCTGCTGTTAAAGATCAGAGGCATTATTCAAAATGAAATCGCTTCCAGGGAAGAGGAGCGTAAAAAGCAAAATCTCCTGGTCAATAATCTGATCAGCCGGTTCTTCCAGGGAGAATGGAATGAGGAGCTGGAAAATATGGCAAACAGCCTGATGGGGCTTCAGCCGGATACGGAGCTGCAGTGCATGCTTGCGGCAGCCATCTCAGGCCTGATTAACCCGGATGAAGGAGCTGCTGAAGGCTTCCCGGGTGAGCTTGGTTACGTCTTCCAGGACCCTGCGGGCAGAGCGGGACTCCTTGTCCGTTCTGCAGGAATGTCCCCCGAAATCCTTGAGACGGCCGCCGTTCAGGTCCAGAAGGCGCAGTCGGAGAGGCTTGGTGTCCCTGTGGCGGTAATGATCAGCGGCAGAAGAGCGGGAATACGCTCCCTTCAGGAATTGTATGCACAGACCCTTGAGGTCTGGGGCTCTAAATACCGGTGTGAGAAGGGCGGGATTTTCTATTACAACGATCTGGGAGCAGCGGGCCAAGTTCTGGAATTAGCTGAAGGGCATTTTAACCGGGTGCTTGAAAAGGTTAAGGCAGGTGAGTCTGGGCAGATTCAGAGCTGTGTCCGGGAAGCCTTCGCAGCCATTACGGGCAAGCCGCTGAAGATCGATGCTGCCCAGGCCGAAGTAGCCCATCTGGAGATGACCTTATGCCGCAATATTGCGGAAATGCAGGGGGACCCGGACAGAATCATGAGTGTGATGCGGACCGAATATGGCAATCTGGGCGGACTTGGGGATTATTACAGGCTGAGCCTGTATGTGGACAGACTATGCCTGCTGGCTGCGGCTTATCTGGCTGAACTGCGGGCGGACAATGAAGGAAACACGATCTATAATGTTATCCAGTATGTGGATCTTGAGTTCCGCAGCAAGCTGCAGCTTCAGGATATTGCCAGGCAGTTTCACATGAATTCGGCTTATCTGGGTCAGCTGTTCCGTAAAGAGACGGGCCGCAGCTTCAGTGATTATCTGAATGAGAAACGGATTGAAGCAGCCAAGGGCCTGCTTAAGCGCACTCAGCTCAAAATATCGGATATCGCGCTGCAGGTGGGTTTCTCGAATACGGATTATTTTATCGATAAGTTCAAGGGAAGGGTAGGCTCTTCACCTTCGGTCTACAAGAATGCCCACAGGAATAAGCAGCCTTAAACCCCCGCAAAGTGGGGCATTGGCTTCGATGACTGCTCAGGTACTTTGCGGGGATCCCGAATCTTATAAATTCTATAATGATAAGAAGGCTTGGTGCATAAGGCATGTGGAAAAAAAGATTCAAATTCACAACCATCGTCAACGATATTCCGCTTAATTATAAGTTTTACCTTATCTACATTGTCGGGGTGCTCCTGCCTATAATGGTGCTTAATCTCGTATTCTTAGACCGGATTACGGATCTCATCAAATCCAGAGAGCAGCAGAATCTGGAGATATCCCTGGAGCGGGCGCGCAGGGATATTCGTGATTTTATCGAAGGCGGAGTCTCTGTTGGTTATACCCTGTCTACGGATAAGAACCTCTATGAGATGCTGGACCGGACTTATGCGGACTCCATAGAGTTCTATAATATGTTCGACGAGCAGCTCAGGGACCGGCTGAACAGTTATATGCCCGTGAACAACCAGCTTGAGCGGATCAGTATCTATACGGACAACCGCACCATTGTATCCGGCGGCAACTATCAGGTGATGAACGATAAAGTATGGGCGAGCGACTGGTACAGGCAGGCTAAGAATGCGGATACCCAGGTTTTTGTTACCGCTTACCGGACAAGTGAGAACAAGAATCTGGCTTCGTCCACACCTACGTTAAGTGTCATTGAATGGATGAACAGCTACAACAATTTGAACAAGTACGAGAAAGTGCTGCGGATTGATCTGGATTTGAGTGAGATTTACGACATTATTGTGCGGGAAAAAGATTACTTGAGCCTCTATCTGATCAACGAGCAGAACAAAATTGTGATGTCGGCGGACAGCGGCTACCAGCGGATCACTGAAGAGCCTTACCCTGTATTTGATCAACTGGGGGACGATCAGCGGGAGGATGTCCACGTAGTTGCCGTAGGTACGGCTAACTATCTCAAGGGCTGGCGGATTGTCGGAATCACGCAGGGGGAACGGATTACCAAGGCCATTCTGGATATTCGCCTGTATGCAGCCGGGCTGGCAACAACACTCACGCTGCTGACCAGCGGATTTATCTATATCATGCTGCGCTCCTACAACTACCGGGTGAAACGCCTGTCCCGCCATATGCAGAAGGTGAGCAATGAGAAGTTTGAGCTGATTGCCATCGATGAAGGCCGGGATGAGATTGGCGGCCTGATCCATAATTTCAACCGGATGACTTCAAGAATCCATTCGCTGATCAATGATGTGTATAAGCTCGAGATCCGGAGCAAGAACCTGGAGATGGAACGTGTCAGGGCGGAGCTGAACTTCCTGCAGAGCCAGATGAACCCCCATTTCCTGTTCAACACGCTGAATGCGATTCTGGTCGTGTGCACCAAGAACCAGTATAACGATGTTACGGATATTGTGAAAAGCCTGTCGAAGCTGCTGCGCAGACTGCTCAGCTGGAAGGAAGATCTGGTGTCAGTGCAGGAAGAGATTACCTTTATTGAAATGTATCTCAAAATCGAGAAGTTCAGGTTCAGGGATAAATTCGACTACGTGTTTGAGATTGATGAGCAATCGCTGAACTACAAGATTCCGAAGCTGAGCATGCAGCCGCTGGTGGAGAATTCCTGCAAGCATGGCCTGCAGACGATTGAAGGGCTCGGGGTTATCCGGGTGAGAACGGCCGTGCTGGATAACCGGCTGCAGATTACGGTATCGGATAACGGCAAGGGCATCCAGCCGGATAAGCTGAAGGAGCTGCTGTTTGCCATCCGCAATGAGGATTCCTCCGGGTCAAATATCGGAATCCGCAACGTATACCGCAGGCTTGAGCTGTATTATGCAGATCAGGTACGCTTCGAGATCACCAGCACACCGGAGCTGGGAACCGTAGTAACCTTTGGAATTCCCCTCAGGCTGCTTGAGGTGAATCATCCCCCGGAAGGCGAGGTGTAGCCCGTGAAATACAAAGTGTTATTGATTGATGATGAACCGAGTGCCCTTGAAGGCATGCAGCTGTGGATCAACTGGGAGGAGCTCGGCTTCGAGCTGTGCGGTACCTGCGGCAACGGCCGGGAGGGGCTGCAGCTGATGAAGCAGCTGCAGCCGGACCTGGTCATTACAGATGTGAATATGCCGCTGATGAATGGTCTGGAGATGATCGAGGCCTGGCAGCAGCAGAATACCGGCAGACCCAAGTTTGTGATACTGAGCGGCTACAGTGAGTTTGAGTATGCCCGCACGGCAATCAGCTACGGAATCAGCCACTATCTGCTGAAGCCGGTCTTTCCGGAGGAGGCTGCCGAGGAGCTGCGGGAGATCCATCAGGAGCTGGAGCAGGAAGAAAGCCGCAGAATGATTCATGAGATTGCCTCTGAGGAAGAGGCGGCGGCCTTGATCAGAGGCCTGTTGTACGGGAAGAAGGGAGACCAGGCACTGCAGAATCAGCTGGATGCCCTGCCCGGCTTCCGGGAAGCCGGTGCCTGGAACCTGTGCCTGCTGCAGACTGTCCCGGAGCTGTATGCTGAACTGCGGGGAAGAACGGCGTCCCTGCTGGCCGCCTATCCGGCTATTGTGATGATCGATCTGGAGGCGGGGCTGCTTGGGATCGTCTACGGGATGCCGGCAGACAGCCGGGAAGTCAGCAGGGCAGAGGAGGCACTCAGTGTGCTACTGCAGGAGTACAGCGGAAGCATGCTCTATATAGCGGCTGGAGCACCTGTGACTTCTTTGCTTTGTATAGAAGACAGCTACTGCAGCGCCAAAGAGACTTTGCTGCATTTCTTTTACGCCCCCGATGCTGCCGGGGTTCTGACTTACCGTGAGATAGAGGGGAATGCCTTCAGCTACAGCTATGACCATATCCGGCTGATGGATGCCCTGCTGGACTCCGTCAATCTGCTGGATCTGGACGGTTACCGCCAGGCGCTGGAGGAGGCGGAGCAGAGCTTCCGGGCACAGCAAGTAGCACCGGAGGTGGTGAAGAAATTTGTGATTCATCTCATGTACCGGATATTTGAGCTTGTGCCCGGAGCGGAGAATTCAGGCGGGGAGCAGGGGCCGGCAGGGCTTGAAATCCCGGAGATCCAGCAGGCCATGTACTCGCTTAGCAGCTTGCTCGGCCGTTTATTATCCTGCGGTGAAAGGGCAATACACCTCCTGGTGCGTGAGCAGAATCATAAGTCGCATGGAATCGTACAGGAGATCAACCGGTATATCGGGGAGCATTATCATGAAAGCCTGAGCATTCAGAAGCTGGCCGAGGTGTTCTTTCTCCATCCCGTATATCTGGGTCAATTATTGATCAAGAAGAATGGGATGACCTTCAATGAGCAGCTGCATCAGCTGCGGATTCAGGCAGCGGCGCACCTCCTGCGCGGGAGTAAGCTGAAGCTCTCCGAGATTGCCGAGCGGGTAGGCTATGCCAATTACGGGCAGTTTCTGAAACGCTTTGAGAAGGAAATGCATATGGGACCCAGCGAGTACCGCCAGGGAAAGTTCTAAACTTTTCCGGGGGTACACCTTTAGTTCGGTCGTATTTTAGCGGGCAGATCCCCTCTATAATTCATTTATGTAAGTGCTTACAAATTAAAGACCAACACATTATGGAGGTGCTTTATGGGGGGCAAGAAGAAAGCGGTGTATAAGCTATCCCTGATTGTTCTGTTATCCTTAAGCTTTACCCTATCCGGCTGCGGAGGCAACAATAGCGGCAACGGCAACAAAGCAGGCACTGCAGCCGATAACGGAGGAGCAACTGCGACACAGACGGCAGCGGCAGACACGGATGGCAAGATCGAGCCGTTTGAGATCAGCTTCTTCATCGGTGAAGCCGGCCAGCAGCCGACGCCGGACAACAAGATTTTCAAGAAAATCAAGGAAGAAACAGGCGCCAGCTTTAACTTCGAGTATCTGGCAGGAGACATTAACCAGAAGCTCGGTGTTATGATCGCCGGGCAGGATTATCCGGATGTGATGACCGGGAATACCAAGCTAACAGCGGCGGGCGCTTACCAGCCGCTGGAAGACTTAATCGAACAATACGCACCTAATTTGAAAGCGCATTATGCAGACTACTGGAACATGATGAAGGACCCGAATGACGGGCATATCTATATCCTGCCGAACTACGGGGTGTATAACGGGGAAGTGAACAGCGCCTGGTATTCCGGTCCGGCGTTCTGGATTCAAAAAGCGGTGCTGAAGGAATTCGGCTATCCAAAAGTCAAAACTCTGGATGAATACTTCGACCTGATTGCCAAATATAAAGAGAAATATCCGAAAATTGACGGAAGTCCGACGATCGGCTTTGAAATCCTGAACTCGGACTGGAGAAACTGGGGATTGTTCAACGCACCGCAGCATTTGATCGGGCATCCGAACGACGGCGGCGTTGTGGTCAATGATGGCGTAGCGGAGATTTTTGCGGACAAGGATTATGCCAAGAAATACTACCAGAAGCTGAATGAGATGAATCAGCTCGGCCTGATTGATAAAGAAACCTTCGTGCAGAACTACGACCAGTATATGGCGAAGCTGTCCAGCGGTACAGTTCTCGGCATGTTCGACCAGCACTGGAACTTCAGCGCAGCGGAAGACTCCTTAACGACTCAAGGGAAGATTGAGCGGACCTATGTAGGGCTTCCTCTCGTGTATGATACAGCTACTACAGACTACTACCGCGATCTTGCGGTACTGAACCTGAACAACGGCTTCGGGATCAGCATCAATGCCAAAGATCCGGTCAAGATTATTAAACTGCTCGATACGCTGATCAGCGAAGACTGGCAGAAGACCCTGGCCTGGGGAATTGAAGGCGAGGATTACATTGTCGAGAACGGAAGATTCATGAAGACGCAGGAGCAGCGTGACAATGCTGCTGATCCGACCTGGCAAATGGCGAATAAAGCGAAGACCCTCTTCGGCTATCTGCCAAAAATCGAGGGCAGCTACAGTGACGGCAACTCTACAGATGCATCAGCCCAGCCTGAAGAATATGCAGCCAGCGTGAAGCCGTACGACAGGGAAGTGCTGGATGCCTACGGGTTTAACAGCTATGTTGATTTCTTCAGCAAACCGCCGGCCAACCCTGTCTACTATCCGGCCTGGTCGATTGACCTCGTGGAAGGCTCGGATGCCAAAATTGCCAATACCAAGCTGAATGAGCTGTCCACCAAGTACCTGCCGAAGGCTATTCTGGCTGATCCTGCAGATTTCGATTCCGTCTGGGGCGATTATACCGGAGATATTCAGAAGGCCAATGTGAAGGCATATGAAGACAAGATCAACGAGCAGATCAAGTGGAGAATTGAGAAGTGGAGTAAATAAGCCGCTGGAATACATTCGTTCATACTTTTGATCAACAGGGGGTGCGGGGCCGTCAGGACGGCCCTTCACCTCCTGAATTTAAAATGATTGTGTGGGGAGATCAACATGGATGAGACCTTAGGGAAAGAAAGTGCCGCCTTGCATCCAAAGAAAAAAAAGAAGCAGCCCATTACCTGGTCGCTCATCAAAAACCAGAAACAGCTGATTTGGATGTCTGTTCCCTTGTTGCTGTATATAATTCTTTTTGCTTATGTCCCGGTCTGGGGCTGGACCATGGCTTTCCAGAATTACCGCCCGGCGCGTGCCTTCAGTGAACAGGAGTGGGTCGGCTTCAAGCAGTTCCGGTTTCTGTTTACAGATGATAATTTCCTCCGTGTCCTGCGCAATACGCTGGCGATGGGGATTATCAACCTGGTTCTCGGGTTTGTCACTGCGATTGTTCTTGCCCTGCTGCTGAATGAAATCCGTAAGGTGTTCTGGAAAAGGCTGGTGCAGACGGTCTCTTATCTGCCGCATTTCCTGTCCTGGATTATCGTTACCGGGATTGTGGCAACATCGCTCTCCATCAATGACGGTATTGTCAATATTGTCCTGATGAAGCTGCATATTATCAGCGAGCCGATCCTGTGGCTCAGCCAGGGCAAGTACTTCTGGGGCATTGTCGGCGCTTCCCATGTGTGGAAGGAAGTCGGCTGGAATACCATAATCTATCTGGCTGCGATTGCCTCCATTGACCCGGCGTTATATGAAGCTGCTGAGATTGACGGTGCGAGCCGGTACAAAAAAATGAGATTTGTAACGCTTCCCGGAATTAAAGCGACGATTGTTATCCTGCTGATTATGTCTGTCGGACATGTGCTTGAAGCAGGCTTTGAAGTACAATATCTGCTCGGCAACGGGCTTGTGGTGGACTGGTCGGAGACCATTGATATCTTCGTCCTTAAATACGGGCTGGCGCAAGGCAACTATTCACTGGCAACCGCAGGCGGGATCTTCAAGACGGTCGTCAGCGTCACCTTGCTGCTGATGGCGAACTGGACCGCGAAACGGCTCGGGGAAGAGAGGTTGTTATAGCATGGCCAACCAGCAAGTGAGCCCTGGCATGAAGTCAGGCATATCTGCGAAAAAAAGCCTGAGACCCAGCGGACTGGAGCCGGTGCTCTTCCATAGCTTCAATACCGTCTTCATGATCTGTCTGGTGCTCGTTACTTTATATCCGTTCCTGAATACCATTGCCGTGTCCTTCAATGCAGGGAATGATACCATCCGCGGCGGCATTTATCTGTGGCCTAGGGACTGGACCCTGCAGAATTACAAGGCAATCTTTGCCTCAGGCACCATTTTTGATGCCTTCTGGATTTCGGTAGCCCGCACGGTGATCTCAACGCTCCTAAATATCTTCCTGACCACCATGCTCGCGTATACCTTAAGCCGCAAGGAGTATGTGTTCCGCAAGCCGATTACGGTGATCTTCGTACTGACGATGTATTTCAGCGCCGGTCTGATTCCGAACTATTTCCTGATTAAGGACCTCAATCTGCTGAACAGCTTCTGGGTCTACATTTTCCCGTCCATGATCAGTGCCTTTAATATGATTGTAATCCGTACCTACATCGGTACGATACCGGAAAGTCTGCTGGAATCGGCCAGAATTGACGGTGCGGGTGATTTCAGAATTTTCATGCGTGTCGTATTCCCGTTATGCAAGCCGGTGCTGGCAACTATCGCTCTCTTTGTGGCCGTAGGGGCCTGGAACTCCTGGTTTGATGCCTTCATCTATACTTCCTCCAAGCAGCATTTAAGCACCCTGCAGTATGAGCTGATGAAGCTGCTGTCTTCAACCATGAACTCGAACAGTAATCCGAACGTAGCCGCAGGGGTAGGGATGAATCAGGATTCCGCCAAAGCGATGGTAACTCCGCTGTCGATCCGGGCCGCGATTACTATTGTAGCTTCCGTGCCTATTCTCCTGGTCTATCCGTTCATGCAGAAATACTTTGTTGTCGGACTGAATGTCGGCAGTGTGAAGGAGTAGCTGAAACGATAATGCGAGTAAGGAGTGTTAGCTGTGAGGGAAAGCCTGGATTTCAAGGAGCCGGCACTGAAGGCGGTATTTGCAGATGATTTCAAAATTGGTGCAGCGGTAAATCCGCGGATGATTGCTGCGCAGGAAAGTCTGCTGGCTTATCATTTCAACAGCATTACCGCTGAGAATGAAATGAAATTCGAAAGTCTGCATCCTGCAGAGGAAGTCTATCGTTTCGGGGCCGCAGATGAGCTGGCGGCCTTTGCCCGGAAGCATGGCATGGCACTGCGAGGACATACCCTCCTATGGCATAATCAGACATCCGATTGGCTGTTTAAGAACAAAACGGGAGAGGCCGTGGACAAGAATACGCTGCTGGCCCGGCTCAAAAGCCATATTGAGACCGTGGTCGGGCGCTACCGGGGAGAAATCTATGCCTGGGATGTGGTCAATGAGGCGGTCGCCGATGAAGGCGGGGAGCTGCTGCGCCCGTCCAAATGGCTGGAGATTGCCGGACCGGACTTCATCGCCGAAGCGTTCCGGTTCGCACATGAAGCCGACCCGCAGGCGCTGCTCTTCTACAATGATTATAATGAATCCCAGCCGCAGAAGCGGGATAAAATCTGCAAGTTATTGAAATCCCTGCTGGATCAGGAGGTGCCGGTGCACGGTGTCGGCCTCCAGGCCCACTGGAATCTGTACGATCCGGGCCTGGATGAAATCCGCACCGCGATTGAGAAATACGCGTCGCTCGGTCTTCAGCTGCAGCTTACGGAGCTGGATATGTCGCTGTTCCGCTTCGATGACAGGCGTACGGATCTTAAAGCTCCGCCTGCGGAGCTCCTGGAGTTACAGGCGGAGCGGTACGAAGCCGTGTTCCGGCTGCTTAAGGAATACCGCGGGGTCATCTCCTCGGTCACCTTCTGGGGTGCAGCCGATGATTATACCTGGCTGGATGATTTCCCGGTCCGGGGGCGGAAGAACTGGCCGTTCCTGTTCGATGAGCAGCATCAGCCGAAGCCGGCATACCAGCGGATTGTATCCGGGCTTTGCTGAGCCGTCTTTTTGCTAGATAAGAATGTAAATGTCCCGGGTTCCCCGCAAAATACCAGAGTCAACCTCGCAGCCCAAACCCCACTTTGTGGGGTTATTTTGCATTTCACTTGAACTGTAGAATAATCCCAATCGCTCCCGTACATCCTTATAAAGCTTCATTTTTTTCATATCCCGTACTAATTATTATCAAAAAAATGATGACACAGCGGATAAGATACCTTATTATTTAAAGAGATTTTTAATAAAACAGTTTTTAAATAATTATGATACAAGAAACGGTAAAAGAAATTCAAAGGCAGAGGGCTTTAGTCTAGGCAGTCTATTAAGGAGGGCTTCATATTCTATCGCTTAATCAGGTAAGCAAGAGCTTCGATCTGAAGAACGGCAGATATCCGGCTGTGGATGAAGTATCCCTTGAAGTGAAGGCCGGGGCGGTCCACGGCATTATCGGGGCGAGCGGAGCCGGCAAATCCACCCTGCTGCGGCTGATTAACCTGCTAGAGCGGCCCGATAAAGGAACGGTAAGGGTAGACGGCAGGCTGCTTACTGAGCTGCCGGATCAGGAGCTGCGGCGGGAACGGCAAAGAATCGGCATGATTTTTCAGCAGTTTAATCTGGTGGGCAATGCGACTGTCAGCCGGAATGTGGCCATCCCGCTGGAGCTTGCCGGGGTGCCGCGGGCCGGGAGGATGAAGCGGGTGGAGGAATGCCTGCAGTTTGTCGGGCTTGCTGACCGGGCGGATGAGTACCCGGCCCGGCTGAGCGGCGGCCAGCGCCAGCGGGTGGCCATTGCCAGGGCACTGGCGAACCATCCGAAGCTGTTGCTGTGCGATGAACCTACCTCCGCACTTGATCCGGGGACGACAGCTGATATTCTGGGTGTGCTCCGTCATATTAATGAGGTGCTGGATGTAACGATAGTAATTGTTACGCATGAGATGGATGTGATCAAGCAGATCTGCAGCGGGGTGTCTGTAATGGAGCGGGGGAGAATTGTAGACAGCTTCTCCCGTGCTGAGGGCGGCTTTCTGCCGCCGGCAGGCTCCTCCGGTTCCTACCGTGAGCGGATTACCGGAAGAGCGGGGGGGCCTTATGCTTGAGAGCATGCTGAAGTATCAGGAACAGATGTGGCATTCAATCGGGGAGACCTTTGTCATGGTCGGAATCTCAATAGGTGCTGCAGTACTGCTGGGGCTTCCGCTCGGGACCCTGCTGTATTTTTGCCGCAAAGGCCAGCTCTATGAGAACAGAAGCCTGTCGCTCATATTGAACAGCGTCGTCAATGTGGTCCGTTCATTTCCGTTCCTGCTTCTCGTTGTGGCCCTGATTCCGTTCACCCGCCTTGTCGTAGGTACAGCTATCGGTACGCTGGCCTCTACCGTTCCGCTGTCGATTGTCGCCATTGCCTACTATTCCAGGCTTGTGGAGCAATCTTTGCTGGAGGTTCCGCGGGGGACGATTGAAGCAGCCTTGTCGATGGGGGCATCAAAGCCGGGGGTGATCTTCAAGTTTCTGTATGTCGAGGCCCGTTCGGGGCTGGTGCTCGGACTGACGGCTTCCACGATCAGCTTCATTTCCTTTTCAACTGTAATGGGAGTCGTCGGCGGGGGGGGTGTAGGCGACTTCGCCATCCGCTACGGATATCAGCGGTTCGAGACAGAAGTGATGATCTACGCCATCCTGGTCATGATTGTGCTGGTGCAATTGATCCAGTTCACAGGAAGCACGGTAGCAAGACTGCTGGATAAACGCTGACAGACTGCAAGACTATATAATAATGGGGGTTAGATGAAACGATGAAGACGACGACGAAAGCTGCTTTTCTACTGACATTACTTGTATTGGTGCTTGCACTTGCGGGCTGCGGACAAGGAAATAATAAGGAGGCTGCCGGGACTCCGGCCGCCGGGAGCACTGAGCCTGTGAAGATTAAAGTGGCCTCGCTGATTCCGCCAATGACAGATATCCTTGATATTGTACAGCCGATTCTGAAGGAACAGGGCGTGGACATGGAAATTGTAATCCTGTCCGATAATGTGCAGCCGAACGAAGCACTGGCGAACAAGGAGGTGGATGCGAACTTCTTCCAGCATCTGCCTTACATGGAGCAGTTCAATGCGAGCAAAGGGGCTAACCTGGTTGGGGTACAGCCTGTGTACGATGCCATTTATGGCGGTTATTCCAAGCGCTATAAGGCTATTGCCGATCTGCCGGATGGAGCAACCCTCGTGATGGCGAATGACCCGTCGAATATCGGAAGGTCCCTGCAGATGTTCGCGGATGCCGGACTGATTACGCTGAAGGACGGCGTAGGCATCCAAGCGACCCAGGCCGACATTACTGCCAATCCCAAGAACTATAAGTTCGAGGAGGTCGACCTGCTGATGCTGGCCCGTATGCTGGATGATGCTGATCTTGTGGCGATGACTCCGGCGTATGCCAGCCCGCTCGGGCTGACTCCGAAGAAGGATGCGCTGATTACTGAAGGGGAAGATTCCGCGTTTACCATCACGCTTGTTGCTCGTGAAGACAATAAGGATGCTGATGCGATCCGGAAGCTGGCCAGAGCAATCAGTGGTCCGGAGGTGAAGAAATTCCTGGAAGATAACTATGCGGATATCGCGCTGCCTGCTTTTTGAGGCATAGCCCGGATGCATTAAGCTAAAATTCATTAGGCTAAAATCACACGGCCGTATGCACAAACAGCCTTCTCCCATTAACGGAGAAGGCTGTTTGTATAGCGTTTAGTCGATTAAGATAATTAACTATGCGCTTTAATAGTGTTAAAGACCGTAAATTGTACGGATTCTACCCAGGTTCCTGTGCTGAAATCCCTTCCACGGACAAGCACTCTGTCAGCATAGACTTCTACATAATAGCCCTGGCTGCCCGTCTTGCGTTCATCCGCATCCGTCCATAGATAGGCAACCGATGAGGCGTTGAACATTGTGGCGTTCTGCCCGTTACCGGGAGCCATCGTCTTATCGTTCTCAAGCTCCCAGTGGGTATGCCCGGTGAAGAGCAGGGTTTGCGGATGCTTCGCCAGGATGGCGCGCAGCTCCTCATCCTGCATAACACCGTACCATTCCTGAGCTTCCAGCGACCCGGCTACGGTATCCTTCAGCGGCTGGTGCAGGAAGAGGAAGACAGGCTGCTGCGGCAGCGGTGCTGTGCCTGATCCTGCGTTACCCCGCGCCGGGCCGCCGATTCCTCCTTCTCCTGCCCGTTCCCCCAGCTTACGGTCCAGCCACTCCAGCTGCTTATCTGACAGATTGCAGAATATAGGCAGATTCTCCTCAGTCCCGAGGAATATGAAATGATATCCGCCGATCCAGTGGTCATGATACGGCCCCGGCATGGCCATATGGGCGGTGAACATCGAAATGCGCGATTCCCAGTGGCCGAGTCCCACATCATGATTGCCCACGGTATACAGGATTTCCGGCAAGGCGTCTTGATGCAGCTGCAGGATGCGTCCGACCTCTGCATATTCTTCCGGGAGACCATGATCAGTGACATCCCCGATATGCATGATTCCGCTGCTGCCCTTGGCGTGGATGGCCAGATCCTGCAGCGCCTGTCCGAAATTCAGATTGTATTCATGCGCCGGATCGGCCGTGACATGAGTATCGGTAATAATCTGAAAAGTCAGCAGGGGTTCTGTTCCGCTATGTCCGGCTGTACTGACTTGGAGATGGCCCGCCTTAATACCCAGCTCTGCATAAGATTGCACAAGGCAATCAGCATCCGGCAAAAGCGTATGTCCAGCCTCCGCTAACGCTCTGCCGGTAATTCCGATGGCTACGGCAGCTCCGGCCGCCTTGGCCATCCGCATATCCCCGTTCGTATCGCCGATGACCGCGGCTTCTGCCGGATCTACCCCGAGCTGCCCGCAGGCAAGCAGTGCCATGTCGGGGAAGGGCTTGCCGCGCTCTACCTGATCCGTACCGATCACGGCGTTGAAGTACCCGCGCAGGCCAAGCCAGCGGAGATGGCTCTCGGCCGCTTCCGTCTCGTCGGCAGTGACTACAGCCAGCGGAATGCCCGCAGCTGCGCAGTCGTCAAGGAATTGCAGCAGGCCTGGGAGAGGGATTACAGGTTTGGTCTGCTCCATCAATTCATCGGCTTCCAGGCGGCAGAGGTCGACCAGTTCCATGGATTCAGCCCAGGACAAGCCAAGCAGATAGCCCTGCCAGGACAGAATGGCATACAGGTCACTCATGGTTCCCATGGCCAGCGGGCCATTGCGGTCGTATCCGGTAATGCTGCCGTCCGCATCGTGAATGGTTCCGAGCAGCGCAGACAGGTGCTGCGCCGGAAATTCAAGGCTGCGCTGCTGCAGCTGGCGGGAGAATGCTGCAAGGAAACATTCGCCCCAGCTGCCCCAGAGGGAGATGAACTCCAGAATAGTACCATCCTTGTCGAACAGAATGGCGGACACGGAATGCTCCCCGTGCGGGGTAATAAGCTTAGACATGCTGCTAACCTCCTGTTTGCGGTTATACCATCTGCTACAGATTATTTTAATTTATCCAGTGCCGCCTGTGCAGTCTCCTGTGCTTCCTTCAGCGCTTCCGCAGCAGGGATATTCTCGATCTGCACCTTATCTGCAGCAATCTTCAGGGCATCGTTAATTTTGCCGCCGGTCGGGTCCTGGAATGGAGCGGAGGCATGGGAAGCCTGCTGCAACGGGATTTTGATCTGCGGATTGGTCTCGCTGAAAGTAACGAAGGCCGGATCCTCAAGGGCAGATTGGCGGACAGCGATATATCCGGTATTAATCGACCAGAAGGCCGTATTCTCGGAGCTCGTGAAGTAAGTCAGCCATTTCATCGCGGCCTGCTTCTCGGCATCGCCGGCTTTCGCAGGAATTCCGGCCATGATAGCTTCTGCTACCGGCTTGCCTTCACCGGTGCCTTCCCAGCCCGGCTGTTCCATTGCGGCTACGATATTGAAATCGAGGTCGCCCTGGTCGCCGCTGGAGCCGGTGTATCCGGCCGCCTGGCCTTTCATTACATCGTCAATGGTCTTGTACCAGTACTCCCAGCCTTGTCCGCCGGAGTGGATACGCATGGTTCCATCCTCATGAATCGATTTGCGGAAGAAGTCCCAGGTCTCGGTCCATTCCGGTGAGTCAATCGTTACGGTCTTGCCGTCCTCGCTAAGAATGCTGCCGCCTTTGCTGAATACCGCATCAATCATATTGCCGGAGCCCCACATCGGCTCCCAGCCGTAGAAGCTGGTTTTGCCGCCTTCAGCAACCGTCATCGCCTTAGCGGCTGCGGCCAGATCTTCCCAGGTCTTAATCCGGCTGGCATCAATGCCGCTCTTCTCAAAAGCATCCTTACGGTAATACATTACCTGCGTTGTACCATACATAGGAAGGAAATACTGCTTCCCGTCAACCTTGCCCTGGTTCAGGAAGGTCTGGACGAAATCCTCCGGATTGAACTCAGGCTGGGCGGTGATCAGTTCATCCATTTCAGCGAAATAGCCTTTGCGGGCCCAGTCTACATTCGACGAGAGAACGGCTGCAGGAACTTGTCCGGTGGCAATTGCGGCCTGGAGCTTCTGCTGGGTTTCGGTGTAATCCGCCTGCACAATCCCTTTAACAATCACTTCCTGCTGGGAGGCGTTGAATTTCTGAATGAGCGATTCCATATTTTCACCGAGCTTGCCGCCGAGTCCATACCAGAATTCAATTGTTACCGGAGCGCTTGCGGCCGGAGCAGCTTCAGCGGCAGGCACTGTGCCTGCGCCGTTTGCTGAAGTGTTATTAGTGGATGCAGCATTATCGCCGCAAGCGGTCAGTACGGAAAGTCCGGCAATCATGGATACTGCGGTTAATCTTTTAAATGCGTTCATCATCATTCTCCTCTTGGTTTGAAAGTGTAATATATCAGCCTTTACTGGAACCTGCGGTCATGTTGACACTTTGCATAATCGTTTTTTGGGCCAGCAGGAACACAAGCAGCAGGGGGGCGATGGTGAAGGCGCTGGCGGCCATGATCAGCGGCCATTTCAATCCGTAAGCACCTCCTTCCACGAAAAAGCTGCGCAGTCCGGCCGAGACCAGCTGCAGGGCAGGGTCCTTGGTAATCAGCATCGGCCAGAAATAGTTGTTGTAATGATCTATGAAGGTAATCAGTGCCAGTACCGCGAAGGACGATCTGGTCACCGGCATCAGTATGGTCCAGAGAATCCGCATATGGGATGCCCCGTCGACCTCGCCGGCCTCAACCAGCTCATGCGACACCTGGAGGAACGCCTGGCGGATCAGAAAAATGGCGAAAACGCTGACGCAGTTGGACAGGATCAGGCCGCCGTAAGTATTAAGCAGATGCAGCTTGGACAGCACGAGATAGCTCGGCAGATAAACTGCAGTAGCAGGAACCATATAACCAAACAGGATGACTCCGGCAAAAATCCCCTTCAGGCGGAATTTCATATGGGTCAGCGCATACGCCATCATACCGGAGTTAATGGTCTGCAGAATAACAATACAGCTGGCGACGAAAATGCTGTTGCCCATATATCTTGCGAACGGCGCTTCATTCCACGCAGCCGCGAAATTGCCCCAGAGCGGTGTCTCCGGCCAAAGCGTCGGCGGGGAGCGCCAGATTTCATCATTGGTTTTCAGCGCGCTGGTTACCATCCAGTAGAACGGGAAGGCCATCAGCAGGGATAGTGCGGCGAAGAAGAGATGGCGGGCCGTTCCGCCCAGCCGTGGGAAGATACGCAAGCGGTGAGACCTCCTTTAGGAAAAATATAGAATACAGCCGGTGCCGCCAGTAAATACCGGCTATTGATAATGGGTGGTCCGCTTGCTGATGCCCAGTGACAGTACCGACAGCAGCATACAGAGCATTACCAGAACGACGGCAACGGTGGAAGCCTCGCCGATCTGGAACGATTCGAAGGCGGACTGATAATACAGGTAGAGCAGAGTACGGGTGGAGCCCGACGGGCCGCCCTGGGTCAGCACGTTGATCTGATCGTAAGCCTGGAGCGCCTGGACGAGCTGCACTACAAACAGAAACAGAGTGGTTGGCGAGATCAGCGGCAATGTAATGCGGAGGAACTTCTGCAGCGGGCTTGCCCCGTCAAGCTCCCCGGCTTCCAGCAAGTCGGCCGGCACATTCCGCAGCGCCACCAGATAGAAGATCATTGCCCAGCCCATCGATTTCCAGATGGTGACCAGCAGGACGCCGATCAGCGCCCACTGCGGGTCTTGCAGCCAGCCGATGCCTTGCAGACCGAGGGCACCCAGCACTGTGTTGGCGAGGCCGACCTCCGGCTCGTAAATCCAGGACCACACTATGGATACAGCAACTGTCGGCGTGACCCAAGGCGAGAACAGCAGCGCCTGATAGAAGGCGGAGCCCTTCAGCTGACGGTTCATGAGCAGGGCTAGTCCCAGGCCCAGAACGATGGTCGGCAGCACGCTGCCTGCGCAGAACAGTGCGGTTACGCGAAGCGCTTTGTAAAAAGCCGGATTGCTGAACAAATCCGTATAATTTTGAATGCCGATAAACGTTTTCTCCGGGCTCATGAAATCCCATTCCATGAAGCTGAGATAGAGCACATACAGCAGCGGTGCGAGCCAGAACAGAACGAACGGCACCATCGCCGGCAGTGTGAACAGCACGGGCGTAAGCCTGCTTCTAAGCTTTGAGCGTGTCATTTTCGTTCCGATACCCCATTCCATGATCATTGTTGTGTGCGGTATAATGCAGATAAGAATTCCTCTGTTCAAAAAAAATTGTACACTCAAGCGGTGCTGCTGTGGTCAAGCCGGGGTAAACACCGTTCGGAAATTGTGTAAAACTTGACCTGATCTGTTGCGAAAATTCAGTTTTGTGTAATGCAGAGTGAACAATTCTAATGGGAATGAAGGTGCATCCGAATGAAGCAGACTGCATTTGGCGAGGACAACGGCCGGATCTCTCCACGGGAGCAGCTGCTGCGCGGGGTAATTGATGCGATCGCGCAGACGATGGATTTATATGGAGCGAATTATTCCTTCGGCCAGCTCTATGGAATCATGTTCTTTGAGGATAAGCCGATGACGCTGGAGGAAATGAAGCAGGTCATGAATATGAGTAAAAGCAATATGAGCTACGGCGTCCGTGCTCTAATGTCCTCCCGGATGGTTACGAAGCTGGAGGAGAAGCGTGAGCGGAAGGAGCTGTATGTGGCGGAGACGGATTTCTTCCAAGCCTTCCGGAATTTCTTCACCTTGAAGCTGCAGCGGGAGATCGATGTGATGCAGGAGGCCGTGGGGTTAGCGGTGCCGGAACTTCAGGCGCTGGCTGATGCGGAGGATACGCCCGAAGAGGAGCGTGAAGCCTGCCTCAGGGATCTCGATAAGCTGAAGCATGCGGCTGAATATTATGTCTGGCTGCAGCAGTTCGTGCTGGGATTGGCAGAAGGAGCTGTATTTGCCAGCGGTTTGCCGGACAGCGAGTAGCTGCCGTGTCCCAGGAGAAGCTGCGGCGGTGCCCCAATTCGGAGTTTCGCAGTAAATATCCCCTAGCATTATCATGCTCAAGCCTTGGCCCGAACCAGCTTCTCCAGCTGGTGGACCAAGGCTTGGTTTTTTTTGCGTATCAAGCATGCCTACGAATCGTTACGCTCACGGAAGAATTAGGATGGTATTCTAACGATTGACGAGAGTATCTCCCGTTTATTTTACGAAACGTTTGAATCTGCTGTTTAATGATAACGATTAGTCGTAGTACGTATGAATCATGCTATAATTTTGCCCAGGAGGCGGTTGCATGGATGAACTGGATAACAAAATTCTGAAGCTGCTGGAAGGAAACGGGAGACTGTCCCATGAAGAGATCAGCAGGCTGCTGCATATTTCACGGCCATCGGTGCATCAGAGAGTCGGCAAGCTGGAGCGGAGCGGTGTTATCAAAGGCTACAAGGGGATTGTAGACTGGGGGAAGCTGGATCAGAAGATCAAGGTTATGATCTCCGTGAAGGTGGTCAGCCAGAGCTTCCGTGAGGCGGCAGACCAGATTATCCGCATTCAAATTCCCGGAGTGAGCATTCTGGAATGCCAACGGATGGCGGGGGAGTGGTGCATGCTGCTGAAGGTGCGGGTCACCTCGCCCGAGGAGCTTACCCTGCTGCTTGATGAGATGCTCCGTATTCCGGATGTGAAGGAAACGACGACGACGTTTATTTTATCTACTATATATGAAGACGGAATCAAGGGAGTGTGATGCGGCATGATGAAGAAGGCGAAAGTGAATCCTGTGTACGTAACTGGCATAGCATTATTATCCGTTTATTTATTTTGGGGAGGCACTTATGCCGGCATGAAAATTGCGATTGAGACGATGCCGCCCTTCCTGATGGCCGGAGTGCGTTTTTTTGCAGCCGGAGCGGTGCTTTATATCCTCTCCAGATTAAGCGGAGCGAAACGTCCGGCGCGGCGCGAGTGGAGATCGTCAGCTATTGTCGGCGCACTGCTGCTGCTGGGAGGCAACGGGCTCGTGGCCTGGTCGGAGCAAAGAGTATCCTCCTCTATTGCATCTCTGATTGTGGCGGCTGTTCCGGTATGGATGATGCTGATGAGCTGGTTTGGCCGCGGCGGCAAACGGCCGAGTGCCGGCATCATTGCAGGCGTTGTGCTTGGACTAGTGGGCATAGCTGTGCTGGTATTCCAGCCGGGACATACGGGCGGGGGCGGTGCTACCCATCTGCCCGCTATTATTACCCTGCTGCTGGCGTCCGTAAGCTGGGCGGCAGGCTCCATGTACTCGCGGAACGCTGTAATGCCGGAGTCTCCGCTGATGTCTACGGCGGCTCAGATGCTGACGGGAGGCGCGCTGCTGCTGGTTTTCTCCTATTTTACCGGGGACTGGTCGAAACTTGATGTGACCGTAATCTCTGTCCGTTCGTACATGGCGCTCGGCTATCTGATCGTCTTCGGTTCGATTGTCGGATACACGGCTTACATCTGGCTGCTCAAGAACGCCGACGCCGCGCTGGTCTCAACCTATGCTTTTGTCAATCCGGTAGTGGCAGTGCTGCTTGGCTGGCTGCTGGTCGGTGAACAGCTTACCGTCAATACGCTGACTGCAGCGGTGATCATCGTTGCTGCCGTGGTTTTGGTCACTATATTCCGCAGCAGACCCCAGCGTACGGCAACTCAAGCAGCGCTTGATATACAAAAACAGCAGCAGTCGGTACACTGAGAGCATCTTAGCCGAAGGGGTGGAAGCATGTTTGACATGTTGAAGGTGGGCAGGAATATCGTTAGATTGAGGGGAGCAGCGGGACTGACTCAAATGGGGCTCGCAGACAAGCTGGGAATCAGCTATCAGGCGGTCAGCAACTGGGAGAGAGGCGCGAGTATGCCGGATATCTCCAAGCTTCCGCAGCTGGCGGAAATCTTTGGCACCGGTATTGATGAGATCCTCGGAGAAGGTCAGGGGCAGAGCTCCCGGATGATTGAAGGCTTACTTAATCATGCAACCGGAGAATATTTCCAGGATCATGAAGTATCTGCACAAGAGCTTGCGGATATTGCGCCTCTGCTGCAACTGGAGCAGATTGGTGAAGCCTTTGAGCATGTGAAGGAGGGGGCCGCAGTAAGCGATTTGCTGGCGCTGGCCCCGTTCTTAAGTGAAGAGACACTGGATCAGTGCGCCGGGCAGATTGCTGCAAAAGAAGGTTCGGGTGCGTTAATCCCGCTGGCTCCGTTCTTAAGTGAAGAGGCGCTGGGTGAACTGGCGGAGGCAGCGTTCAAGAAGGAAGGCTCGGGAGCATTGATCCCGCTGGCCCCGTTCTTAAGTGAAGAGGCGCTGGAAGAACTGGCGGAGGCAGTGTTCAAGAAGGAAGGCCCCAAAGCGCTGTTGCCGCTAGCCCCGTTTCTCGATGAGGATATTCTGGGTGAGTGGGTGTCCCAGGCCTTCAAAATCAAGTAAGGTTCACTTCTATAAATAGAAGTGATGAAGGAACAGAAAAAAAGCTGACCCTTGGCAGAATATCTGCTAAGGGTCAGCTTTTTACTTAATACATCCCTGTCACCGCTGAGACGCGGCTAATGGTGGTTTACTCGGCAAGCGCCGCAGGCCCAGCCTTGCTAAGGCCAGAATGGTGATAGATACTGTTGGCGGTTGAATCGCATCAGTGCACAGGATTTTATATGCGGATTTCCCGCGGTCTGTGGTCGTGCCTGTGCCCCCGACTAAGGTCCAGTACATAAAACCGTCCACAGTCTGTTTTGAAAAGCCGAGGATTACCCTAGAATAAGGTTATAAGAAAGAGGTCAACGAAAGGCGGTGAGAAAAAATGCAAAGAAAAGGTAACGGACTGGCAATTGCGTTGATCGTAATCGGAGCTGTAATGCTGCTGGGAATACTGCCTCATCTGATTCACGGGATCTTCGGTATCCTGTTCCCGGTATTGCTGGTTGTTCTCGGATACTACGGAATCAAGAGCGGACGCAAAATTATCGGCTGGGTGGTACTCTTCATCGGTATCATGTCCCTGATCTCCAAGCTTTCCTGGATTATCGGACCGCTGCTGGGAATTGCTCTGGTAGTGTGGGGCATCTCGGTGCTCCGGGGCAAACGCAGCAGAACATATTAAGAATCACATCCTTTACTTAAAAAGAAGCAGGGAGGGAACAGGAGATCATGAGTGTTTTTCGCAGAATGAGGGATATCACCGTAGCTAACTTGAATGAACGCCTGGAACAGAGCCAGGACCCCGTGAAGCTGATTGATCAATTTCTACATTCAACCCGTGAAGAGATCGGGGAGGCCGAGCGGCTGTACCAGCAATACGCTTCCCATACGAAGCAATTGCAGCAGCAGGTGAATCAGGCAACCGCGATGAGAAACAAACGTGAAGAGCAGGCGCTCCTTGCACTCAAGGCAGGGGAGGATCATCTCGCCAAGCTGGCACTGCAGGAGAAGATTATCCATGAAGAGAAGCTGGAGCAATACAGCGGGCTGCTGGAGACGAGCCAGCAATCACTCTTCGATCTGGAAAGCCAGCTGAATGAACTCAAAATCGAGTATCAGACAGTATACAGCAAGCGCCAGTATTATGCAGCTCGGATGGAGTCGCTGCGGCTGCAGCAGCGCATGAATCAAAGAGCCGGCGCCTACGGCAATGCCGGTGATGTGCCCAAGATGTTCGGACGTCTGGAAGACAAGATGACGGACTGGGAGCTGGAAGCCAAGAGTCTGCGTGACCTGCGCCGGATGGGACAGGAATATGCAGTTCAGGCTGGAGAGACGGTAGCGACAGTGCTCGAAAGAGAAATGGCCCGCCTCAAGGAGAAGCTGAACAATGATGGCAGAAAGGAGTAGTACTATGACCCGATTGTACCGTTCAACCCGAGACAAGGTAATGACAGGGCTGGCAGGCGGATTGTCCGAGACTCTCGGCATCGACTCCACGCTGTTCAGGATTCTGCTGGTGGTGAGCATTCCCTTCAGCGGAGGCGCAACAATCCTGGTATACCTTATCGCGGCGATGGTAATCCCCAAAGAACCTACTCAATATAACCCCTTCGGACCTGGACCCGGCGGACCTTACGGCGGCCCCTACTCAGGCAGACCTGAACATGGGCATCACGGGCACCACGGACATCACGGACATCACGGGCATCATCACGGCGCTCCTGGACATAACGGACAGCCGGGGCAGGGGGGCTACCCTCCCGGTTATGACAAGGCTGGTGCATACGCGGCTCCGGATTCCGGACTGGATGCCATGATGAAGGACATTGAGAAGAAAGCACTGCAAAAAGAAGTTGAAGAGCTTAAACAAAAACTTGCTAAATACGAGAAGGGAGAATTGTAAATCATGGGAGTATTTAAACGGATTAAGGATATGACTAAAGCGTCGGTAAACGACATGTTGGATAAGGTAGAGGACCCGATTGTAATGCTGAATCAATATCTGCGCGATATGGAGGCCGAAATTCATGAGGCTGAAGTAACGGTTGCAAAACAGATGGCTAACGAACGCCGCATGAAACAGCGTGTGGATGAAGCAGCCAAGGTATCCGGACAACGCGGAGCACAGGCTGAGCTCGCACTCAAGAACGGCCAGGAGGAAGTTACCCGCAAGCTGCTGGAAGAGAAGATCTATTTCGACCAGAAGCATGCTGAATACAGTGAGCTTCACGCTCAGGCAGAGGTTCAGGCCAAGGAACTGGTACAGCAGCTTCATGATATGAAGGATGAATTCTACAAGCTGCGCAACAAACGTAACGAACTGGTGTCCCGTGCTCAAATGGCGAAGGCCAAGAAGCAGATGTCCCAGATCAGCAGTGTGCATTCCATTGAAAGCGGAAGCGCATCGCTCGGATTCCACCGGATGGAAGAGAAGATCATGCAGCTTGAAGCGGAAGCAGATGTTCTGCGCGCTCCGTACAGCCCTTCGGCAACTGCATATGCCAAGCCGGTTGATCCTGAGAAGCAGCTGAAAGTGGAAGAGCAGCTCGCAGCACTCAAGAGCAAGCTGAATGCTGCTCCGGCAGCACCTTCACTCGATAAAAAAGAAGAGTAAAGCCTGTTCCAAAAGTACAGGCGGATATGATATGCTGATCTAGGTAAAGCCATACGGTATGGATTCTCCATACCGGTATGGCTTTTGCAGTAAGTTAAGAATTTATATATTGTGGGGTAAATTTTTGGGGGCCCAGCAAAGTACCTGAGTAATCCTCGGAGCTAAAGCCCCACTTTGTGGGGCTGTTTTGCGGATGCGGTTAGTAATGTAGACAGGAGGTGCGTGCGTAATGGAAAGACGGAACCGTTTGATTGCCATCGGACTGATTGGTGTGGGCTGCTTGATGATATTTGGCAAATGGATCGGCTTTTTCTCCGTTGTCGCGCTCCTGTTCCTGCTCCTGGGGATTTACCGGACGACATCGGGCAATGTGAAACAAGGCTATAAACTGATGGGGGTCGGCGCAGTGTTACTGCTGCTGGATCATCTGCTGCTGGTGCTCGGCATCTGCCTGATCTCGCTTGGGATGTTCTTCGTCAAATCCAAAAGAATGCAGCGCAAGGCCGGGTTTGTGCAGAAGCAAAGCTTTTCTTCCAGATTCGACTGGGATTTGTCCCCGTGGGTAATGCGCAGTCTGAGTGCCTGGCATGTATTGGGTGAAGCCGACGTGGATCTGTCGCTGGCGATGGCGGAGGACCGTGAGACGATTCTGCTGTTCCAGGGGATTTTTGGTGATGTGGATATTCATCTGTCAGAGGATTACGGGGTGGAGATTGAAGCGTTTGTACTGTTCGGCTCGATTGAATCCGGCGGCCACCGCGATACGGGGATGCTGAACCGGCTGAACTGGAAATCCCCGAATTACGACAGCTGCGAGCATAAAGTGAAATTTAACATTTCATATCTGATGGGGGATCTGGACGTGCAGATACCTTAAGAGGTATGCTCGGAGGGGAAGAGAGAAAGGAGGGCTCCCGGCTTGGGTAAAAAAAGCAGCAATATGGTTACGCGCAGTATGGGTGAGGGGGCTCTGTTCTCTTTGGTCATGCTGCTCGTTACTACCTACATTTTGTATACATATGGATTTTTACAGCCGTTTGAGAATTGGCGGATCGGTCTGAGAACGGTCCTGACGCTTATTCTGCTGCCGGTAGCCTTCGGCGTAGGATACGGCTTCTATCAGGGCTTCCGCAGCAAGCGCAAGCTGGAGCTGCTGCGGTCCACACTGGTGGCCTGGGAGAAGGGGAATCTTACTCCGGCTATTCCTGACCTTGGCAGTGATGAGCTGGGCCGGCTTGGAGAACAGCTCAGCCGGATCAGCGGCAAGTGGGAGAATCAGGTGAATTCGCTGCAGCGGCTCTCGACCAATAATGCTAAGCTTGCCGAGCAGGCAAGGGGAACGGCGATTATTGAGGAACGGCAGCGGCTGGCGCGTGAGCTGCATGATGCGGTATCGCAGCAGCTGTTCGCGATCTCGATGACAGCCACGGCTGTGGGCCGGACGCTGGAGAAGGATTTCGACAAGGCGCAGCGGCAAATTGCGCTGATTGAGGAAATGTCCGCGGTAGCCCAGTCGGAGATGCGTGCGCTGCTGCTGCATCTCAGGCCGGTATATCTGGAAGGCAAAGGGCTGGAGCAGGGTTTGCAGGAGCTGATCAAGGAGCTGAAGATCAAAGTCCCGATCGATATCGTGTTCGAGATGGACCCGGGCGTGCAGCTGCTGAAGGGCGTGGAGAATCATTTGTTCCGCATTGTGCAGGAAGCGATTTCGAATACGCTGCGCCATGCCAAGGCGGAGAAGATGGAGATCCGGCTGCACCGCCGGGGTGAGACAGTCCGGCTGACGCTGCGAGATGACGGGATTGGCTTCGAGATGGATGAGAGCAAGCAGACATCCTATGGGCTTTCGAATATGCAGGAGCGGATTACGGAGATCGGCGGCTCGATCCAGTTCATTACCGCTCCGGGTAAAGGTATGCGGATTGAGATTACTGTACCGGTAGTTAATGAATAGGAGGCAAGGGTAGCCATGGAGATGGAGGAAGCGGAAGCAATTAAGGTCCTGCTTGTGGACGATCATGAAATGGTCCGGATCGGACTTGCTGCGGTGCTTGGCACCGAAGATGGAATTGAAGTTGTAGGTGAAGCCGGAAGCGGCGAGGAAGGCATCCGGCTGGCGCAGGAGTATAACCCGGATGTGGTGCTGATGGATCTCGTTATGGACGGTATGGACGGAATCGAGACGACAAGGCAGCTGCTGAAGCTGTACCCAGACTGCAAAGTCATTGTACTGACCAGCTATCTGGATGATGAGAAGATGTATCCGGTTATTGAAGCAGGGGCATTCAGCTATCTGCTCAAAACCTCGCGGGCCAGTGAAGTCGCGGATGCAATCCGTGCTGCCGCCAGGGGCCAGTCCGTGCTTGAATCACAGGTGGCCTCCAAAATGATGAACCGGTTCCGCTCGAATGCCAAGGGTGAAGCCCCGGCCTACAAAGAGCTTACTGAACGGGAAATGGAAGTGCTGAAGCTGCTGGCCCAGGGCAAATCCAATCAGGATATTGCCGATCAGTTAATTATCGGAATCAAGACGGTGAAATTCCATGTCACGAATATTCTTGCCAAGCTGGGCGTCGAAGACCGGACCCAGGCAGCTATTTATGCATATAAGAACGGGCTGGCGGAATAACGCCAGGGCAGCAGAGCAGCACCTTCAAGAATTCTCCTCAGAGGCTTAGAGCCGGGGAAGGGCTTGAGGGTGTTTTTTGTATGCTTATTGTATAGCATCCTCTGAAACTGGTTATCCTGTCTAGTAGATTACTAGAACGGATTCAGAGAGGGAGATGATGCAGGATGGCAAACGGAAGACGAAGCAAGGGGACACTGCTGATTGCAGCAGTATGTGTGGCAGCGGCGCTGCTGAGCGGGTTCCGCAGCGCCGGGGCTGCCGGAGGCGGAAGCGGTGCTGCTGCAGCCGGTCAGACTCCCGTTGCCGGAGCTGAGGGTACCCGCGCTGCTGCTTCATCCGGAGCAATGCGCGATTCCTTCGCGCTGCTGAGTGAGTTAGGCAGCGCGGCTGCGGCACCAGGAGCGCCGCAGCGACTGGTGCTGAAGTGGCAGGGCGAGTACAGCGGCGAGCCTGACGCGGAAGCGGCCGTGCAGCGGCTCGCTGCACGGCTTGGCCTGGGAGAGGTCAGCCGCACAGACGAAGACGGGCATATGACCTCGCGGGCCTCTGCGGCGCTCGGCAGAGCTACGCAGGTCTCCCTGTTCTGGAGCGAGCTGGGCGGCGGGCGCAGCTACAGCATCGTTACCTTTGAGACGGCGGACCTGGCGGGCTCGCCGGAGCTCCCGGCTGCAGCAGCGGCCGCCGGAGCGGCAATGCGTGAGGCCGGAATCGCTGCAGAGTGGAACGCCTCGCTGCAGGCCCCGGCAAGGGAGAGCGGCGGGCCACAGGCTGCGCTCCTTGCTACAGAGCAGGTGTTGTCCGCGCAGCTTCCCGGCCTGCAGGCAGAGGAGAACTACGAAGACGACACCACCTCCAGCCGTTCGTACAGTGTACCCGGCCTGGCCCGTACAGTGAGCAGCGACGAGCATAGTCTTGCGCTTCAACTGGCCGTGCACCGGAACGGAAACGACGACACCAACCGCGTGACGATTGGGCTTCCGTTAATCACGATAGAATACTGAGAGCAGCCGGGCATAGGTTCCGGAGCTTATAATATAACTAATGCTCAAATTCACGTGTAGATAGCCAAATGTACAGCTCTGCATTCTGCTCCACGTTGCGGAGCTTTTGGCGTGAGGGTATAATATCGGTAGTATAAGCGGGAGCAATTGCAGGTATAAGAAAGAGTAATGGAAAATTGCGAAATCCCGAGAAAAACTGTCAGGAATGTGATAGCATCCTTAAGGCAAGTATGATAAAATGACATCACGCCGTCTTGCGTGTTTTATTGAATAGATGGCGTTGAGAATGAATTTCAACTATATTACATACAGAGAGATGAGGAGCCATGGCTGAAAATCAAACCCTTGATGCACTGCACACACCCGGTGCTGTATTCTTTATCTTTGGGGCAACCGGAGATCTAGCCCGGCGTAAGCTTTTCCCGGCGATTTACAGTTTGTACCGTGAAGGCAAGCTGACCCATGATTTTGCGGTAATTGGCGTGGCTCGGCGTCCCCGTACCCAGGATGAATTCCGGGAAGATGTGAAGGAATCGATCCGCGAGTTCTGCCGCTACCAGGCTGGAGATACAGCTGAATGGAACGAATTCGTCCAGCATTTTGAATACAAGTCGCTCGACATCAATAATATTGACGGCTTCCGTGAGCTGAACGCCCAGACAGAAGCACTTGAAGAGAAATTCCAGATTCCCGGCAACCGCCTGTTCTATCTGGCGCTAGCACCGGAGCTGTTCGGCAGCGTCTCCTTCAACCTGAAGGCTGGCGGCATGCTGCAGTCCCGCGGCTGGAACCGTCTCGTCATCGAGAAGCCGTTCGGCTATAACCTGGAATCGGCTGAAGAGCTGAATGAGCAGATCCGCCAGGTGTTCAAGGAAGAAGAGATTTACCGGATTGACCACTATCTGGGCAAGGAAATGGTCCAGAACATCGAAGTCATCCGCTTCGCGAATGCGTTCTTCGAGCCGCTGTGGAACAACAAGCATATCGCCAACATTCAGATTACGCTCGGTGAAACCGTAGGCGTTGAAGAGCGGGGCGGATATTACGATCATGCCGGAGCGCTGCGCGATATGGGCCAGAACCATATTTTACAGCTGCTGACGATGATTGCAATGGAGCCGCCAAGCCGTCTGCTGGCTGAAGATATCCGTGATGAGAAGGTGAAGGTGCTGCGTTCGCTGCGTCCTTATGCTTCTGCTGAAGAAGTGCGTGAGAACGTAGTCCGCGGTCAATACACTCAAGGCCTCTATAAAGGCAAGACCCTTCCGGCTTACCGCCAGGAAGACAAGGTGGACCCGGAATCGAACACCGAAACCTATTTTGCTGCCCGTGTATTCGTAGATAACTTCCGCTGGGCCGGAGTTCCGTTCTATATCCGTACCGGTAAGCGTCTGCCTGTGAAGACAACGGAAGTCGTTGTAGAGTTCAAGGGAATGCCGACCAACGTCTACTTAGGCCAAAAGCATAAGCTGGAGCCGAATCTGCTCGTGATCCGCGTGAATCCGATGGAAGGCATCTATGTGAAGATCAATGCCAAGAAGCCGGGCTCGGAATCAGAGATTCAGCCGCTCGCCATGGACTTTTGCCAAAGCTGCATGATCGGGATTAACTCGCCGGAAGCTTATGAGCGTCTGCTCCATGATGCGGCACGCGGAGATTCAACCTACTTCACCCGCTGGGATGAAGTGTCCTCGGCCTGGTCCTTTGTGGACCGGATTGCCAAAGCGTGGAAGGAAGATAACAGCGATCTGGCTTCCTATCCTGCCGGCTCCTGGGGTCCGGTTGAAGCTGATCAGCTGCTTGCAGATGAAGGCTTCCACTGGTGGCCGGTCAACGGCCAGGATGAAGACAATGTGGTCTGGCAGGTTAACCGCTAACCATTTGAATAGGACTGAGATAAGATCCTCCTGCATTAGGAATGCGGGGGGATCTTTTTGGTAAGAGTGGAGATCTGCTTAAGAAATTTGCCGGACCGAGCTTTTTTGTAGATAATGTCTGCCGGATTTTGCTATACTAAAAAGGATGCTTTCAAAATAAAGCCATAACTTATCCTATACAACGTAATTCTAACGCGTAAATATGAATTCTCTCCCGTGAAAGGATTTGAACGAATGAATAGTGCACCGATTTGATGAATTCCGGCAATTGAAGCAGAAGCATGAATTTATATATGAAGGGATATGTGCAATGAATAAGGCACCGGATCATAAGCTCCAGCAAGAAGTAGACAAACGCAGAACCTTTGCGATTATTTCCCACCCGGATGCGGGTAAAACAACATTGACTGAGAAACTGCTGCTCTTCGGGGGCGCTATCCGCCTGGCAGGAACCGTAAAAGCCCGTAAGGCAAGCAAGCATGCGACAAGTGACTGGATGGAAATTGAGAAGCAGCGCGGAATCTCGGTTACTTCCTCCGTCATGCAGTTTGATTATCTGGATCACAGGGTGAACATTCTGGATACTCCGGGTCACCAGGACTTCAGTGAGGACACGTACCGCACATTAACTGCAGCCGACAGCGCGGTCATGCTGATTGACGTAGCGAAGGGTGTGGAAGCACAGACAATCAAGCTGTTCCAGGTCTGCGCGAAGCGCGGCATTCCAATCTTCACCTTCATCAACAAGCTGGACCGCGAAGGCCGCAGCCCGTTTGAATTGATGGAAGAGCTGGAGAATGTACTGGGCATCCGCTCGGTGCCGATGAACTGGCCGATTGGCATGGGCCGTGAGCTGTGCGGCGTATACGACCGGATGAAGAATCAGGTGGAGCTGTTCCAGGGTGACGACCATTCCGTAATTAAGGTGCAGAAGGTAGAAAGCTACCGTGACCCGGTTATCCGCGAGATGGCCGGCGAATATCTGCATGATCAGCTTTGCGCTGATTTGGAGCTGCTGGATGTAGCTGGTGATCCTTTTGACTATGACAAGGTGATGCGCGGCGAGATTACTCCGGTCTTCTTCGGCAGTGCGATTAACAACTTCGGCGTGCAGACCTTCCTCGATAACTTCCTGGAGCTTGCACCGAAGCCTGAGCCGCGCCGCAGCACAGAGGGTCAGATTGAACCGACGAATGAGAAATTCACCGGCTATGTGTTCAAAATCCAGGCCAACATGAACCCGGCGCACCGCGACCGTATTGCCTTCCTGCGCATCGTGTCCGGCAAGTTCGAGCGCGGCATGAGCGTGAAGCATGTGCGGGCCGGCAAAGACATCAAGCTGTCCCAGCCGCAGCAGTTCCTGGCCCAGGACCGGGATATTGTCGAAGAAGCGTATCCGGGCGATATTATCGGCCTGTTCGATCCGGGGATTTTCCGGATTGGCGACACGCTGAGCCAGGCAGGGGATATTGAGTTCGATGAGCTGCCGACGTTCTCGCCGGAGATTTTCTCCAAAGTGAGCATTAAGAATGCACTGAAATCGAAGCAGTTCCAGAAGGGAATCGACCAGCTGACCGAAGAGGGCATGATCCAGGTGTTCCGTACGGTGAACTTCGATGATATCCTGCTGGGTGTCGTCGGACAGCTGCAGTTCGAAGTATTCGAATACCGGATGAAGGGCGAGTACGGCGTAGATGTCCAGCTGCAGCGGATGAGCTACCAGTTCGCACGCTGGATTGTGGATGAGAACAAACCGGATGCCAGCAAGTTCCGGATTAACTCCACGCTGGTTACCGATAAGAAGGGCAATTATGTGGTGCTGTTCGAGAACGAATACGCCATGCGGACCGCGATGGAGAAGAACCCTACTGCGAAATTCCTGGAAACCGCGCCTTGAAATGTACCATTGATGTAGGATGAGCTGACAGCTTATTGACTGACCGTTTATAAAAAACCTCCGCTTCCGCGTGCAGCTGCACGGCGGATGTCGGAGGTTTTTGGCGGAAGGAGCGGCTTCAGGTGGTGATTGACCCCGGGGTGAGCCCGTCCAGATGGCGGTGGAGCATCGAGAGGACACGGTCCTGCTTGGCAGGGTCGAGATCCTTCCAGATCATTTCGAACACGACGCCAAGACCGGGAAGCGCGGCTTCCGGCCCGTCCACGGAATTCTCAATCACCTCCCGCAGCCCCTCTTCCGTCTGGCCGTGCACCTTGTGAATGATGGCCTGGCGCAAATCAATAGTAACCGGCATGGTTAACCTCCTGTAAGTTTTGTTAGCATAAGCATCCTGAACCGACTTCGCAAAACTGGCTTCGGAAGCATGTGCTTAGTTTGGTTAGCATTCTCGTTATAAGATGCCCTGTACCCGGGCGGAAAATTCAAGTTTGGAACGGCTTATGCTATACTGTTGAAGATGCAGAAGTACGGGCGGGAGGTACAATTATAATGGCAAAAAAACAATATGCCGTCATCGGAATGGGACGTTTCGGCTCAAGTGTAGCCAAGGCGCTCAGCGGCATGGGGTTCGATGTGCTGGCCATCGATGCGGACGAGCAGCGGACCCAGGAAATCTCGAATATTGTAACCCACGCGGTATCCGCGGATTCCACCGATGAAGAGGCGCTGCGGGCGCTTGGCATCCGCAACTTCGATGTGGTGGTTGTAGCGATCGGTGAGGATATTCAGGCCAGCATTCTGACCACGCTGATCCTGAAGGATCTTGGCGTGCCGGCGATTCTGGCCAAGGCCAAGAATGAGCTGCACGGCAAGGTACTGGGTAAAATCGGGGCCGATAAGGTAATCTACCCTGAGCGGGATATGGGGAACCGGGTGGCGCATCATCTGGCCTCGCCGAACATTCTCGACTATATCGAGCTGTCGCCGGATTACAGCATTCTCGATATGAAGGTGTCCGGGCAGATGCTCGGCAAAAACCTGATCGAGCTTAACATCCGCGCCAAATACGGCTGCAATGTCATGGCGATCCGCCGGGGCGAAGAGATGAATATCTCCCCGAGGGCGGAGGACCGGCTGACTGAAGGCGATGTACTCGTCATTGTCGGACGGAAGGACAATCTGACGAAGCTGGAGCTGGCTTATCAATAGGGGAAGTATGAGTGAGTACAGATATAGGGACAGATACATGTACGGTGCGGCTAATTGTATTTTGTGCAGTTATTTTAAATGGATTAATCTTTTATTTGAAAATAGATGTACTTGGTACAACTAAAATCACACTAATGGCGAAAATTTACTCCAACCGCTACTTTTAGTTGTACAGACTGCAGTTAAAAGGGATTTGCTGCGGAAAGGCTGTTTTTAGTTGTACTAACTACAGTTAAGTCGCCCGGTTGGTTTAGCATATTTAAGATCAGGAATCTGCAAGCAACAGAAAGGTAGGAGCTCATGGAAATTATATCGCCGCAGAATACGCGGGTGAAGGAATGGTCCGGGCTGCAGGAGAAGAAGCACCGCGACAAGTCCGGTAAATATATCGTGGAAGGCATTCATCTGGTGCAGGAGGCGCTGCTGGCGGAAGCGGATGTGGAATGCCTGGCTTTTGACCTTGATAAAGGCATGCCGGCGGAGCTGAAGCCCCTGCTGCAGGCCGTGCAGGGGATGGAGGTCATCGGCGTGTCGGCGGCGGTAATTGCGAAGTGCAGCAGCACGAATACGCCGCAGCCGGTCTTTGCCATTGTGCGCAAGGAACAGCAGGGCGTTGAAGCGATCCTGGCGAAGCCGGATAGTCTCGTGATTGTGCTGGACGGCGTCCAGGACCCGGGCAACGTGGGGACGATTATCCGCAGCGCGGATGCTTCAGGCGCAGACGGCGTCATCCTCGGCCAGGGCTGCGCCGATCTGTTTAACCCGAAGACCATCCGGTCCACGATGGGCTCGATGTTCCATCTCCCGGTAGTGGAGGGGGATCTCGGTGCGATTCTGCCGCAGGCGCGGGAACGGGGCGCGCTGCTGGTCAGCACTTCGCTGAGCGGTGAGGATTCCTGCTACACCCATGACTTCCGCGGCAGCCAGTGGCTGCTGATCGGCAGCGAAGGCAAAGGCATCTCGCCGCAGACCGCAGCGCTGGTCGACAAGAGCATCATCATCCCGATGGCCGGCCGGGCGGAGTCGCTGAATGCGGCGATGGCGGCAACGATTCTGCTGTTTGAGGGGATGCGGCAGCGGGGTATCCACTCCAAATAAACCCGTCAGAGTGGTAATTAAAGAATGCAGGGTTGCTGGAAAACATATATCCAGAAAGATAATATGTAAGGAAATGAATATAAAAAAAGAAAAAGCTGTTTATAGTAACCCGTATATTATAAAGCTTATTGAGGATTCTGATTGTGATCTCAAAACTTTCTCCAATTTAATTGAAGCGTAAATATTTTATCAAAGAGTAATGTTATTGCAATTAAACAAGTAGAAAAGCTTTATACTAACAACTTGGAAGGAGGGCGGAATACCATCCTTCCAAGTTGTTTAACAGGTTAAAAGATAAGTTACATCGAATTATCTTTTTAACTTAATTACTTGATATGACTTGAAGCACTATGTTGTAAGTTTCTCTTAGATAGTTATTAGTTGCACTAAGAATTTCTAATTGCTCTTGACTAACTATTGCTTTTGACAATCCCGGTTGAACGATATATATACTTAAATGAAATGGGTAAAACTTTGCCATTTTCTTGAGTTCATTAAGTTTTTTGAGTTCACCTAGTTCAAATCGGGAAGCTCTTCCACTTCTAAGTCGCATTCCTTCTCGACGTTCTAAATGTTTTAGTAAAGCGTATATATCGTCTTTCCATCGGATGCTTTTTTGAGCTTGTCCACAAACTTCATAAAGATCGGAAACTCTGGCACCTGGGGAAGAACCATGTGAATATTTGCAGTGGTAAAATTGAATATAAATTTTCTCATCTGCCACCCTTATAGTGACAACATCTGCTGCTTCTCCAGAACTATCATCATCGAAAATTATATCGTAAATTCCTTCTGCTAATAGCTTTTGGATCAAAGCATATTGAATAGAGTCGGGTCTTTTCACTTCATTTTGTGATTCTTTTGTAATATCAGTATTATTCCAATTCCATCCGTTAATATAATCAGAGTTATAGGGAAGATAGTTAGCCCTGTTTGGATTAACAAAATAATTGTTAGCCAGAAATGAACCATTGTGAAAACGAATAATAGGTGCTTCTTCATAAAACCAAGTTGTAATGCTTTTCTTTGTCCCACCTTTTTTTATTTCAATATTCGATCGGTTACTCTGAATGTAACGGTAGTTTCTACCCTCTTCTATTGTGGGGTCGAAATGGAGTTCTAATTCTCCTTGATAGTTAGGTGTTACAAGCTTGAATTTTATGTTTCCTTCTAGGGAAGGAGTTTCAAGTTGTAGCTCACACTCATATAATGGATAGTTAGTTCCATTTACTTCGATGTGAATCAATGATTCGCTATCAATAGCAAAAGATGTAGGCCACTCGATCGTAATTGGCATAAGGTTTGGTCTTTCTCTAATTATTATGGGTTTAAGAACGCCAGCTAGAAGATCATCTACATTTATTGATTCATCAGTTATCTTTGTTCCTACTGCATCACACCAATCGCACCAATCAGAAATCGTAGCAATCTTTCTGGACCATATCTTACCTCTGTAAGAACACCCAATGCTAGTCTTCTCACCGTTTTCGAATCCTAGACCAAAGATATTAGACTTAAAAGTATTTCTTTTTTGGGCATCAGATAATCCTTGTGCAATATCTACCCCGGTGTACATTCGGAAACTTATCGGTCCATGAAAGGCATCGTTAAGTCCTACATTTTGCAATATAATTCTGTTAAGCCCATGGAAAGTTTTAAAAATGTCCTCTCCTTTTATTATTTCAGCATTCTTAGTTATCACTTCAGCTAATTGTTGATGAGTGCCTTTAATTGTGCTATTTATGAAAAGTAATCCTTTGGTGATATCGAAATATACAATATAGATATCCCACGAAATATTGTAAATCTCACGAATATCCCCCCAACTGACAGGGATTATATTTTTTATTACAGCAACCAAGATTTTACGTTCATTATGGATAGTATAGAGGACCTCTTGGCTTTTAGGGAAAATTTCAAGAATTCTGTCAGGTTGCCAAGCATGGCTATTTGTTTTGTATGAAACAGTACTCATTTTTGGATAAATATTTTGAATAGGAATTTCCTCTATAAGCCCCGTTTGAAACCCACTTAGGAATTCAGATTGCTCAACAACAGTTCTTATTGCTCCAGTGCTAGAATTTTTCAGCAACACATTCCAGTCAGCATCTTCACTATACAGAGTTTTAATCTGATCGTTTACTTCTTGAAAAGCAATATTAGCAATCATGGAAGCTTCCCCTATATCTTTAGCTGTACGTGTAAAACGGCCAGTAAACTGTAGCGTGATCCCCAGGCTTTTGTGGATGTCATGCATTGCAGCAATCTTAAGTTGTGGAAGGTCAAAACCTTCTCCGAGCATATCAACACAAATTATAATTCTTGATTGCCTGGAAAAGACTTTTTCTAGTGCTTCTTTCTTTTCGCTTGGGCGTAACTGACTATGAATTACTACAGGATTAAACTCCGGATATTCATTATAAAGAGGGGAGATTTCAAATGTTCTACTGATGCTGTTAACTCTGGCCATTAATATATGATCGAAACCTTGTTCAAGATCTTCTCTTAGTTTATTTACTGAAACTTGGGCAATGGATCTATCAGACAATTCTTCTGAGAATTGTAAGATAGGAAGAAAGTTGATTTTTTTAAAATACCCCTCATTCTGTGCCTTTTCTAAAGGGAAGTTGAAAATTATTTTTCCATCTAAGTGCTTACCGTCATTTCTAAAAGGAGTGGCTGTAAACTGAATAATATTCTTATCAATAAATTTATCGCGGAAAGAAGCCCAAGTAGGAGCAGCGATATGATGCGCTTCGTCAATAAAAAGATGAGAACAGCGACCGGCTATTTTTAACTGTAGCTCTCTAGAGAGCCCTCCTACAATACTCATTGTCGTCACTACAACGTTACAAACGTTAAAAAGATTGTCAATATCCTCACTAGTCTTAGGTTTGTGTAGCATAAGTCCTACCACTGGGTAAAGTGCACCTTCACCAATAACACCGAACTTTTTTAAAACGCCAAAAGATATAAACTTATTAGAAATTTGTGTTCTAAGAGGATCTGTAGGGACTACTATTAAGAGCTTCTTGCATTGTTTAGAAACTAGTAAACTAATCATTGTTTCAGTTTTACCAGTGCCTGTAGGCATAACTACGGAAGCGGGCTTATCGGAAAGAATCCAATGTGATAAAACAGAGTGAATTGCTCCGACTTGCGGGGTTCTAAGTCCATCCTGTATGACTTCCTGTTCACGTGTGATTTCATATTTAAAATTAAACGAGTTTATCCAAGAGCCTAAAACAGTTTCTTGAATTTGTTCTAGTGGGATCGTTAACTCCCTAAGTAAGGGATGTTTTATCCATTTGAGTTGTGCGTTATCTAAGAGATCTCCATTTAGTTTTATGACATATGCAAATTGTTCTGGTATTCTTGCATTGTTTTTTAGTAATAATATACTTTTGATGTCTTGATATTGTAAAACATATCCAATAGCCCTATCTTGCTTATAGTCCTGGTAAGGAAAAGTATCGGTTTCTTCTGGTAATAGGAGTTGTTTAACTTTGTTATTACTAATCGTTGTATCTACTTGAAAAATTGGAGGTAATGTAAGGAATATAGTTGCCATTTTACCATCCTTTCTTTGAGAAACATTAATAGATTTAATGTATCATTTGTTTGTAATATTTTGAAGATAAAAGGAATAAAATGTGAGATAATGTGGAATGAAGTAAGGCATACATTTATATTGAGGGATTATACATAATGTCAGAGGGTAAATGAAAATTAATATTGTTAGTGATAGCTATATTTATGGGGCTTCAGATTATACAGTCTTCGTTTATGTAAATAATCTATCAAAAAATGACTTAGTGCAAAAGTCTCTTCTACACCATTAGGAATTTGGAGAGTACTATGAAAATCCCAAAGCCTCACAGAAATTAGTTAAAGGAGAATTGAATCAGTGAGACCTAATAATAATGCACTTGAATTTGATAATGCCGTGGAAGGTAATGTTAAAAAGTATTTTAATAATAAGCATGCAACTTGCATGTTTCCAGGATGTAATGAGCATGCAATATCTTCTCACGCTATATCCAAAAAAAAATCATTAAGTCAGATTGCTGAAGATGGAATTTTATTTTCTGTTAAATCAAAGAGAATATACCCAGATAAAGAAATAAGTATAGGAGAAAAAGGGATAAATGACGCTTCAACATTTAAAGGGTTTTGTAAGCAACATGATGATATTTTCTCAAGCCTAGATAAGGAAGGGATTAAAACTGAAAAAGATGTGTTTCTTCAAGCATATCGTACGTTGAGTTATATAATATCAAATTGCTCCACAATTTTATGAAGGTTTAGAGAATAAAATTCTTGAGAATAAATCTATAAAAGAAATAGTAGAGCAGGCGAAAAAAAATGCTGAACAGAATAACGAGAAAAGAATAAAAAAATTAATAATGTATTGCGTTGAAGTATTAGACGTTTTAAATAGGTATGAATTAGATTCAGCGGTATTCGGTGAAGATGAATATTTGATTATAGATGGTATTATGAATCAGGATTTAAAGAAGCATATAAACAAATCTAATCAGGCTGATTTAGTTATTATTCATCGAATGGTTAACTATCAGATCCCAGTTGCAATAAGTACAAAAATTTCATACATAAGACCCAAAGGAAAAGAAGAAGAATTGTTTTTGATCTGTATTCCTTATAAAGAGCATTCAGACTTTATTATCATGTTTGACAAACACAAATCACTTTTTGCAGATAATGATTATTATTTGCATTATCTTGCAAATGATTTGAATATGTTGGATTTAATAGAGAAAGTAATGGCTTGTTCAGATGATTGGTGGATTAATCCTAGCGTTTACAAAAATCTATCTGAAGATAAAAAGAAAGTTTTTGTTGATGATTTAAAATTTGGAACAGTTGATATTTTCAAACTATACGATATATCTATTTTTGATGATTTAAGGATTCAGCTTATTAATAAATATAAGAAATGCGAAGGTATCCCATCGGAGCTAATAGAATTACATGAAAAAAGAATCCATCAGCTACCTCTCAGAGATAATGATGAATTAAGAAAAGAAGAACTTAATAAGAAATTGATGGCTCCATTTTTAGATTTTTGGAGAGAATAATCTCAAATCTTAATTTAAAGAATGTAAATTTAATAAATCATTTTAAAGGTGGAGGCAAGCAATGAGATTAGTGAATGTGGAGATTAAAAATTATCGACTATTGCAAGACTTAAGTGGTATTAATAATGTTCAAATTGACCCGAAAACTACATTAATTGTGGGGAAAAACAATTCTGGGAAAACCTCCTTTACAAACATTTTTAATATGTTCCTAAGGCAAAACGGTAAGTTTGAATGGTCCGATTTTTCCTCAAACTCCCATTCTGAATTTAGAAAAATGTATCAGAATTATTGCGAGTCTAAAGAACAAGAAACTGAAGAAGATTTTTTTAAAAACTGCCCTTTAGATAACCTTTCAATTGAAATGTTGTTAACTATTGAATATAGCGATCAGGATAATTGGAGTAATATTAGACCATTACTAACATCCTTAGATGATTCAAACCAATTAAAGATTTTATTTTCGTATGCACTGGAACAACCAGAAATTTTTTTTCAACAACTTCATAAGTTGAAAATTAAAAATAATCAGAAGGATATTATTGAACATGTAGAAAAGATATTTGAGAGTTACTTTAAGTTTGTGGTTCGCCCATACGATAGGAATGTAGACACTTCAGTCATCAATATTACAGATATAAAGAAAATTATTGGAACAACTTTTATTACTGCACAAAGAGAAGTTGATGATGGGAATTCTAAAAGTAGCACAAAATTATCCTCTGTGTTTCAAAGGGAATATCGAAATAGGTCAATAAAATCAGAAAATAAAGAAGACCAGGAATTAGAATTAAATGCTTTAAATGAAGAAATTATTAATGCTAATAGTGGCATTGATAAAAAATTGGACGATTTTTTTAGAGAATATATTAGCTCTTATGCTACTTTTGGGTATCCAAATTTACAGGATTCAGAGCTTACGTTGAAAGCAAATATGACTGTAACAAATTTATTTCAAAGTATTAGGCTTTTCTATAAAGATAGTGACCACATGTTACCTGAAAAATATAATGGCCTTGGATATAGTAATTTAATTTATATCATATCTGAAATACTTAGTTTTAAGGCAATGATTCAAGAGAATGGGACTGATCTAAACTTAATCTTTGTTGAGGAGCCAGAAGCACACATGCATCCTCAACTACAGAGTATTCTTATACAAAGAATTAATTATTTTTTGGAAGTAAATAAAATTAATGCTCAGGTTATAATTACTACTCACTCATCACATATTGTTTCAAACTCAAGTTTTGAAAGTATCAGATATTTCTTTAGACGAAATAATAAGTGCGTAGCAGTTAAAGATATGATGAAGTTTTCTGTTAGTAATCAAACTGGCATTAAAGATGAAGAAGATAATGAATATGATGTTGATACACTTCAATTTTTAAAGAGATACATAACTTTGGTGAAATGTGACATGTTTTTTGCTGATAAAATTGTGATGATTGAGGGACTTTGCGAAAGATTGCTTATGCCAATGTTTTTTGAAAAGGTAGATACATACCTTCAAACCCAAAAGCCTATGGTTAAAATATTGTCCGAACAATATATATCGGTAATTGAAGTGAATGGAGCATATATGCATAAGTTTAAAGAATTTCTTGAATTCTTAGAGGTAAAAACTTTAATTATTACTGATATAGACTGTTGCATTAATTCAGAGGTTAAAAAGGATGGGGTTGTTCAAAAAAACTCGAATGGTAGTGTGAAAACAAGATTGAAAAAAAATGAGGTGATTATGGAACAGCTTTCTAAGTTAGTGACAACTAACCCGACGCTTAAGGAATGGATTCCTGGATGTGTGGCAATAGACGATCTGCTAAAGCACACTGTAAAAAAAGAACAGGCTAAAATCTCTGTTGCTTATCAGAAAAATGTGCTGCACGATCTTGATAAAGTGAAGTGCGGAAGAACTTTTGAAGAGGCATTTATAATTGATAATGCTAAGTTTATTTTTAATAATAAAGGCTTAATGAGCAGTATTTCAAATCTTATTCGTCCTTTTTCAAGTGAAGAGGATATATGGAATAATTCTTATATAATTTATGATTATATAGACAAAAATGATAAAAAATCTAATTTTGCATTTGATTTGATGTATTTAAAGGAATGGAACGTTCCTTCATATATTGAGGAGGGGCTATCATGGCTAGCATCGGAGTAGTCGATCAGGTATACGAATGCATTGATAATAGCGAAAGTTTTATCATTGAGGCTGGAGCTGGAAGTGGGAAAACTTGGACCTTAGTAAAAGCGTTAGAGTATATTATCCAGAAGAAAGAGAGACAATTTCAAAAGCAACATAGAAAAGTGGCTTGTATAACTTACACTAATATTGCAAAAGAAGAAATAATTAGCCGTATTAATGGAAATGAAATTGTTGAGGTTAAGACCATTCATGATTTTCTTTGGAAGATAAGAGTCAATTTCATAATTCAAAACCCTTGCTATATCTGGTTTTGTTGAGCATAGAAAAAGGAGTACCTCCCCACATTCTCGAATTTATAGGCGACGAAACCCACCCGAGAACGAAAAGAGGTAATCCCTATCTATTCAATTCGACAAGAAGAACTGTTTTCCTTTAAGGAATTGTTCCAGATGAACCCCGAAGATAAATACAACCATATTTTTGAGCACTTAGATCTCTCCAAGGTGCTGCACACCCTCCGGAAAAAGAGTAACCGTGGCCGACCCGAAAAACTGAATGTACCTGCGATGATCTATTCATTGCTCATCGCCAAAATGGAGAACATCGAGTTTATTTCTTCTCTGGTCTGGCGTCTTTTGCACAGTGAAGAGTTTCGGGCGCAGTGCCGATTTACCGGCTCCGACAATATCCCGAGTGAAGCCTCGTATTCCCGTTTGATTCATGCGCTAGAGCAAACCGGAATGCTCGAGAACCTGCAGGATTCGTTGGTCCTGTCTGCCCTAGAGGAAGGGTTTGTTAGCGGTACACATCTCGCCGTGGATTCCTCTATTGTGGAGGCTTGGGATTGCCAATTCAGCGAAGCTGCGGCGAAACGCCGCGCCGCTCGCCGTCCACCAAAGCCAAGTGAGGCTTCGGTGGCAGAGCCGCAGCTCCAGTTTGAACTCCCGGAGCCGAAGCCCACCGTAGTGAACGGGCCACCGAAGAAACCTGCCTACGCCAAGCGTGGACGTCCATCGCATGCAGAACGAGAATGCCGACGGGAGGAACAAGAAGCTTATGAACAAAGCCTCGGACCGTTTCAGAAAACCATTGAAGCAATGTTGCCTTACACCTATGACGAACTGTTGGCCGCGCTGCCCCGGCATGCCGCACGTTGTGACAAGAAAAATACGAAGGGGCGACTCACCAGTTATTACGGGTTCAAGGCAAATCTGCTGGTTGATACGGACAGTCAATATATTGTTAGTGGCTTATGGAGTTCAGCGAATCCCAATGACCAGCGTATGGCGGTTGTTCTCCTCAAAGGCCTGCTTCTGAAGTTCCCTTCGCTAAACGTAAAGCATATCTTGGGCGACAAAGGGTATGACAGTTCAGCCATTTACCAGTTGATTCATTCCTTAGGCGCTTTTCCTATTATTAAAATGATTCACCACAAAAAACCGCCCGAGGGGATGAACCAGGATTACACCCCTGTGTGCTCGCAGGGACACGCCTACCGTTACGACAGTTTCGATGCCAAATACGAAACGCTGCGTTACACCAGGCCGAACCAGTGTAAAGACTGTCCATTTTCCGAATCCGGCTGCCAAAAAGTGTTTAAGATCCGAATTCAAACCGATTTGCGAAAGCACGCTTACCCAGCAAGAGGGAGCGAGAGCTTTACGCAACTGTATAACAAACGAACGGCTGTAGAACGTGTTTTTGCCTACCTCAAAGAGTATTTTGGGATGAAACGCACACGTCACCGCGGCGTCCGGGCAAGTGTCGATTTCCAGCTCAGCACATTGGCCTACAATTTGAGTAAGTTTGCGCTAGACAAGTTGAACAAGCAGTTGAGTAACTCCCAGCAAGTGGCCTAACTTTTTTTAAAAAACAAACTCAGCTTTTGGCCCAGTCTTGCTATTCAGCAAACTGAATTATGAAATTGACTCAGATAATACAACCATTCCAAAAAGAACTTAAACAAGAACTACTTTTGTATATAAACTCTAAAATTCAAAAGAATTTAGAAATTTTAAGTAAATCAAAAGAAACAACCAAAAAATATAAGGATGCTCGTGACGAGAATGAAAAGTACCAAGAACGAATTGAGTCATTAACGAAGCTGAAATCTAGAATTCAATATAAAGATAACGCCAATTATAAAAAAGGTATTATTTCGCATGATGTAATGCTTGAACTGAGTATCAATATAATAAATAATAACAAAAAGTTATTAAAGATAATTCAAGATACTTATCCGGTAATCTTCATTGATGAGTATCAAGATACAAAGTCAGCAGTGGCTAAACTCTTATTAGAACATATAAAACCATCTACAACCATTTTATTCGGATTATTTGGGGACTATTATCAGCAGATTTACAATGGGACAGTAGGGAGGGTAGATGCGGATCTTCATAAATTGAAACCTATTTTGAAGAGCGAAAATTATCGTTCCTCAGATGTGATTATATCACTCCTTAATAGAATTCGAACAGATAATTTGGAACAAATACCCTCGGGCACTGAAAAAGAAGGGAAAAGCCATTTCTACTATGTTAATAATCGAGAGCTGGATACTGAAAAATTTATTAAAGAACGTATTAGTTTGGATTTTTCCATAGATGCTTCAGATAATATGAAGAAACTATTCCTCGTAACTAAAGCGATTGCCAAAAAAAATGGTTATATTGAATTACATGAGTTATATGATGAAGACGACAGTGCAACATACAAAGTGGGGCAAATTAAATCTGGTTTTATAGATATGCTCCGTTCAAATAAGCGAGATGTTAGCCAGATATCAAAAATAATTTTTGAAATGCTTCCTACAGAAATTCAAATAGCTATTGATAATGGGAGCTTACAAAATAATGATGATGAATTTATTGATGCTTTTAATAAGTGTATCGTAAAAAATAAAAAGTTCAATGAGCTTGAAATATTTGATGATTCGATCGTTCAGTCGTTTGAGAAGGGTCAGAAAAGTGAAATTATAAATAGAATATTACTTGAAACTTACTTTCCGGGATTGTTTTCTAAATACAGCTTGTCAAAAGCGAGAAGAGCAAAAAGCAAGGATATGTTGCTTAAAAATGCATCTAATAGAGATTGCATCTTTGCAAATCTTTTATTTGATATTGAGGAAGTTATTGAATTATACCAGAGTAATAAGGTTCAACTGCTACTAAAAAAGACAGCATTTGAGCTGAATAATATTCAAGATAAATTGAGCTTAAATAAAATATTATTGGAATTGATTTCTTTATCTGATAAAGGTAAGATCTCTGAAGTGTTTGATTTTGTTAATGAAAATCGAATACTGGAGTATTCCAACAAATTAAAGGATGCATTTAATAACGAATTTATAAAAGACTCATTTTATGAAGATCTTATGGAACTAGAATATATACAATTTAGACTCTTACATAAAACTGTCAAAGATACCTCTCCATTTTCCACAAATCATGGAACTAAAGGGGCAGAGTTTAACAATGTAGTATGTTTTATAGATGACAATGATTGGAATTCATATAGTCTAAATAAGTACTTAGAGGGACGTCCGGATATAGGAGCAGTTATTACCAACAATTTTGATATACAGACAAGAACAAGAAACTTGTTTTATGTTATATGCTCTCGAGCAAAGCATAATTTAGCTATTGTTGTTATGTCTGAAATGTCTTCGAAAAGCATTGCTGAAGCCAAAAGTTTATTTGGTGAGGGGAATTTCATTGATTGTTTTGCAGGTCAACAGCAATTACAATCAAATTAAGTGTTACTCTAAATCTAAACGATAAATGCCAAATGATGCTACAGGAATCAACCACTTATGCCAAAGATCGTTACAAGTCATGCCAAAACTACGTTACAAAATCGCCGAAATAAGGCTTTTTTAGTGACAAGATGAATTACAACTCACAAAGTGAGTAACGGTTATAATTGAGATTGATTTGATCAATAAATGATACTTTTTCGGGAATATGGTTGAGACAAATATGAAAGCCAGTAGTAGCGAAAGCCTTGCTAATACTGGTTTTTATTTGATTACAGTATCTTCACGCAAGTACTTGCCGGATTACTAAAAAACATGGATTGATTTCAAGAGGTTATATAAGTCTCCATAAGGAATATTAACATATACACTATAAATACCGGAGCTGACTCCATGAAGACACTATTAACAGAGGAAATGATCTTGGACGACCTGATAAAAACACTTCATCGATTATTCGGTTGGAGTGTAATCGAAACTGCCTCAATAAAACGAGGCTGGTTAAACTTAAAATGGAAAGTTACAACTGATGCAGGAGTGTTTTTGCTTAAGCAATACAACAAAGAAAGATATAAATTATTTAACCCGGCGGAACTATTGTTTGCATTCTCTCAGCAGATTAGGTTGTATGAACAAGGTCTGGCGTGTCCCAAACTGTTATCACATAATGAAAGTATTTTACTTGAATCGGATAATGGCGAGCTCTTCATGGTGATGGAATATTGCCAGGGTATATTAATTCCACCAGGCAGGGCCAATGTCCATCAAATATATGATTTAGGCCGGGCAACGGGAAAAATGCATCGAATATTAAATGACGGGACACTTGGCATTAATAATAGTCCGCAATTTATTCCTCCAAGCCGTGAGGAGCGTCTAGCCCATTGGCGCTCAGTTTGGGACAAGGCTAGGGAAGCCGGTAAACCTCAGCTGCTTGCTGAGATAGAAACTCAATTTAAGGCTACTGAAGAAATGGATATGGCTATACTCGATTTCCTTCGAACGGGATGGGCACATCGTGACCTTTGGGTGGATAATCTTTTATTTAATGGCAACGGATTAAATGCAATTCTAGATTTTGATCGACTAAAATTTGACTATCCCCAACTTGATGTAGCTCGTGCTGTTATATCATGTGCCTTAGATGATCATTTAGATGTCTCCCTGGCTTCAGCGTTTATGGAAGGGTACCGCGAGGAACGGAACGTAATAGAAGGCTATTTAACAAATTCATTACAGTTGCTGTGGTATATGGAAAGCACATGGTGGATCAATGCTAACATGGATCAACATAGCGTACCGCCAGCCCGCTTCGCAAAGGAAATGATTTGGCTGGCTGAAAGTCAAAAGAAGATGTCTGATTTATTAGGAAATATTTAGTTGATATGTCATGGGTACCACCCAAATGCAGCTGGAGAGCCTTGTTGGTATTTGCGGTATATGTATGGAAAAGACTCTGGATTAACAGTATACTAGCTATAATTGTTTTTCGTTGAGGTGAATATCAAATGAATGAAATCGATGAAGCTAAACAAATTGTATTACAAATCGGCGGTGTCTTGAGAAAGTACAGAAAAGAAAAAAACATGAGCTTAGACGACCTGGCGGAATTAACGGGTGTAAGCAAGCTCACTCTGGGGAATATCGAACGCGGTGATACCAATCCAACTTTGTCGATTATCTGGAAAATTTCAAAAGCCATATCTTTACCGCTATTAGCTTTGTTGAAATCAGAAGAACCTGTCAGTTTGTATCGGGCAGGCGAAGGACTGCGGTTTTCTAATGACCAAAAAAATTGGATTATTGAACCAGTCTTTAAAAACACAAGCAACGATATTGAAATGTGCCGGGCTTACTTACAACCGAATAGCTCATATCACCCTGAAGGTCATCATGTGAATACAACTGAAATTGCGACAGTAATGACCGGCTCCATTGAAATTCAAGTCGATGGAGAGATTTACACGTTGAATCAGTATGATACGATCAGCTTTCGTGCGGATTGTCCTCACTCTTATACCAATTATACGAATAGCGAAGCAGTGCTTCATATAGCCTTAAAGTATGGTTTCTAAAAGCCGAAAATTCTGCTTATTAAATACAACTCCGAATTCCATGGCGGAAATTCAGAGTTGTATTTTTTTATTTTTAGAATAGTATATTTTAAATTAATTATTGTTAAAAATAATATACTATAATATACTTTTAGTATTCGCGCGAATGTTGTTCTTACTTTTTCAATCAGCATAATAAGTATGAGTTCAAGAAGGAGAAATGAAGAATGCCGAACAAACAAAATAAAAGGGCCGTGCCATCTTCTATAGGACTGATAATTCTCGGCATTATTGTAATTGCAGCTAATTTACGGGCTCCCTTAACCTCAGTGGGACCTCTAGTGAGTCTCATAAGGGATGATGTTCGTATTTCGAATACATTAGCAGGCCTGATAACAACGCTGCCTTTACTTGCCTTTGCTTTATTATCGCCTTTAGTACCCAAATTAGGACGGAGATATGGGGTTGAACGTATCATTTTGATTGCCCTAATCTTTCTGACTGCTGGCATTGTATTACGTTCCTTATCTGGTGCAGCCAATCTGTATATTGGGACAGCCATTCTGGGTTTCGCAATTGCCGTATGTAATGTATTATTGCCAAGTGTAATCAAAAGGGATTTTCCAACTAAAATGGGCTCCATGACAGGTGTTTACTCCATTTCAATGAGTTTATTTGGGGCAATCGCATCGGGAATCAGTGTACCTCTAGCGGTGAACGCAGGTCTGAAATGGCAGGGAGCATTGGGAATATGGGGGATTCTAAGCTTTGTATCGTTTCTCTGTTGGTTACCCCAATTAAGAAAGCAAACGAAGCCAGCAACCACGACGAGCCAACCTATCGCGAGCAACGATGTGAATGTTTGGCGGTCCCCTCTTGCCTGGCAAGTAACCTTGTTTATGGGTATACAGTCCATGGTTTTCTATGTGTTGATCGCTTGGTTGCCTGAAATTTTAAAGCAGCAGGGAATTGACTCCAGCCAATCAGGATGGTACCTCTCGATCATGCAGTTAGCGTTGCTTCCATTTACCTTTATTGTCCCTGTTATTGCCGGGCGCATGTCTAACCAACGTTTGTTAGTGGTCATCACAATTATTTTGCTTTTGACGGGAACGCTCGGACTTTTATACGGAAGCTCTAATATTATTCTGTTGTGGATTATAATACTCGGGATTGGTGGTGGCTTCGCCTTTAGTTTGTCCATGATGTTTTTTGGTTTACGTACTGAAAATGCCCATCAAGCAGCGGAACTGTCTGGCATGGCGCAATCGGTCGGATATCTTCTTGCCGCAACCGGTCCTGCCCTCATAGGGTTTCTGCATGATGCGACAAATAGCTGGAACCTGCCACTGTTCATTCTGCTTGGCGCTTCGGTCTTGCTCTTTATCGTCGGCATAGGAGCAGCAAGAAACCGTTTGGTCTAAGTGGAATAAAAGAAATGATGCTTGAATATACAAAGAAGGCAGCTGGTCAAATCGATCAGTTGCCTTTATTAAGCTTACGGGCAGGATGACGTAGAGATCCAACAAAAGTAAATATTTACATCCAAGAACGTATGTTCTAAAATATTAATGAACTTAATACATAGGAGGCTCATGTATATGATAAATCGAATTTCAACACCATTTAGTTATTCATCTGCTGTTGTGGCTGGTGACTCTGTGTTTCTCGGATTACATCGGGGTTTTGGACAGAGCTTTACAGAACAGATTCACAATACTTTCTCACACTTAAAAGAGACTCTTAATCAACTTGATATACCACTGGGAAATGTTGTTAAGGTGAATGTATACCTAAAGCACATTAAGGACTTACCTGAAATGGAACAGGTTTTTTTCGAGTATTTTGAGAAGGATAAATTCCCTGCTAGGATGACTTCTACGACAGATTTTTTTGACTCTGATTGTCTTTTGATGATTGACGGAATTGCATACAAAGGATTGAATTAACGGGCAGCTATAGCTCATACAGACAGAAGCAGCCGGGCTGAGGATCGGCTGCTTCTCTTCAATATAAAGCCCAGGCTCCTGTTGGTTTATTGAACTAAAGTCTCCGTTAATTCCTATTCTAGTTATCAAAAAATATACTGCTTAGTTCCTTAATGGAGGGGGTGTATATACCTGAAGTATTAACATGGAATGTAGGGACATTGATTCGGGGTTCTTCGTAAGTGCTCACGGTCAGTTCAATTCCTTTTCTGGCCATATCAACTTCCTTATCGCCATGGAAGTACTCTCGAAGTGGGTTGTTGAGACCCCGCCGGACAAATCTGTCGAGCGCGACCTTTTCATCAACCTTGCAAATCAACATGTAAACTTGTGCCTTTTCCATGAACTGTTCAAGCATGGACGACCATATTTTGTGTTGAAAAGCTGCTTCTGCAATTACTGACACATGGTTTGTTATCAGACCTGAGAGAGTCTCAAAGAAGATTGCTGTAGCCGTTATATTGACATCCTCAGGAAGTTCGTGATGTCTCTTGCCGAAAGTATGCACGTACCCCTCCTTAATCTGATCGCGGCTGATTATCGGCATAAAAATCTCATTACCAAGCTCTCTTGAAAAGGTTGTCTTACCTGAACCTGGCCTACCGGTAACAACAATTAAATACGGCTTTGGCATGCTCCTAACCAGATGCGTTTTAGCTGTGATATCAGTAGCTGTGAGATTAAGATGATTTAGTTTCATGATTACATCCTTCCCAACATATTTGGTGGAGCCTCACATCAGATCTTGAACATAACATATTTTAGGATGATTTTGTCCATTAGCTTAATCCTTTTAAAGCCAGCCCTATTTGTCACCGGTACGCATCCAACTAAACGAATGGCTATGGTTGAGTAGAAAATCATTTCCATGCTACTATTGTTCTTAGCTTAAGGGTTGCGGAGGGTGTCATGTCAAAAACAATTTTGATAGTGGAAGACCAGCAGGTCCTGCGGGAAATTATGAAGGAATATTTAACGGATGAAGGCTACCTGATCTTAGAGGCAGGTGACGGGAAGCAGGCGCTGGCTCTATTCCAGGAACATGAGGTCGACCTGGTTGTACTCGACATTATGCTGCCTGAAGTAGATGGATGGTCGGTTTGCCGGCGGATACGTAAAACGTCCAGCGTGCCGGTTCTGATGCTGACTTCCCGGTCTGACGAAGATGATACACTATTGGGGTTCGAGCTGGGGGCGGACGATTACGTGGTGAAACCATGCAGTCCTCCGATCTTGTTGGCCCGGGTAAAGCGGCTGCTGGAAGGCCAGCAACGCCGCCCTTCGGGCGGTACATTGTCCGGGGGAGCGGTTACGCTGCATGTGCCTTCGAGAAGTGTTTCGGTGAATGGTACTCCTTGTAACTTGACCCATACCGAGTTTGAGATTTTAGCTTGTCTGCTCAGCAGCAAAGGAATCATTTTCACCAGGGAACAGCTAATCACTAAAATCTGGGGCTATGAATTTGCCGGCGATGACCGGACACTGAGCAGCCATATCCGGAATCTGCGTTCCAAGCTTGGAGAACATGCCGGTCATATTGTAACAGTCATTCGTTCAGGTTATAAATTTGAGGACAACCCATGAGGAAAAGCATTGTCAGTAAACTTTTTTTGCTCACGCTCAGCTTGTCCCTGTTTCTCCTCGCGAGTCTCTTTATCGGGCAAATCCTGTTTTTTGAACGGTTCTATATCCATCAAAAATCTGCGGGTGTCCAGAGTGCGCTTAACAACGTTGCAACAGAGCCTTGGGAAGATCCGGACAACGACCAGAAAGTCTTTGAAACCGAACAACAGTTTTACCGAACCCATAACACCTGGCTCGCCCGTTTGAACTCCGCGGGTTACCTGTCCAATACCGGCAACTTTGAAGCCGAGGTAAGGCTTGAGAATGTACCTGAAGCTCCGGCTCTGTCGGGTACGACACTCACTATCCCAATGTACACTATGATGGATGTAGAAGAACTCAGAGAGGACAATCCTCTTGTAGAGGAGTTTTTCGTACAGCCTGAGAAACGCATCGCTCTAGAAGGCCTCCTGATTAACAATCAGTTTATACCGCAGCGGATCGCCCGCGAAGCCTCCAAGCTATGGGATCAGAGCCACCTGGAGAATACTCCCTTCGTCCTCAAGGAATACGAAGTTGTATCCCGCTATACAAGCGCGACGGACTACCGGGAGCATTATCCGAGCATTCTTGTGTACGGCACAGTAACAAAACTTCAAACACCCATTGGAGCGGCAGAATCCCGTTACACGAACCATTTATTTCTGGAACAAATCAAAGCCTTTCAGGCCAAGCTGCTATATGATGAATTCCCTGAACAGGACAACACCGTCATGGATTACACTACAAATGATGTTCCTTACAAAATTATTGTGAACCGGCATACAGACAGCTCTGGTGCTCCCTTTTATTTATTTGCCATGACTTCCTTGCAGCCTGTAAATGAGGCGGCCGGCGTAATGCGCCAGTATTACCTTTATATTGCCATAGTTGCATTGCTGCTTGTGGCCCTGGTTTCCTTATATTTCTCAAGGCGCCTTGCCCGTCCACTGCTTCGCGTCAATCAAGTTACACAGCAAATGGCCAGTCTGGATTTCTCTGCCCGCATTCCAGTAAATACCGGAGATGAGATTGGCCAGTTATCGGACAACATCAATAAGCTTTCGCGTATGCTGCATGGGCATATTCACCGGCTGGAACAGGATATTGAACAGGAAAGACGGCTGGAGCAGACGAGAAAAGCATTCATTGCCGATGTTTCGCATGAATTAAAAACACCGCTCAGTATTATGGAGAGCTGCCTGTATATTATTGAAGACAAACCGGACAGCCCCAAACGCGAGCATTACTTTTCAGCTATGAAAGACGAGGTTCAGAAGATGAATCTGCTGGTTGGCGATATGCTGGAGCTGGCCAAGTACGAATCAGGCACTTACAAAATGCAGATGGATATCTTTCGTATCGATGTTTTGCTCGAGCAGGTTTGTACCAAGCTTGCCTTGGATATCAGCAGCAGGCAGCTGCTTTTGCTTACTCGATTGGTTCCCGTTGAAGTTGCCGCCAATGCCCGGCTGATCGAACAAGTTGTGGTTAATCTCCTCACGAATGCCATACGATACACGCCGGAAGGCGAGAAGATTATGGTCAGGATGAAGGAAGAGCAGCAGACAGTTATCATAACGATAGAAAATAACGGCGTCCGCATTCCTGATGAACAGCTGAACAAAATCTGGGACCGCTTTTACCGGATTGAGCAGTCCCGCCACCGTTCAACCGGTGGAACCGGATTGGGTCTTGCGATCTGCCGGCAAATTCTCAAGCTGCACGATGCTCGTTACGGAGCAGTCAATACAGAGACAGGTGTGCAGTTTTATTTTGAACTTAACACGAAGAATGCGTAGAACTTCAGGTTCTGCGCATTTTTTTATTTCATCTGCAACTGGTCTGCACATGAACTATATATCTCTTCAGTATTATGCTTGGTGAAGAGACGAAAGGGGAGAGAACAATTGAAAAATAAAGGATTGGGTGTACTGCTCATTATAATGATTTTATGGGTATCCGCTTGCGGACAGAAGGATAATCAGACACCCGATTACAGGGAACAGTACCGGACAAGCGTGTTTCTCGGCGATTCGATTACGGAAGGGCTGTCATATCACGATGTATTAAACGAGGACAGCGTATTAGCAGGAGCGGGAAAAACAGCCGAGTTCACCTTAATGGAAGACGATGTGGATCAATTAGTTGCCCGGAAGCCTGAACACGTATTTATTCATTTGGGTTCCACAGATATCCTCTGGCCTACGGATCATCCGAAAGAATATTCGCTGACACATTATGAGCAGCTTATCGATGCCATCCAAAGCAAGATTCCTGATGCAACCCTTTCGCTGCTGTCGGTCACGCCGGTAACGGCTCACGCGGAGCAGCAGGAACCGCGCTACCGGAACATCAAGGATTATAATGAAGGGCTTCAGGCTCTTGCGGAGAAAAAGCAGGTGCAGTTTATTGATCTGACCACTCTTGTTGCCGATCACAACGACTTGTACGACACGGACGGGATACATTTTCAAGCTGCGTTCTATCCTGTTTTCCTTGATTATTTAAACGGTCTTTCCAAATAAAGTCCGGGTGATAGGGGGGATACGCTTGGTTTTCAGCAGCCTGACTTTTCTGTTTCAATTTTTGCCCGTTGTCCTGCTTGTATACTACATTTCGCCTAAGCGGCTGCGCAATGCCGTCTTGCTGGCGGCAAGCCTTGTTTTCTACGCCTGGGGAGAACCGCTGTACATTTTACTAATGCTTTTCTCCACCGTCTTTGATTATATCAACGGGCTTCTGGTGGACCGGTTCAGGCAACGGAAGCCTGCAGCCAGGGCTGTTTTGCTTATTTCTTTAGCCGGAAATCTGGGGATTCTCGGTTTTTTTAAATATGCCGGATTTATCATCGAAGCTCTGGACCGGATGCTTCAGCTGAATCTGCAGCCCCCCGATCTTCCGCTGCCCGTGGGCCTGTCGTTTTACACGTTTCAAACGATGTCCTATGTAATCGACGTCTACCGTGGACAAGTGAAGCCGCAGCGGAACCTCATTGCTTTTGCAGCGTATGTGACGATGTTTCCTCAGCTCGTAGCAGGGCCCATCGTCAAATACGGAGATATCGCCCGGCAGCTGGCCTCGCGCAGTGTCACGCTGAACCGCTTCGGCAAAGGCGCGGAATTGTTCATTCGCGGACTGGCCAAGAAAGTGCTGCTGGCCAACAATCTCGGTCTTTTATGGACGAGCGTAAAAGCGGCACCGGCGGAAGAGCTAAGCGTTCTGGGCGCCTGGCTTGGCATCGCCGCGTTCACCCTGCAAATTTATTTTGATTTCAGCGGCTACTCGGATATGGCTAGAGGGTTAGGCAGGATGCTCGGATTCCATATCAGGATTAATTTCAATTATCCGTACATTTCCCGCAGCGTAACTGAGTTCTGGCGTCGCTGGCATATATCACTCGGTTCCTGGTTCCGTGAATACGTCTATATCCCGCTTGGCGGCAACCGGAAAGGGATCGGCAAACAGCTGTTTAATCTGCTCATTGTCTGGCTATTGACCGGCTTATGGCATGGAGCCAGTTGGAATTTTATCTTTTGGGGGTTGTTTTTCGGACTGCTGGTGACACTGGAGAATCTCTTTTTGCTGAAATGGCTGAAGCGTCTGCCGCGTCCGGCAAGTCACCTGTATTTGCTTGTGGCTGTTGTCACGGGTTGGGTGTTATTTGAATTTCAGCAGCCGGATGCCGCCTGGACATTTCTCGGATGCTTGTCCGGGTGGGCCGCGAACGGATGGGCGGACAATCAGGCGCTTTATGACCTGTCGGCATACGGTTCTGTGTTAATCCTGTCTGTCCTGTGTGCTACTCCGCTTCCCCGTAAATGGGTATTGCGCTTCACCTTCAAACGGCGGCTGACCGGCGGGGTTGCCGTACCGGTTCTATACCTGGCTGCCCTGATCCTGTCCACGGCTTACTTAGTTGCTCAAACCTACAATCCATTTTTATATTTCCGGTTCTAAGGGGGGACCACGATGAAGCATAAGGTTAAAGTGAATACCCTGACCGGCCTGCTGCTGCTTTTTTATATCAGCGGGGCAGCACTGGCAAATATGCTGACGCCTGTGAAGCCCTTCTCGGAATCGGAGAACCGGGTCCTGGAAGGGCGGCCGGACTTTTCGCTGCAAAGACTGCTTTCCGGGCAGTTTACATCTCATTACGAACGTTATACGTCCGACCAGATGGCTCTCCGGAATCTCTGGGTGGGCATGAAGACGGACACTGACCGCGCCATGGGAAAGCAAGAGAGTAACGATGTCTTTCTGGGTAAAGACGGATACCTGATGGAACGTTATACTTCTCCATCCGCTGCACAGCTAAAAGAACGGGGAGAGGTTCTTCAGGCTTTCGACCAGGCTACGCCGGAGCTGCGTAAAGTGCTGATGCTTGTGCCGACTGCCGCGGCCTTTTTGTGGGATAAGCTGCCGGCGTATGCGCCTTCTGACGATCAGCTGCAGGATTTGATGCGGATCCGTGAGCTGATTCCTGGAGGTATCCGGTTAGCTGATGCTTACTCAGCACTGTATGCTGAGCGGAATGAGCCGCTCTTTTACAAGACGGATCATCATTGGACCACAAAAGGCGCCTTTTACGCTTACCGTGAGCTTGCCGGACCGCTGGAAATTATACCGCAGGACGAGAGCTCATTCCGCATTCAGTTAGCCACAGAAGAATTCTACGGATCGCTGTATTCCAAAAGCGGGTTCCGCCGCCTGCCGCCAGACGAAATCCGGCTATATATACCGAAAAAGGCAAACGGCTTGATCGTTACCTATGAGGAGGAACACCGTGTTACAGACACCCTGTACGAACAGAACAGGCTCTACGAAAAAGACAAATATGCTGTGTTCTTGGATGGCAACCATGCCTTGATTCGTATTGTGACGGATGGTGCGCCTGCTAAAAAGCTTCTGGTTGTCAAAGACTCCTATGCCAACAGTCTGATCCCGTTTCTGACGGAGCACTATGGGGAAATCGACGTTGTGGATCTCCGGTACTTTTCTCATTCGCTGGTTAACCTTATATGGGAACGGGGGTTCCAGGACATGCTGATTCTGTACAATCTTAAAACCTTCTTTGAAGACCCATCAATCCTGAATCTAGTGGAGGAAATGCCATGAGGCAGAAATGTATAAGCAGACTTGTATTAGTATTTATCCTCGGACTTTTAAGTGCTTGTACCGCCAATCCCGGAAAAGACGAAGCCCGGACTGTTGCTGAAATCAAGGACAGCATTGAACAGACTGTGGATCTAAGCGGAATGCAGCTGCAAAATGATGCTAAACTGCGCAAATTATACGGCATAGAGGCTGATGATATTGAAGGTTTTGTTCTATATACTGCGGACTCAAATGTAAAAGCAGACGAGCTGGTTATTATCAAAGTCAAGCAAGCAAGCGAAACGGAAACGGTGATGGAACAAATTGAGGAAAGAATCAAGGCACAAACCGTCAAATTCAAAGATTACCGGCCTGAGGAGTATTGCCTCATTGAAAAACATGTATTGAAATCGAAAGGGCGCTTTGTTTTCTTTGCAGTTTCTAAGAATGTCGAGCGTATGGAAGAAGCTTATGATGCTATTTGGTGAAAAAGCCACGCTGAGCTGGGTAAGGGGAAACGAAGTGTTTTGAGCAAAGAAATAAGAGGATTTTGGGCAAAGGTGCAGGATACTTTTAAACTCTGTTAGAATATGAATGAAAGGATCTATAGAAGTAAGGTAGGTGATTAATATTCTAACTACATATGTCCGAGTACGACATTGGTTATTCTGGTATGGAGTTTATGGTTTCTGCAGCAAGAGCCAAAATGATGAAATCACGCTTTATTCGGATGAAAATCAAACAAACTTTTTAGGTTATTTTGAACTTACAACCGTGACATGTCTAATTAATCTTTTAGAATACGATATGGATATTATTGAATATGATAAAGAATATTGTAATAAAATCGAAAGCTTTATACATGGAGACGAAGATATACATTATCATTACATCTATCCAAGAGATTTAGAAGATGTTTCTAGTCAAGTTCCTCATTCTGCTCCACGGAATATAGATGGGTATAAACCTGTATATATTAATATGTGGTCAAAATTATTCCAATCTTGGGGCTTGGATGAGATTAAGAAAAGTGTGAGAATTATTGCAAGAGATTTTTTAGGTTTGAATACAGAAAATGTTGAATTCATAGCTATTCCATCGTTTGAAGAAACAAAATTATCGTATGAACAAGATTATAAGCCTTATGTAAACGGAAATTGATTGAACTAACAAAAAACATTAGTTTAATGGAAACAACGGCGACCAAGACTTAGGCATATGCTATAGAAAAAATGGATAAGGAAAAGCGGGCTAGGTTGTATCTTTAAGGAAGGCAGGCACCACATGAAACTCAAAGGGACAATGACAGAACAGTCATATCGAGAAGATTTAATAGCATCGAAATTACATTTATTCAATGATAAATCCATGCGCAGGTTTTTATATATAATTAGAGAGACATTTCCCGCAATGAATACAGCCTACGTTTTATCTTGGACACCCGACCAAGGTGAGGACTTGATTAGCTTTCTGGTTGATACGCACTCAGTTATTAAGATTGAACTGGACCGTTATGATGCAACAGTTGCTCCGATTGTCGATGTATATTCCATTGAGAATTGGATGAAGGGACTTAGTAAAATATTTCAGATTAAATTCGCAGTAGCCTTCGACTTAGCTAAGAATGATTTAGTATAAGAAAAATAAGAGAATAGCAGTAATGATGTTATGAAATCTTATTATACGAGCAGGTGGTCAATTGAATTTTCGAATACTTACGTTAATCGGTTTTTTCACTTTCGCATTTTTATTTTCAAATGTAAAAGAGGCTAATGCTTTGTCCTGTGCCGAGGTTGGGGCTCCCCAAGATGCGTTAGCGCTCTATAGTGGGGCTGTTTATGGTGAAGTGAAACAAATTAAGACCGATTTGAAGCAAGAGGGATTTACGGGGAGTAAAGAGAAAATCAAATATATTTTAGTAAATGTTGAACGAAGCTGGAAGCACAAAGTGGACTCGCAAATTATAGTCGCAACTGATTATACTTGGGGTTTTGATTTCAAAAAAGGCAATAAATATTTAATATACATCAGCGAAGCGGATGATGGATTAAGCAGTAGTCCGTGCAGTCCAACAATTGAATTGAATAATCTTAACCAGGCAACAGAGCTATTTGGTGAAGGATTTCAACCACAGAAAAAAGTAAATGTAGAATATAAGATGTGGTTTATGTTTGAGAGCGATATCGATTTGTATATTGCAGCGGCGGTGATACTTGTGGTGGCTGCATTTTTTTTCAGGAGAGTAAAAAGGAAAAAGCGTGGAGTGTAACTATATATGCTATCAGTCCGGTTCAATTACAATCCCAATCTGCCCCCAAACGGACACCACAGCCTTTATTCGCTGAAAAAAGGTCATTTGGGCGGGCTTACGGACATGACGGCCCTTATCCGCCGCTTTTCATGGGCAAGCCCCGCTTTTTCGGTGAAATAACGGCGCTCATGTCCGTAAGACCGACACTGAGGCACCTTCCCGCAGACTTAACGTCTCTCATGTCCGTAACGCTAAGCTAGTCACTTGAACAACCGTTGCGTGACTGGCTGCTTTTCTTAACGGAGGGTCCATTCAGCCCATTTACCTGCGCGGCAGCTCATTATATATGATTTTCCGCTTAAAGATAAGTTTCGGACTTACGTAATCCTTCCAAATCTGATGAGTTAGGAGAATGAACATGACTGAACAAACAGCAGCCGGCAGAATCGCAGCATTAGGAATCGTTCTCCCAAGTGCAAGCGAACCCGCAGCTAAGTACGCAAATTTCGTAAAAGTAAACGGGTTATTGTTCGTTTCAGGCAAGGGACCTGCAGGGTTTTGTTAATGCAGATGCTAATTTTGAAGAACATCATAAAGTGTTAAATGGTTGTTCTGACCTCATGCTGGATGTTTTCGGAGAAAAAGGTATCCATGCACGTTCAGTCTTTGGAGCTGTTTCCGTTAGAGACAATCTTCCAATCATAATTGATTCAATATTTGAGGTTGAGGAGTAGAGGGATTGTCATTCTGTCCAATTCTATCTGCAGTTGATCACGCGGACAATCAGGAGTACCCACATCTGGGAGCAATTGTTCAGGAGTTCGCACAGAACAGGCCGGACCAAGTTGCAGAGATGGTCAATACAGGCGGGGTGGATGTGAAAGAGCTTGTAGAAGTAGCGCCGTTTGTAAGAGCAAGCGACCTCGTTGGCAAAGAGAAAGAAGCGTCCGTGCCTGTGTTCGGTCATCACTCGATTGGCACCGTTCGTATTCCATTGCTAAGTATCGGCTGAATACAATCGTCGTATGGCTAATTAGGCCATCAAAGGAACGGTCCTGAAATTCAGTTCCCATTTTCAAAAAGTGTCGCGAAAAGTTTGGAAAAGCGAGAATGTTCAGACTAGATTAAACATGTTTTAGAAGTGAAATGGATATCCATTTGTAAAAGAGAGTTTTATACACGCGAATAAGTGTAAATTACAATCTTTTTTCCCCCTTCTTCTTCTCTATAATATTCATATAAAAGGTTAGTGATCATTATGAATACTTTGGAGGGGACAATGTCTAAAAGCGAGCGTAAGCATATATTGTGGTACAAACAGCCAGCAGTAGAGTGGAATGAGGCACTGCCTATCGGTAATGGGCGGATCGGGGCGATGATCTTCGGCGGGATTCGTGAGGAGAAGATTCAACTCAATGAGGATACGGTATGGTACGGCGGACCAAGGGACCGGAATAATGAGGATGCGCTTCCTCATTTGCCGCAGCTGCGTGAGCTGTTGATGCAAGGGAGGCTGAAGGAAGCCGAAGAACTGGCAGCACTGACACTGCCGGGTCTTCCGGAAACCCAGCGACATTATTTGCCGCTGGGTGATTTGCTTCTTACGCTGGACGGACATGATCAGAATGCTGCAGATTTCCGCCGGGAGCTGGATCTGTCTGATGGGGTGGCGCGGGTCAGTTATTGTTCAGGCGATATCTGCTACTCCAGGGAGATATTCGCAAGCTATCCTGACCAGATAATTGTGCTTCGGTTTACTGCCAATAAACAAGGAGCCATATCATTGAAGGCCCGTTTCAACCGCAACAAGTGGAAGTACATGGAGAAGACGGAGAAATGGGGTCATGACGGACTGGTCATGAGAGGGGACTGTGGAGGGGAGGGTGGAATCCAGTTCCGGGTCGTTCTGAAGGCTGTTCATGAAGGGGGGCGCTGCCGGACTGTTGGTGAACATCTTCTAATTGAGGAAGCTGACAGCGTAACGCTCTTGCTTATGGCGGCCACCACCTATCGCTACAGCGATCCCGAGGAACACTGCAAGTCTCAATTAGGTATCCTTAAGAAATTATCCTACAGTGAATTGCTTTTGCGGCATACTCAGGATTACAGAGCATTATATAACCGTGTAGAGCTTGATTTGCCTGGGAACGACGAGAGAGCGGACCTTTTGCCGACTGATGAGAGGCTAGAACGGATTAAAGCTGGACATGAGGATAAGCGATTAATTGCCCTATACTTTCATTTTGGACGATATCTGCTGATCTCCTCCAGTCGTCCCGGTTCTTTGCCAGCCAATCTGCAGGGTATATGGAACGACAGCTTTCTGCCGCCGTGGGACAGTAAATTTACAATTAACATTAATACTCAAATGAATTATTGGCTCGCAGAAAATTGTAATTTAGCGGAGTGTCATGAGCCTCTATTTGGGCTGATTGAACGAATGAGAGAGCCGGGTAGACGGACAGCCAGAGTTATGTATGATTGCCGGGGGTTTACAGCCCACCATAATACTGATATTTGGGCGGATACTGCCCCGCAGGATACTTACTTACCGGCTTCGTTCTGGCCAATGGGCGCGGCTTGGCTCTGTCTACATCTTTGGGAACATTATCGTTACGGGCAGGAGCGTGCCTTTCTGGAGCAGGCTTATGAGACCATGAAGGAGGCGGCAGAATTCTTATTGGATTATCTAATAGAAGATGCAGAAGGAAGGCTGGTCACCTGTCCATCTGTATCTCCTGAGAACCGTTATACATTGCCTGGAGGTGAGAGTGGTGTACTCTGTGTAGGTGCCTCTATGGATTTTCAAATCATTAGAGCGTTATTCGGCGCTTGTATAAGCAGCTGTGAAATTCTGAACCGGGATCAGCCATTTGCTGAAGTACTTACTGCTACGCTCGAACGGCTGCCGCAGCCGCAGATTGGTAAATACGGACAGGTACAAGAATGGATGGAGGATTACGAAGAACCGGAACCGGGGCACCGCCATATCTCTCATCTATTTGCCCTCTATCCCGGTGACGAGTTTAACCTAGAACAGACACCAGAGTTTACCGCGGCATCCCGTATAACATTAGAGCGCAGACTAGGGGCTGGCGGCGGGCATACTGGATGGAGCCGTGCCTGGATTATTAATTTCTGGGCACGTCTTCAGGACGGAGAGAAGGCCCTCTCCAATGTGATATCGTTATTAGATCATTCTACCTTGCCTAACCTGTTCGATAATCATCCGCCGTTCCAAATTGACGGGAATTTTGGCGGCACTGCAGGTATAGCTGAGATGCTTCTGCAGAGTCATACAGGAGAAATCTTTCTCCTGCCAGCACTTCCTGATGCATGGAGCAGTGGTTCTGTCCGCGGGCTTAGAGCACGCGGAGGTTTGACTATAAGCATGCAATGGTCAGAGAATAAGGTAGTAGAGGTAGGAATAGAGTGTACAGCAAGCGGTGAGTGCCGGATAAGCGGACCGGGTCTCTCAAAGCTTGAATTTATGGCTGAAGCGGGGCAGACTTACTCTTTATCCCCGAATAAGCCAATTAATCTGTAATTTACTATATTCATTTAGGTAAGCCAAACAGCGATTTCCCCGTCCAGGAGGAAATCGTTGTTTGGCTTTTTTTGCTGTCCAGGACTCAGAGGAATAAGAAATTATACACGGCAAAAAGGTGTAAATTACAAGCAGTCACCCTCACTATATCTTCCTATAATGATCCTATGCGAATAACAACAATCAGGAGGTAGGATCAAGATGTCATTGGCGATCAAACGAAGTACAGATCAGCCGCAGAAGAAATGGTGGAATCAACGCCGCAAAGAGGGAATTATCGGGTGGATCTTTCTGGCACCGGAAGCGATAGGTATTATTGTGTTGGCTATTTTTCCGCTTATCTTTTCCTTATTTCTAAGCTTTACGGACTGGAATCTGGTAAACGGATTTGAGGGGATGAAATGGGTCGGGTTCGACAATTTCACGCGATTGGCAGAGGATTCGAAATTTATAAAAGCACTGGAGAATAATATTTTTTTCACGGCTATAACGGTGCCCGTAGGGCTAATGGTAGCTATGATTATGGCAGTTATTATCCATACCAAGGTCTATGCTAAGGATTTGTTTAAGGTGCTGTTTTTCATTCCTTATATCTGCTCTACCGTAGCCGTTGCGGCCGTGTGGGCAGCCTTGTACCATCCTTCAAGCGGGCCTATTAACCGATTTTTGATGCAGATTGGCCTGGAGCATCCGCCGAAATGGCTGGTCGACTCCCATTACGCAATTATAGCGATTATGGTTATTGCCATCTGGCAGGCCCTCGGGTACCAGATGATTATATTTATGGCAGGGTTAACGCAGATTTCTGAAGATCTATATGAAGCAGCGGACATAGATGGAGCAAACGGATTCAAGAAGTTCTGGTTCATCACGATGCCTTTATTAGCACCAACTACGCTCTTCCTGACCATAACAACGATAATAAGCTCTTTTAAAGTATTTGATCTTATCAAATTCTTAACCGATGGCGGGCCAAACGATGCTTCTACTGTTATTGTATACCGGATATACGAGGAAGGTTTCATTAACTTTAATATGGGATACGCTTCAGCCATGTCATGGATCCTTTTCCTGCTCGTGATTTTGGTGACTTCAGTTACATGGATTTTTCAAGCGAAAGAAAAAAGATCATAGAAGGGGGGGGATTAAATGAATATCAAAAGATTTGATTGGAGTCGTATCGCATTCTCTGTTATTCTTGGCGGATTATCCATCTTCTTTATTATTCCACTGGTATGGATGCTCTCTGCCTCCGCCAAATTTGAACGTGATGTCATGGTTTACCCTATTCAATGGATTCCGAAGGATTGGAACTGGGTTAACAATTTTCATAAAGTGTGGCTTGAAAATGTGCCTTTCAGTCTGTTTTATTGGAACTCGCTGAAGCTGGCTGTAATTGCTACAGTTTCTACTCTGCTTTTTTCGTCTATGGCCGCGTTCTCTTTTGCCAAATTGAGAGCACCCGGGAAAGGCGTGATGTTTGGAATGATGATGTCATTTATGATTATTCCCGAACAAGCAACGCTGGTACCCAGATTCATTATGATAAAATGGATGGGTTTATATAATACACATACTGGCATTATCGTAATGTTAATGTTCTCCATGTACTTTACGTTTTTGATGAGACAATTTATGTTAGGTGTTCATAATGAGTTTATTGAATCAGCCAAAATTGACGGTGCAGGCTATGTTCGAATTTATGCGCAAATTATGCTGCCCCTCAGTAAGCCCATATTGGCCACAGCAGGGATTATTAAGTTCATCTGGACATGGAATGATTACCAGAATCCGCTCATCTTTCTGTTTACCAAGGAGCTGTATCCATTGCCGCTCGGAATTCAATTCTTCCGCCAGGAATATTCAAACAATGTTTCACTCATGATGATGGCTGCAGTTTCGGCAATAATTCCACTTATTATTGTGTTCATTGCCTTGCAAAAACAAGTGATTAACGGTATTACGGTCGGCGGTGTAAAGGGATAGTAGGCGTAGGTAATGGAATTACACACGAAAAAGAGCGCATCAGGTTACACGGTAAAACGCTTACAATCAAGTAAGATAAAGATGCAACACATTCTATATGAAGAAGGGGATACAGCGCATGAAGAAGGCATCAATCTTACTAACCCTGTGTTTTATGTTGATTTTGACCGCTTGTGGAAATAATGCCGGAAATAGCGAAAGCGGTAACAATAAGCCGGCAAATCAAGCTTCCGGAGAAGGTTCATCAGGTGAGAAGGTAACGATTAAATTGTATACCAATGCCAAAGGTGAACCGGAAGAACCAATGATGAAGCTGGTGACGGCTTTTAATGAGCAGAATGATCATATTAAAGTAGAACATGTGGCCCTCGTGCAAAATAATGATTCCAGAGAAATGCTGCAGAAGCTTGATGTTCTCTCTGCTTCAGGTGAAGAGGTGGATGTGGTTCTGCTTAATAATGAGGGTTTTGTGCTCGAACGTGCAGGCAATGGGATGTTGTATCCGTTAGATGAATTCTTTACAGCAAACAATATCAATCCTGAGGATGAGTATTACCGTAACCCGGTATACGAAGGCAAACACTATGCTGCGATGACAGATGCCAGCTTCTGGTTTGTTGCCTTGAATGAAAACCATTTGAAGGATGCGGGTCTTGCGGTTCCCGGATTTGACTGGACTTGGGATGACTTCAGAGAATACTCCACAAAGCTTGCAGCGAGCGGGGAGAACCGCTACGGTACTTACTTTCATACCTTTGGAGAGTACGCTAATTTAATTGCTTACACCGATTTCAAAAATCCTCAGATGAAGGAAGACGGAACTTTGCTCTTCGATGATCCTTCCTTTGAATATTGGTTTAATTTACGCCGGGCGATGGAGATAGAAGATAAGTCGGTAAAACCGCTCGCGGATGTACTTGCTGCCAAGCAGCACTGGGCAACAGATTTCATGAACGGGACTACCAGCATGCTTCCTATAGCAGGCTACGCATTGGATGAAGCCTTCTTAAATTCAGACAGCTATCCGAGAGATTTTAAGATTACCTTTGCTCCATTGCCGCGATCCTCGGCGTCTGCAGAAACCGGGTTGACCAGCATAAGCGGAAGCTTCTTGACCATGCATAAGAACTCCAAAAACAAAGAAGCGGCATTTGAGTTTATTAAATTCGCCACGATGGAAGGAGCGGAACTGTCGGGAAGAATTCCGGGCTGGAAGAAGGCAGATGGAAAAGCAGTACTTGAGAAGATTATTGGTGATAAGTCAGATTTGGTAGACAATCAGGTGCTATCAAATGTACTGTTTGATGAACGTGTGCACACGGCAGGCTCTTCCTCGGTAAGTGTGTCTTATCAGCAGCAATTGAAGAAAGTGGCTGAAGGCGGAATAAATAAATTTCTGCTTGATAACTCCACTTATGATGAAGCAGAGAAATATATGATGGATGAAGGTCAAAAAATAATTGCTTCTAATCCATAAGTAGTCTATAGAGGGAGATCGGATTTGTTCGATTTCCCTGTTTTTCTTTGAATAGCCCTCGTGTAGTATTAGATGAAAACCAGACTTTGGGGGAATACAGCATGAGGTGGTTATATCGGATATCGTTTTACCGGAGAATTCAGGCAGCTCTGCTGCTGTTTCTGATAATTCCGTTGCTAGTTATTTCCGGATTCTCCTACTTTGCAAACAAACAGTCCAGTGAGGTCAATGCACATGCAAATATGAAGGGAATCACCGGCATTATGGCAAATGATCTCTCCAAAACCGCAAATGATATTTTGTATACCGTAAATCAATTTACTACACCTCAGGACAATGGAATATTTTATGATTTAAGAAGTCTCAATCAGCTGCAGCACTTTGCTCATTTTGAAGATTATCAGAAGTATACCGATTTAAATGCGAGCATGACCATTCTGGTGGGTAAACTATCGCTACTACATGTGAACACATTTTTTATTAATGAGGTTGACTATCCTCTTATCGGTTCGATAACCACTGATGATATTAAGTCGCTGAGAATGGATAGGAATTTCGGACACATGACCCCATCTGAGGCAGCTTCCGGAGTAGTGCAATGGTTTCGGTCAGAACCACCGGAGATCATGCAAAAACGGATGCCGGAGCAATACTATTATTATTGTAAGAAGTCCGTTTATGACCCTGCACAAGACCGGATATTAGGCACTCTATTTATCGGGATTCCTGAGTCTTATTTTAGCCAGTTATTTAAAAATACAACAAACGGAAAATTCTCCTTATATAGCGAAGAGAATCTGCTCATTGCCGGAATGGATGGGAGCGCTCCACATTTGCCTACAGCAGCAGATAAAGGATGGATGCTGGAGCAGACAGAAGTACCCGGAACTCCCTGGAGGTTAACCTTCGAAGTGGACAAAAAAGAGGTAACAGGCGAAATTACACAACGATTTTCCTTTTTGCTGATGGGAATTTTAATTGTTCTGTTTATCTTCCTCTTTATTTCTTTTGTGATTGCCAGAGGGCTTAACCGTCCGATAGGTAAGCTGATGCGTGTAGTAAAGCAATACGGTGAAGGAAATACTTCGATCCGCTACAGCGTAAAGGGACAAGATGAGATAGCTCAATTGGGCGGGGCAGTTAATCATATGCTGAACAATATCCATTCCTTAATGAGGAAAATTGAAGAAGAGCAGGAAGAGAAGCGAACAATCGAATTGTATGCCCTTTTTTCACAGATACAACCGCATTTTTTGCTTAACACATTAAATTCGATTAAATGTAATCTGGCCCTTGAGGGTGATTTCTCGAACAGTGAAAATATAGATTCCCTGATGATTTTATTGCGGGCGCATTTACGGGTTAATGAACCTTTATTTTTGTACGAGGAATGCGATCTGTTGACTGAATATATGTCGATTATGCGGCTTAGAAACCGGATTAACATTAAGCTTGATATTGTCTTGCCAGATCTATATCGCCAATTAATTGTGCCAAGACTGCTGCTTCAACCTCTTGTAGAAAATTGTATTATTCATGGAATCAAGCGGGATCTTGCAGATCCCTGCATTCGTGTAATTGTCCAAGCGGTGAATCAGGAGATCGAAATCAGGGTGGAGGATAACGGCGGCGGGATCAGTGAAGCGGAATTACAAGAACTAAATGAAAAATTGCATGCAGGTGTGCAACCGACAGATGAAAAGGGAGTCGGTCTTCACAATGTGAAGAGACGATTATCTCTCAGTTATGGTGAAGGAACATCTTTTGCTGTCATGTCAAATTACCCCAATGGTTTCGTATGTATTATGCGGATACCTGGAATGAACAGCTGGAAAGGAAATATAACATGGCCAAAGTGATGCTGGTTGACGATGATGTACCGGTTGTTGAATATTTACAAAGGCTTGTTCCTTGGGAAAGTCATGCACTGTCGGTCTGTGCTATAGCTTATTCGGTTAGTGAAGCCAAAGAATTATTTATGAATGAGTACCCGGATATACTGCTCACCGATATTGGACTACCTGATGGAAACGGTATTGAACTCGCCCATTATTTCCGGTCACTGCATCCCGAACTGCGGATTGTTTTTTTAACCTGTCATGCGGATTTTCATTATCTTAAAGAAGCTATGAGTATTGAAGCGGATGATTATATCGTCAAAGACGAATTAAGCCCTAATAAAATCATACAAAGTGTAGGGAAAGCGGTCTCTAAGTTGTTATCTGCCCAAACTGAACTCGAAAAGATAGCCTATAAAAGTGATGTGGAGCGAAACAAGGACCTGTTAATCCAGCAGTTTTTTCTCGAGATTCTTAAAGCTTCTGAGCCGGAATTATTATTAAAGCAAGGAGAACGGCTGGGGATTAATTGGTCACTTCCTTATTATATGGTTGGTTTATGTCACCTTAATATTGGCATGATGCTGAATGTCTATCACCGTAACAATCTGGAGCTGGTTAAATATGCAGCTTATAATATTGCCAAAGAATTGACTGAAGGAACCCGGATCACTCCCATTCAAGCCGAAGGACTACAGTTATGGTTTATTGCCAACCTCTCCGGTAACGAAAATGAAGATTTGGCTGTCAGCGGACATCTAAAACAGATACATGAGAAAATCTCGGAATTCTTAAAAATCCATTGTTGTTTCATAATCTCTCCCCAGCCGGTCAAACTGGTTCAGCTTAAAAAGAAGGTTAATGAAATTATCAGAAAGCAGCAGAGTACGTATTACGAATCCACGTGGATGATTAACATTGATGGTCTCGGAAAACAAGCTGAACCGAGGAACGAACTGAATATAACTGTTATTGAACCCTATTGTGACAAATGGGTAACGGCTTTAAGCGAATTCAACAGATCGCTTGTGCTAATCTATGCAAGCACGATTGAAAAGCTTATCCGCGAAAAAAAACCGGAAGCTGGAAAAGTACAGGATTTGCTGATTCGTATGCTGCAGCAGGCGTCATACCAGTTGGGAGGGACGATGGATGAACGGCTTCAGCAGGAAATCAAACAAGCATTGAATTTAGACGAGGCACTTGAAATTATCAATATTTTTTCAGAAGATTTTATGGAGAAAAAGCGTTCAGCTTACACAGACAATCAGAACACAAATCCAGATCTCAAAATTATAAACGCTTTTATTTATCAACATATCTATAAAAATGTGACTTCTATCGATATTGCTCAGTACCTGCATCTGAATCCAAACTACTTCTCACGTTACTTCAAGAAGCTCGCTGGTCTGAATTTCACAGATCATGTGCATCTGCTGAAAATGGAAGAAGCAAAACGATTGCTCGGCGGACAAAATGAAACGGCAGAAAACGTAGCGTACATGCTAGGCTACTCTGACCGTGCTTATTTCTCTAAAGTGTTTAAAAAGTACACGGGTATGAGTCCAAGCGAGTTCAAACAAAAGTAGCTGAATAAATACGGGGAGGCTAAACGATGAAGAAACCGATCAAAGCAAAATTTACTAAGGAGCCATGGACTGCTGATCTGGGGGACGGGAATTACAAGAATCCTGTACTGCATGCCGACTATTCTGATCCTGATGTTATACGGGTAGGAGAAGATTTCTATATGACCGCTTCCAGCTTCGGACATATTCCGGGACTTCCGATCCTGCATTCGAAGGATTTGGTGAACTGGCGTCTGATCAATCATGCCATTCAGCGTATGCCACTGGAAGGCTATGACAGACCGCAGCATGGGAACGGTGTGTGGGCACCAAGCCTCAGGTATCATGACAGCCGGTATTGGATTTTTTATGGGGACCCTGATGTAGGTATATTTATGACTTCAGCCGAAGATCCAGCGGGCGAATGGTCAGAGCTGCATCTTGTACATGCCGGCAAAGGTCTGATTGATACTTGTCCTTTCTGGGATGATGATGGACGTGCCTATTTAGTACACGCATTTGCCAAAAGTCGCAGCGGTCTTAAGCACCGTTTGCGACTATGCCCTATGTCGCCTGATGGCACCAGGCTTTTGGATGAAGGGCAGATTATTTTTCACGATTCTCAGCGTCATCCTACACTGGAAGGTCCGAAAATGTATAAGAGAGAAGGGTATTATTATGTGTTTGCTCCTGCCGGTGGAGTGGAGACTGGCTGGCAAACCGTATTCCGCTCTGCCAGTCCTTACGGTCCGTATGAGGATTGGGTTGTACTTCTTCAGGGATCATCGCAGGTAAACGGTCCCCATCAAGGGGGATGGGTAGAATTAGAATCAGGAGAATCATGGTTTATGCATTTCCAGGATAAGGGTGCTTACGGCAGAATCGTGCATTTGCAGCCTGTTGCATGGGTTGATGGCTGGCCAGTAATGGGGAATGCTGTCGACGGTAATGGTGTAGGAGAACCGCTTCAACAGTACCGAAAACCTGATGTGGGCAGTAATTATCCGGTTACAGTGCCAGTTGCATCTGATGATTTTTCAGCACTCACTTTAGGATTGCAATGGCAGTGGCAGGCTAATCCTTCTGATTCATGGTACTCTCTGTCACAACGTCCAGGCTGGCTACGGCTCTTTTCCCAGCCGCGTCTGAATATGGAGGATACGTTGTTTCAGGCTCCTCACCTGCTGCTGCAGAAATTCACAGCTCCTTCGTTCAGAGCTTGTACCTTACTGGACGTTTCAGCTGTTTCAGATCGGGGGGAGGCAGGACTAATTGTATTTGGATACCATTATGCTGCATTGCGTGTTTACAGCAGCAGCTCAGCGGATGCCCGAAAGCTGCAATTAGTGCATGGGAATGAGGAGCAAGAAACCGTGGTTTGGGAACTGCCTATAGAAGCAGAACATATTGTGTTGCGGGCAGACGTGCACCATGGAGCTGGCTGCTCCTTTGGATATAGTTTAGACGGAGAACACTTTGAAGTTTTGAATGTACCGTTATTTCAAGCAATGGTCAGCAAATGGGTAGGCGCCAAAATAGGCTTGTATGCTAAAGAGGATTTTATCAAAGAAAATCCGACGACAAAGACCATTAAAGAACAGCTGTTACCTGGTTGGGCAGATGTTGGCTGGTTTAACATAAGTGCATTGGACATCGAATAATGATCTCACGGGGGGATTAAATGCGAATCGACACACATCAGCATTACTGGAGAATTGACCGTGGCGACTATGGCTGGATTACACCGGAACATTCGGTTCTATACCGGGATTTCATGCCCAGCGACCTGGAACCATTGCTGAACCAGCATAATTTTAATGGAAGTATTATTGTTCAAGCGGCCCCGACAATTGATGAAACGAATTATATTCTTGCTCTCGCCGATCAGACCTCCTCTGTACTGGGTGTAGTCGGGTGGTTGGATTTATTCGATCCTGATCATCGGAAATATTATGATCAGTTCCGGCGTAGTTCAAAGTTTAAGGGATTTCGCATCATGATTCAGGATATGCCTGATGCTTCTCGTATTCTGGATCCACAATTTATAGACAGGCTGCGCGGCTACGCGGCTGAAGATGTGCCCGTTGATCTGTTACTTGTCTCGGAGCAGATGGAGACCGTGCTACAGTTGCTGCAGAAGGTTCCGAATCTGCGGAGCGTAATCAATCATATTGCTAAACCTTCTATCAAGAGCAGAGAGTTTGAATCTTGGGCGAGATATTTGAGTGACTTCGCACAATTTCCTGGTATCTACTGTAAATTATCCGGCATGGTGACCGAGGCGGATCATAAGCAGTGGAGGTTAGAAGAGTTTACACTATACATCCGCAAAGTGCTGGAAGAATTCGGACCGGACAGAGTGATGTTCGGCAGCGACTGGCCCGTATGTTTGTTAGCGGCGGAGTATGGTCAAGTCATGGAGATCCTGCTACATGCGCTGCCAGAGACTTGGGGCGAAAGTGAACGTGACCGATTGTTTGGAATGAATGCCAAGGTGTTTTACAAACTATAAACTTATAAATGAGGTGGCTCTGTCAAATGAAGTACCGTCAATTAGGAAATACCGGACTGGACGTATCTGTACTGAGCTTTGGTGCTTCTTCGCTGGGCTCAGTGTTCCATCCAACGGATGATAATGAGAGTATTCGAACCGTGCATAGTGCTATTGATTCCGGGATTAACTATATCGATGTTTCTCCTTATTATGGTCTAACAAAAGCAGAAACCGTGCTGGGCAAAGCGATACAGCAATTGCCGCGTGATAAATTCCTGTTGTCATCCAAAGCGGGACGCTACGGCGAATCAAGCTTCGATTTCACCGCTAAGCGCATCTTTAGCAGTGTAGAAGAGAGCTTAAACCGGCTGCATACCGATTATCTGGATATTTTGTTCTTGCACGATATTGAATTCGTACCACCCAAAATTATTCTGGAAGAAGCAGTTCCAGCCATGCACGCTTTAAAAGAACAAGGCAAGATCCGTTTTTGTGGCATTAGCGGTCTGCCATTACAGCTTTTTGAAAAAATGCTGCCTGAAATCGAAGTCGATGCAATTTTGTCCTACTGCCATTACTCGCTGAATGACACTTCTTTACTCCATTTGCTCCCGCTGCTTCAGGACAGAGGGGTTGGCCTTGTTAATGCTTCCCCTCTGTCCATGGGCCTCCTGAGTACCCGTGAATTAGCAAATTGGCATCCCGCGGGCAGTGAGTTGAGAACAGCCTGCAAGAAAGCAGCTGAGTATTGTGCTTCAAAAGGTGTTGATATCGCTAAACTTGCCATACAGTATTCAACGGGTAATGAACTGATCCCCACAACTCTAGTCAGCACTGCCCTTCCAGAGAATATTATCAATAATGCAGTTTGGACTGATGAGCCGATAGATAGAGCACTGCTTACGGAAGTGCTAGAAATACTAGAGCCGGTACACAATGTATCCTGGATAAGCGGGCGTCCCGAATATAATGAGCATTTGTTAAACAATAAAGGGGGCGGCATCGCATAATGAAAGGTATAGTCTGCGAGGAAGTCGGCAAGTTTATATGGCGCGAAGATTTAAAAGAGCCTGTCCTGGAAGAAGGAAAGGCGATTGTAAGGATTCGCCGGATCGGTATCTGTGGCACAGATTTGCATGCATATCAGGGCAACCAGCCGTTCTTTAACTATCCACGTGTGCTGGGCCATGAATTGGCTGGAGTCATTGAAGCCATTGGGGAGAATGAGGCTAACCTTCATCGGGGAGATCAGGTCAGCATTGTGCCCTACATCCATTGTGGCGAGTGTTCAGCTTGTATAAGCGGAAAAACGAACTGTTGTAAGAACATGAAGGTGTTTGGTGTCCATATTGACGGAGGAATGCGTGAATTGATCTCTATACCTCTTGAATATTTGCTCAAGACCGAAGGTCTTACACTGGATCAATCCGCTATGCTGGAACCGTTAGCCATCGGTGCACATGCGATTCGCCGCTCCCAAATGGCTGCTGGAGACACTGTGCTAGTGATCGGGGCAGGGCCAATCGGATTAGGTGTAATGGCTCTTGCCAGATATGCTGGAGCCAAGGTCATTGCAATGGATGTCAATGAAGAGCGTCTTGCATTCTGCAAGTCATGGGCTCAGGTAGAGTATACAGTGAATGCATTGCACCAGCCGAAGGAGCAGCTCGCGGCCATTACAAATGGCGAATCTGCTTCGATCGTCATTGATGCTACAGGCAATGCCAAATCCATGATGAATGCGTTCGAGCTGGTAGCTCACGGCGGTTCGCTGATATATGTCGGGCTGGTAAAGAGTGATATTTCCTTTAATGATCCGAATTTTCACAGCCGCGAAATGACTCTCATGGGCAGCCGTAACGCTACCAAAGAGGATTTTGCCTTCGTGCTGCAGGCCCTATCTGCTAAATATATTGACATAGACCGCTATATTACCCATCGTACCGATTTCGCTGATATGATCAACCAGTTTGACGGCTGGTTAAAGCCTGAATCTAAGGTGATCAAGGCTTTGGTTGAGATTAACTGATTAAAGGCACAGAAGAAGCGAATAATTAAAGCTTATGGCGATATCTCCCCCGTCACATCCGGTGGCGGTATTTCAGAGGCGTGAGGCCGACTTCTTTTTTGAACAGCCTGATGAAATAAGACGGATTCGGAACGCCAACGCGTCCTCCGATCTGTTCGACCGAAAGCGGGGTCGTCTGCAGCAGCCTGCAGGCGGCCTTGATTCGTCTTGCGGTCATATAATGCATGATGCTGCTGCCGGTCTCGGTCTGAAACAGCCGCGAGAGATAAAATTTGGACAGATGCAGCGCCTCCGCAATATCCTCCAGCCGGATTTCCTCCGCATAGTGGTCTTCGATATAATGCATAATCTGTTCGCTATAGGAGAGCTGGCGGGGCTGAACGATTCCAAGCCAGCGGGACGGTCCGGCCAGCGACAGGCCATGAAGCATTTGCAGCAGCAGGAAGGCGGAGTCCTCCTTGGGCTTACCGGCCGCCTCCAGCGGCTGCTGTCCGATCCGTGCATACATGGCAAGTACCTGGTCCAGATAATCCATAACGGGCGCAACGTCGAAAGCCAGCTCCAGATCAGCCCCTTGCCAAAGCTGGGTGAACCAGGTATGCAGGGCGGGGAACTGCCTGAGCGCCTCATCAAATGCATAGGGATCAAAGTGCAGGCCCGAACGGACGTAAGGCGTCTGCGGGCCTACCTCGGCATGGACTTTGTGCAGCTGGAACGGCTGGAAGAAGAAGAGCATGCCTGTACGGAGCGGGTACATTTTCTGATTGAAAATAACGCTGCCGCGCCCTTCATGCACAAGCAGAATTTCGCAGCACTGATGCCAGTGGTAATAACCGGAGAAATCGGCGGTGTTGCAGTGCCGGTACTTCCAGATTAGCGGAGATTCATGCAAAGGCACACGTTCAAACAGGTTGTTCATTGGGATCACCCGAATTTCTGAAGGATGTTATAAGTATAGCCGATGAAGGGCAAGATTTGAACATTTTAGCATCAGTTATGGCGATTTCCCGGCGGCGTTCAGCGCTATAATTAGGCTGGCCCGTTTACCAACAACTTTGATCGGGCCAAAGGGGAACAGATCCATGTCAACTATAACCGATCAGGAATGGCTGCAAGCCATCACGCAGAAAATTACACGCAAGCTGGATTGGGTCAGCGAAAAATCCAAGTATAAAATTCCTTACACGACAATCGGCGGAACGCATGACGACCGGAACATCGACAATCCCACCGGTGATGCAGCCGACGGCATCCAGTGGTGGACGAATGGCTTCTGGGGCGGCATGATGTGGCTGATGCATCACGAGACGGGCGAGAACAAATACAAGGAGATCGCCGGTATTTCTGAGGAACTGCTCGACCGGTGCTTCCAGCAATTTGCCGGCTTGCACCATGATGTAGGCTTCATGTGGCTGCCGACAAGCGTAGCCAATTACCGGGTGACCCGTAATCCGCAGTCACGCAACCGCGGGCTGCATGCGGCGAATCTCCTGGCCGGCCGCTTCAATCTGGCCGGCGGGTTTATCCGTGCCTGGAATGAGGTTGAGAACCTGGATACGAGAGGCTGGGCAATCATCGACTGTATGTTCAACATTCCGCTGCTGTACTGGGCATCAGAGGAGACCGGCGACCCGCGCTTTAAGCAAATTGCCATGAAACATGCCGATACGGTCATCGAGACTTTTGTCCGTCCGGACGGGTCCGTCAATCATATCGTCGAGTTTGATCCCTTCGATGGCGGTGTTGTGCGGACGCACGGCGGCCAGGGCTACGAGAACGGCTCTTCATGGACACGCGGCCAGGCCTGGGGGCTGTACGGCTTTATGATGAGCTATATTCATACGGGCAAGCCGGCTTATCTTGATACAGCGAAGCGGATTGCCCATTACTTTATTGCGAATATTCCAGCAGATGGTGTGATTCCGGTAGATTTCCGGCAGCCGGAGGAGCCGAAGCTGGAGGATGACACTGCCGCCGTGATTGCCGCCTGCGGATTGATCGAAATTAGCAAAGCGGTCGGCGGATTGGAGAAAAAGCTGTATCTGGAGCCGGCGGTCAAGCTGCTGCAGGCGGTGGAAGCGCGCTGCGATTGGAGCGAGGCCTCCGACGCCATTGTGCAGCGGGGCTCAGCCGCTTACCATAACGCACTGCACCACGGGGCGATCATTTATGGCGATTATTATTTGTTGGAGGCTGTATTTAAGCTTAAGGGTGGCGACTTGTATTTGTGGTGACAGACCAGACTTGGAGGAGACAATGAACCAGTTAATTGTATATGATGCACCGAAGGGGGCACCGCAACGCCAAGACTTTAAGGTTCGCGTCCGGCTGCCGGATGGAGCATGGCAGGAGCTGTTTGTGTATGAGGCCAAGGTGGACATGCATGAGGTGCGCCGGGCGTCGATGGCTTACTTCGACATGAGCGGAACGGTCTTCGTGGAGGTTGAATATACGGGACCGGCGGTGGAGGACGCGGTAATCCGCCCTTTGTCGGCAGGAATGGCGTTTACCAGGGACGGCAACGTACTTGCCTTTGCACTGGACCGTCCGTGCAAGCTTTCGGTGGAGGTGAACGGCGACCGGTTCGGCAACCTGCATCTGTTCGCGAATCCGCTGGAGACGGACGCGCCCCGGCCGGAGGATGAGGGTGTCCTGCTGCTGAAGCCGGCCATCCACCGGACCGCGGATATTTACCGGAAGCTGAAGGCCGGGGAGGCGCCGAAGATTATCTATTTCGGGCCCGGCATGCATTATATCGAGGAAACCCTTCTGCGCATTCCCTCGGACACGACCGTCTATATCGCCGGAGGCGCGGTCGTTGCCGGCTCTCTGGTCTGCGAGCGGGCCGAGAACGTCGTCATCCGGGGCCGGGGTGTGCTCTATCTGGGCGACTATCACCGCTTCTCCGCCTTCCGCGGCATCCGGATCGAGTTCTCGAAGCGTATCTCGGTAGAGGGGCTGATTCTGCTGGACCCCCCTCATTACAGCATCTATATCGGCAAATCGGAATTTGTTCTGATCGAGAACTTCAAGTCGTTCAGCACGCGCGGCTGGTCTGACGGCATTGATATGATGGCAAGCTCGGATATCGAGATCCGCGACGTATTCCTCCGCACCTCGGACGACTGCATTGCCATATACGGCAGCCGCTGGGATTACCGCGGCGATACGCGCCGGGTCAGGGTGTCGGACTCCATCCTCTGGGCGGATGTCGCCCATCCGCTGATGATGGGCACGCACGGCGACCATGACCGGGACGGAGATACCATTGAGGAGATTACCTTCAGCAACATCGATATTCTGGAGCACCACGAGCCCCAGCCCGATTACTGGGGGGCCATGGCTATTAATGCCGGGGACAAAAACCGGGTGCGGCAGGTGACGTATGAGGATATCCGGGTCGAGGCCTTCGAGCTTGGACAGTTAATTGATATCCGCGTCGTCTGGAACAAGGATTACAATCCCGTACCGGGCGGGGCTATTTCCGGGATCGTATTCCGGCGGATCCGCTATACCGGCGCGAACATGAATCCGAACCGGATTCACGGATACGACCCGGAACGTCCGGTGGACGGAGTCCGCTTCGAGGATCTGGAGATTAATGGACAGCCCGTGACGGATGCCGCCCAGGGCAACTTTGATATCAATGAATATGCGGTGAATATAACCTTTGCCGCAACGGAGGATGAACAATGATGATCTCTAACCCCGTCCTGCGCGGGTTCAATCCAGACGCTTCGATCATGCGGGTCGAAGACGACTACTACATGGCTACGTCGACTTTTGAATGGTATCCCGGTGTGCTCATCCATCATTCCCGCGATCTCGTTCACTGGCGGCCGCTTGTCCGTCCGCTGGACCGGCTGGACCAGGTGGATCTGCGCGGCGTACCGAGTTCGGGCGGCATATGGGCACCTTCACTAAGCTATGACGGCGGGCTCTATTACCTGTGTTATACGAATGTGGTTGCGCGCAAAGGCGTCTACAAGGATCTTCATAACTATGTAGTGACGGCACCGTCCATTGAAGGCCCGTGGTCGGAGCCGGTGTATCTGAATTCCAGCGGGTTCGACCATTTCCTCTTCCACGATACGGACGGCCGCAAATGGCTGTTCAACATGCAGTGGGATTTCCGCCAGCATAAAAACCGCTTCGCCGGCATCATCCTGCAGGAATATTTGCCTGCAGAGGAGCGGCTCGGCGGTCCGGTTAAAGTGGCGACGAAGGGAACCTCCCTCGGCGTTACGGAAGGGCCGATGGTGTACAAGAAGGATGGCTGGTACTATCTGCTGGTAGCTGAGGGCGGAACGGGGGCGAACCATGCGGCTACCCTGCTCCGCTCGCGTACCGTGGACGGCATGTACGAAGCCGATCCTTCCGGACCGGTGCTGACCAGCGTCGGCGCTCCGGATCATCCGCTGCAGAAGGCCGGACATGGCAGCCTGGTCGAGACGCAGGCGGGCGAGTGGTACATGGCGCATATCTGCAGCCGGCCGCTTCCGGACGGCAGCGGACTGAGTCCGCTCGGGCGCGAGACGGCGATCCAGAAGGTTGTCTGGACCGGAGACGGCTGGCTGCGGCTGGCCTCAGAGGGGCAGCTGCCCCGTCTGGAAGTGCCTGCGCCTGATCTGCCGGCTCATCCGTTCCCCCCGGAGCCGGAGAAGGATGACTTCACGGCCGGTCAGCTCGGCATTCACTGGTGCACGCTCCGGGTGCCGCCGGAGGAAGCCTGGCTGACGCTGAAGGAGCGTCCGGGATATCTGCGCCTGTACGGCCGGGAGTCCCTCCATTCCTGGAACCGCCAAAGCCTGGTTGCCCGGCGGATTCAGAGCTTCCGCTGCGAGGTTGAGACCTGCGTGGAATTCGAGCCGGAAGCCTTTACGCAGATGGCCGGACTGGTCCTGTATTACGATGAGACGGACTACTTTTACCTGAGAATCTCCCATGATGAAGAGCTGGGGAAACATCTCACGCTTGTGAGCAGCGACCGCGGTGTCTACACCGAATCAGAGGAACGGGCCGCCATCGGCGGCTGGCAGCGCTGCTTCCTGAAGGCCGTCATTCATGATGAGACGGTGCGCTTCTTCTATTCGCAGGACGGCACCGGCTGGCAGCCGATCGGCTCCGCGCTGTATACGGGCGTTCTGGCGGATGAATACGCGAAGAAGCTGTCATTCACCGGCGCCTTCGCCGGCGTCTGCGTGCAGGATTTGCGCGGCACCTCACTTCCGGCCGATTTCGATTACTTCAGTTACCGGGAACAGGTTTAAGCCAGACTCAAGACTTATGAAGCTTCCAAGTGCGCACCGGCTGGGATTGAATTAGAACAGATTAATAATCATATACAATGGTCTCAAATGATTAAGTTCATTTGGGACCATTTTTTTCTGATTACCGGAAACGAAAGCGTGGAACGATTGCCGGCAATATGATAAAATAACGTTGTTATTTTGAGGAAAGGAGCAGCGGCCATAGATAAAAAATCAATAGTTACAGAGCGAAAACTGCTGCACAATGCGAAGATGGAATTTATGGAGAAGGGCTTTCACGGCGCGAACATGCGGTCGATTGCCCAGAGGGCGGGAATGACAACGGGTGCAATCTATCGTTATTTCGCTACGAAGGATGCGCTTCTGGTCGCTTTGACGCAGCCTGTCTTGAATGAATTAAATCAGCTATTTGAGCATTCAGCCACCGTTCATACTCAGGCATTGGACGATAACGACAGTGAAGCAAGCATGCTTCTTGCTGAGCATAACCTCAACGGCTTTGTCGATTTTATTTTCCGGAACCATGATGAATTTGCATTGTTGCTGAACTCTTCGGCGGGTTCCTCCTTGGAGAACTTTTGGGAGTCGTGGATAGAATCGGATATCGTTGCCACACAACAATATATGGAGAGTCTGGTAGAGCTGGGGCTGCTTAGCCATTGTCCTCCCGGGCGGTATATTTCTATTTTCGTCAAGCAAAGCTTTGCCTTTGTGCTCGAAACCGTTTCTTCTGGAATGTCCTATGAACAGGCTAAAGAATACATGCGTTATTTAATTCCTTTTTTACAGGCGGGATGGAGAACCCTGTTACATAACGGAGCGGATGCTGAAGGAAGCAAGCGGACTATCCAAGGAGGAGGGCAACATGAGTAGATATGCCATCGGGCACATCCTGATTAAGAGTAAAGATTTAAAGCATGATGTCAGTGTATACGAGAAATGGGGCTTCACCGTGACCTATCGTACGGACCCGCAGCGATCCCACAATGCTCTGATTTACTTTCGCGATGGATCTTTTCTTGAATTATTCGACCCTAAGCCGGCATACATGCCGGATAGGCTTATCACAATGCTGCTTAAGCTGTTTCGCCACGCGAAGTCCGCGAAGATTAAACGGTTTATGCACTATTTGAGCTGCGGGGGCGGAATTACCGATTATGCCATAGATAGTGTGCCAAGCGAAGAGGCGGAGTTGAGTCTTCAGCTTAGCAAGCAGGCCGGAGCGCGGATAAGCAGCATAACCAAGCTGAGTAAGACATTGCCGGATGGAAGAAAGCAGCGGTGGTGGATAGCCATTCCCGAAGAGCCGGCATTACCTTTCTACATGAGCGCCTACGACCCTCCTGTAATCTGCCATAATAACGAACTTACACATCACAACGGCGTGCAAGGAATTGATTGTCTGGTTATCGATGTACCGGATGTGGAGGAGGCAGTGCTGCAGTACAAGCCGCTGTTTCCACAAATCAGCGAATCCCATGATCCACAGCAATATGAGCTTGTATTTGAAAAGCGTCATAGAATTATTCTCCGTCAAGCTGACAAATTCAGGCTGGCTGAGATTCATTTATATACTTCCCAATCCCGGCCCGGCAATGAGCTTGTTCTGACTAACGATAAGCAAGGAACAAAGCTTGAACATTCCAGAAGATAGTCCATGAGATTAAGAGGATCATCAATTGGATTCTGGCGCCGCTTACGTTACATTGTGGGTATCCCGAGAGGGAACTGTAATATTACGTAGGGAGTGAATGCAGTGGAGCAACTGGGAAGAACGATAATCCGGCTGGATAAGACCTGGAGATTTCAAATTGATCCTGAGGCAGAGGGGATAACTATGGGCTGGGACAAAACCGGCTTGCCGTCCCCTGAAGCCGTGACAGTACCCCATACATGGAATGTTCAGCCTGAAACAGAGAATTACCGGGGCCATGCCTGGTACGAGCTCCGGTGTACAGTCCCGGAGCTCCCGCCTGGAGGCCGGGTCTGGTTTGATTTTGAAGCAGTCTACCGGGATTGTATCATTTGGATTAACGGTGAGCGGGCCGGCAGCCATTTGAATTCCGGCTATACCTCCTTCCGCATTGAAGCGACCGGGTTACTCAAGGCAAGACAGGAGAATCTGCTGGTGATATCCGTTGATAACGGAAACAGTGAAACGGCACTCCCCAAGGGCAACAGCTTCGATTGGGCTGATGACGGCGGGATGATCCGCGGGGTTACTTTGAATATTACTGGGGAAGCGGCTATAGATGTTATTCAGATAGAGGCAACCCCGCGGTTCCCGGATCCTGAGCAACCCCGGGCTTGCGGGAGACTTCGCGGATCGGTCACGCTGCACAAGGCGCTGCAGACAGCTGCTAAGGAAGTGAGGCTTGAACTGGTATTGCAGCAGCAGGGCCGGACGATCTGGGAAGGTGCACAGGCCGCCGGCTATCCATGTACGGTTATTCCATTTCCTGAAGCAGAGATTGAAGGGATTGAGCTTTGGCACTTCGATCACCCGCATTTGTATGAGCTGAATGTAAGGATTATTGCAGACGGGGAATTGCAGGACAGTCTGACCCGAAATATCGGTTTCCGGGAATTCAGGGCAGAGGGCAGCCGCTTTCTGCTCAATGGTGAGCCGGTACGGCTGACAGGTGTGGAATGGATGCCGGGCTCTCACCCGGATAGCGGGATGGCAGAGACGCTGGAGGATATCAAGCGTGTATTAACACAAATGAAGCAGGCGAACTGTGTCTTTACGCGCTTTCACTGGCAGCAAAGTGAGCAGCTGCTGGAATGGTGCGACCGCTACGGGATTTTGGTGCAGGAAGAAGTGCCTCTATGGCAACAGCCGGCAGAGCCAGGTGCGGAGACGCTTCCCTTAATTAAGCAGCAGCTGTCCGAAATGATATCCCGGCATAATCATCATCCCAGCGTTATCGCTTGGGGAGTTGGTAACGAACTCGATGGACAATCGCCCAAGACCATGCAGTACGTTCAGGAAATACGGGCTTATATCAAGGAACTCGATCCAGTCCGTACAGTTAACTATGTAAGCAACACAGTTCATTTGGAGCCGTCACTTGATGCAACCGGTGCAGGCGATATTATCATGTGGAATGACTACATCGGGACCTGGCACGGAGAATTCGACATGGATGAGACGGTCCGGAAACTGATTGCGGCACATCCTGATAAGCCGATCGTGGTCTCCGAGTTTGGCCTCTGTGAACCTGTCTATTCCGGTGGAGATGCCCGGCGGAGTGAGCAGATGGTTGAAAAAATGGACATTTACCGGAAGGTTGAGCAAATTGCCGGAATGATCTACTTCAATCTCAACGATTACCGTACCCAGATGGGAGAAGAGGGAGAGGGGCGGATGCGCCAGCGGGTTCATGGTGTAACCGATTTGTATGGGGCGGAAAAGCCCTCCTATCAGCTGCTCCGGGAAGTGTCCTCGCCTGTTACGCTTGAAATTGTGCACCAGAGCTCGAGTGATGAGTTACTTTGCCGGATTAAGTGCAGTGACGGGCTCCCGAGTTATACTATTGACGGGTATAAGCTCATTTTGTCTGCTGAGGAAGGAAGCTGGGAGCGGCAGATCGATATTCCGGTATTATCTCCGGGCGAACAAGCGGATCTTGTTGTCCCGGCAATGGACATTCCCCGCAGCATCCGTGCGGCTGTCCGCCGTCCGACAGGTTTTGATGTGCTGGAGCAGCGGGTGGAGCTCTAACTCTCTCTTCATCTTTTCTATTGTGATAAAAGTTTTACGTTTTCGGGCAAGGGCAGCTTGCTTTTGGAGGGCAACCTTTTTGATCAGTATTTAGGGTGATAACTGCCACGCCCTCCCCAGGCAGCCCAACCAGTTGAATTAGGGGTACTTCTGCCCCTAATTCACCCCCAAAGCGCCCCAATCAGTATGAGGTTTTAGTCCAGTAGCATTTATTTATTGTGCTAATATACTGAAGTTATAGCAATGATATAAAAGAAAATAGTCCATCCTATTCCGAACTTTCTGAATTGTGGCTACTATGGCGATCTTGTATTGTTGAGTTATTCAATTAACTTTACACACAGGAGTGATTGTGTTGACTGAGCCTATGGCCAAAACAAAAATATGGGAAGAAACAGTGCAGATTCCAACGTACGGTGTTGGTGAGCCTAATAAAAACCCGATGTTTCTGGAAAAGCGGGTTTATCAGGGAAGCTCCGGCAGAGTGTACCCGCATCCTGTCATCGAAAAAATCGAAGATGAGAAAAAGCCTGCCCCCTACCGGATTGTTGTTCTGGAGAATGAATACCTGCGGGTAGAGATTATGCCTGAGCTGGGCGGCCGTATTTACCGGGCGGTAGACCGCACCAACAATTATGATTTTGTCTATTACAATCAGGTTATTAAGCCGGCGCTCGTCGGTCTTGCGGGACCATGGATTTCCGGCGGAATCGAATTCAACTGGCCGCAGCATCACCGTCCTAACACTTACGGTCCTGTCGAATACCGCCTGGAAGAGAAAGCGGACGGCAGTGCAACGGTATGGGTCAGCGAAATTGACAGAATGTATGGAACGAAGGTCACTGCAGGCTTCACGCTCCACCCGGACAAGGCATATATTGAAATTTCTGCCCAATTGTACAACCGTACCTCGGAGCCGCAGACCTTCCTGTGGTGGGCTAATCCCGCGGTTGCTGTAAATGATCATACCCAGTCTGTGTTTCCTCCGGATGTGACGGCTGTATTTGACCATGGCAAACGCGATGTCTCGCGCTTCCCTATTGCAACGGGAACGTATTACAAAATGGACTATTCTTCAGGCGTAGATATTTCACGTTACAAGAATATTCCGGTACCGACTTCCTACATGGCTTATAAATCAGACTATAATTTCGTCGGAGGATACGATCATTCCGTTCAGGCCGGACTCCTGCATGTTGCGAACCATCATATTTCACCGGGGAAAAAGCAGTGGACCTGGGGGAACGGCGAGTTTGGCCAGGCGTGGGACCGTAACCTGACCGATGAGGATGGCCCGTACATCGAGCTGATGACCGGAGTATTCACGGACAACCAGCCGGACTTCACCTGGCTGCAGCCTTATGAAGAGAAGACCTTTACACAATATTTCATGCCTTACAAAAATATCGGAGTGGTCAAAAATGCTACCACCGAAGCCGCGGTCAACCTCGAAGTCGACGAAGAGCAGGGCACGGCAACAGTATTTGCTTACACCACTTCACGTTACGAGAATGCAGTAGTTGAACTGGCCGGGCCGCAGGGGATTGTGCTGTCCAAGCAGCTTACACTCACTCCGGCGGATACGTATTCCGCAGAAGTTAAGCTTACGGCTGGCGTCCTGGAACATGAACTCACACTCAAGGTACAAGATGCTGCAGGTAATGTGCTGGTAGCTTATACCCCGCAGCCAAAGGATATTGAACAAGTGCCGGATGCTGCCAGGCCGCTGCCGGAACCGCAGGACATCGCGACGAATGAGGAGCTGTACTTGGCCGGGCTTCATCTGGAGCAATACCGCCACGCCACCTTTGAACCGGAGCCTTATTATCTGGAAGGGCTTAAGCGTGATCGGAATGACAGCCGGATTAATATTGCTTACGGTACTTTACTGCTGCGCAGGGGGTTGTTCGCCGAGAGCGAAGCACACTTCCGCAAGGCAGTTAAGCGGGTAACCTGGCGTAACCCTAACCCGTATGACGGGGAAGCGTATTACCAGCTCGGACTTAGTCTCAAGCTGCAGGGGCGTCTGGATGAAGCCTTCACTGCTTTCTATAAATCGGCCTGGAGTGCAGCATGGCAGGACGGCGGCTATTTCTCACTCGCCCAAATTGCTGCTGAACAAGGGAAGTTTGCTGAAGCGCTGGACCTTGCTGAACGTTCACTGATCCGCAATGCGCGGAACTATAAGTCCAGAAATGCTAAAACCGCCATGCTGCGCAAGCTGAACAGATTGAAAGAAGCGGAAGCCTTCGCGGAAGAGACCCTGAAGCTGGATGTCGCTGATTTCGGCGCCCATTATGAGCTGGCGCTGATCCGGGAAGCACAAGGGAGAAGCGAAGATTTCACTGTATCGGTTAATCAATTCAAAGCGCTGCTGCGCGGTGAGCCGAAGAATTATCTGGAGCTGGCCTCAGACTATGCGGGTGCGGGACTGTATGAGGAAGCTGCCCGGGCGCTGCTCCTGCTGGAGAGCTCCTCGGATCCTATGGTGAATTACACGCTTGCTTATTTGTACGGTAAATTGGGTCAGCCGGAATCAGTGCAAAGCTGCCTGTCTGCCGGAGAGAAGGCGAATGCGGATTACTGCTTCCCGAATACCCTGTTCGAGCTTCAGGTGCTTGAATATGCAGTCTCTGTTCATCCTGAAGATGCTAAAGCCTGCTACTACCTTGGTAATCTGCTGTATGATAAGAAGCGTCACGGGGAGGCTATCCGCTATTGGGAGCAGTCCAGATCCGCCGATGACAATTACTCTGTCGTGCACAGAAACCTGGCGCTGGCCTATTACAACAAGCAAGGGAATCCGCAAGCTGCGCGGGCTTCACTGGAGAAAGCTCTGGCCTGTGATCCGGGGGATGCACGGGTATTATTCGAACTGGATCAGCTGTACAAAAAAATCGGATTACCGGCCGGAGAGCGCCTGGCCTTCTTGGAAAGCCGGACCAGCCTTGTAAGCGGCCGTGATGATCTGTATCTGGAATATGTCACATTGCATAACCTGCTGGGCAAGCATAACGAAGCGGTTCAGCTGCTGGCCTCACGCAATTTCCATCCATGGGAAGGCGGCGAGGGCAAGGCGACAGGCCAATACGTAATGGCACATGTGGAGCTGGCGAAGCAGCATATTCAGGCAGGCCGTCCGGACAAGGCGGTGGAATTGCTGCAGGCGGCGCTTGTCTATCCGCTGAATCTGGGCGAAGGCAAATTGGCCGGTGCGCAGGAAAATAACATCTATTACTATCTTGGCTGCGCCTATGAGGCGCTGGAGCAGCAGCAGGCAGCAGAGGCTTCGTTCCGCACAGCTTCACACGGTCTGGATGAACCGACCAGTGCGATGTACTATAATGACCAGCCGCCGGAAATGATCTTCTACCAGGGGCTGGCCTGGCTGAAGCTGAATGACACACATAAGGCGAAGCGGCGGTTCAACAAGCTGGTGGATTACGCGGAAAAGCATCTGTTCGATGATGTGAAAATCGACTACTTCGCGGTATCTCTGCCGGACTTCCTGGTATTCGATGAGGATCTGAATAAGCGAAATGAGATTCACTGCCGGTTCATGCGGGGATTGGGTTTACTTGGCCTTGGTAAGAAAGAAGCGGCAGCGACTGAATTCAAAGAAGCCCTCCGTTTGGATTGCAATCACATCGGTGCGAAGCTGCATTTGCAGCTGAGTAAGTAAGCAAAACAGCGGCAGCCAGGATTAGAAGGTAGAGTCCTGGACTGCCGCTGTTTTATTTTCCGGATGATATGAAGTTGAACCATTATGTGCCTACTGCACCAGACTCTCCAAATCCGGCTGCAGCTTGTTACGCAGAACGTACAGCATGCCGGCTCCGACAAGGAATGCGGCGGCATCCGCAATGACGAGCGACCAGACCACTCCGTGGAAGCCGTTCAGGCGGTTCGCGATGAATAACACAGGAATCAGCGTAATTCCTTGAATGACTGACATCACGAAAGCAGCAGTTCCTTGCGCAGTAGCCTGGAAGATTCCTGTAAAGAGTGCGGTCGTTCCTGAAATGAACAGGGATAAGAAGGTTACATGCAGAATGTAGCTGCCCATTGCAATTAGCTGCGGGTCATTCGTAAACAAACCGATCAAAGAGTCAGAAATCAGGTAGACGATGACTCCGAATACGACGGCTAACGCTACAATCGTTTTCACTGTGAATCCGATGGTCTGCTTCATGCGCACTTTATTGGCTGTATAAGAGAACGCAATGAGCGGCACGACTCCCTCGCATAAGCCCATGATAATAAACTCAGGAAATTGCAGTAAGCGCGATGAAATCCCGTAAGCGGCTACGGCCGAATCCCCGTATTCTACAAGAAAATGATTGAGAATCAGCGACATGGCCCCCATGAAGATGCTCATAATGAAGACGGGCACTCCGATTTTAAATACATTGCTCAGAATCTCCCTGGTTACCTTGAACCAGCGTACAGAGATCGTCAAGAATGAGCTCTTATACCCCATATGAAAGGCGTAGTATACGCTCGCAACCATGTTAGAAATAACCGTAGCTGAGGCGACGCCGATCACTCCCCAATGAAATACGAAGATAACTAACGCATCGAGGATAATATTCACCACAACGCTGAGAATCATACCGACCATTGACTTAATGGCTGCCCCCTCGGAGCGCACGATATTCTCCAGCGTGAAGCATAATACAAAGAAGGGTGAACCGAGAATCATGACTGTGACATAGTCTTTCGTAAAAGCAAAGGATTCGGGGGTTGCCCCCAGGCTGTGAACAATAGAATTGATTAGTGGAAGACCGGCGGCGATTACGATCAGACCGAGTACCAGGCTGCTGTAAAAGGCGAAGGAAGACACATGCTTCACATCATCATATCTTTTCTCACCCAGCAGACGGGAGATAAATGTACCGCTGCCCATGCCGATAAAGTTGCCTAAGGACATAATGATGGCGAATAGCGGCAGGGTTAAGGCAAGTGCGGTCAACATGACCGTATTATGGAGTGTCCCGATGAAATAGGCATTCAAGATAGAGTAAATAACACTCATGGACATGCCTAACATCATGGGAACAGCGAAGTGGGCTACGGCTTTGGCAACAGGGGCTTTCTCAAAATAATGGAGGTTTTCTGCATCCACTTGGATCACTACTTTCTTATGTTTTGTCGAAATATCAATCTAACACCGTTAGATTGAACCTTACAGTGTTAGATGATATCATGGAGTTATGGATCTGTAAAGCATAAACTTACACTGTTAGATAAAAGGGCGGATAAGGATGAAAAAGCAGCAGCCTCAGATTTCGGAGGAGCGGATTCTGGAAGCTTCATGGGAGCTTCTCGGAGAAGACGATATCGAGAAATTCAGTATGCGGCGGCTCGCCGACAGAGTAGGTATTCAGGCACCCTCTCTGTACTGGTATTTCAAGAGCAAACAGAAGCTCTACCAGCGCCTGGCCAACCAGATATCCAAAATCATTGTGGAGGAATTCCAAGTTGAGGGGGGCTGGAAAGAGCAACTGGCGGGACTTGCGGTAACTGTAAGGAGCGTACTCAGCCGGTATCCCTGCTCCACACAGCTGATGATGATGACGCTGCCCCATGAGCCGGATATCATCCGGTTCAACAACCTCATGCTGCTCTGCGTGGAATCGACACCGCTTAAGCCGGAGCACAAGATGCAGGTGGCGACTACGCTTATGAACTATGTCTTCTTCTTTGTGCTGGACAATTATCAGCATGAGCGTAATGTAACCGCTGTGATTATGAATAAGGAGGAGCTTCCGGGTGAAGGCATGCTTCAGCTTCTGGATACAATGAGCGAGGCAGATTCGGGGGTGTTCCGGAGAGTATTTACGACCGGGCTGTTCGAGCTGATGGGCACCGACCAGGCGTTTGAGTTCGGGCTGAAGCTGATTATACTGGGGATTGAGCAGGTGATTCTTGAGCAGGAGAATTCGCAGGCATAACGATTAGCATGAAGGGGCTGTCTCAAAAGTAGCCATGCGCTACATTGTGGAGAAATAGAGCCATTGTATTTTATACAGTAGATTCCTTCCTAAGTAGCTAAAAAACCCATTCTATTGTATTCCGTACAATGGTTACCAAATAAATGAGCTTAAAATGCTTGAATTTCAAAAAACTAGTGTACAAAATACAATAGATTCATTATTCAGGCGGATTTAACCGCTATTTGGCTGCACGAAGTACAATAGAATTCTCAACTCCTATACTTCCTGAAGCCCAAGACGCAAAGAGGCTGTCCCGGAAGCCATGAAAAGGCCGCTGGGCCAGCCCCATTTTAATAGGGTTTACGGCAAACATACACGTAGGCAGGGGGGAAGTTACGGCCCACAAACTCAACCCGCTCAATTGTGAATCGGGCAGCAAAGTGTTTCTTCATCTGAAGGGAGAACCGGTAAGCCACGAAATAGCCGCCAGGCTTGAGGGCTTGAACAATCTGGTGCAGCAGCCTTTCGCGCATCTCGTCAGAGAAATTAAAGAACGGTAATCCGCATAGGATACAGTCCAGCTGGCTGACGCCTTCATCATTCAGTTTCTTTAATAAGTATGAGGCATTGGAATGGAACATAAACGCAGGAAACCGCTCTTTCAGATAGGTCCTCATGGTCTTATTCCGCTCAAACAGGAATACCTGCGAGCTGTCAGCTCTATGCAGGTCAATTAAGCGTGTGATGGTCCCGGTCCCGGCTCCAAGCTCGGCAACTGAATGAATCTCTGCCCAGGGGATACACCGCACAAGTGTTTCGGCCAGTGCGGGAGAACTGGGCAGTATGCTGCCCACGCGTAGGGGGTCTCTAAGAAATCCGCGGAGAAAAAGCAGGTGTTCACGAATGTTCACTGGTCTGATCCCCCGGTTTCAAGAGGCAGCTTCAGTGCAAAAGTAAATAAGCCGTCTGCATGATGAAGCGTCAGCGAACCCCCGTGCAGCCCGGCGATGTTCCTGGCGATAGACAGGCCAAGCCCGGACCCGGTCTGAATGCCTTCGCTGCTCCGTGAATGGTCCACCTTATAAAAACGTTCAAATAATTTATCCTCTTGTTCCTTCGTTAAAGGAATTCCCCGGTTCTCGACTTCTATTGTCACCTGCCTGTGATCTGTACTCAGCCGGATCTGAATGGCTCCCGGTCTGAAGGAGTATTTCAAAGCGTTCATCAGCAGATTATCGATTGCTCTGGCGATTTTGTCACTGTCCAGAGCCGCGAACACGGGGAGGCTGCCAAGCTCTTTATTGATATGCAGCTCATTCTCATAGGCGATGGGCTCGAATTCAAACAGCAATTGCTTCAGCAGCTGGTTCAGATCAATCTGATTGATGTCCAGCCGGGTGTCACTAGAGCTAAGCCGGGTGTATTCAAACAGATCATCAAGGAGCTTCTTGAGGTGCGCGGCTTTATTGTAGGTATTTTGCACAAAACGGTTATATTCTTCCTGATCCTGAAACGAGTTCGCTCTTAAAAGCTCAATGTAGCCGATGATACTGGTCAGCGGAGTACGCAGGTCATGAGAAATACCGGTAATCCATTCCATCTTCGATTGCTCGGCTTCCCGTTCCTTCACGATTTGCCGCTGCAAACGTTCTGTCATCTGATTGATGTTAAAGGCTACCCGGCCAAGCTCATCCTGCCTGTTGACGGGTACACGGTGGCTTAAGTCTCCCTCGGTGATGGTCTGCAGCCCGCGTTCCAGAGTCATCAGATCCTTGACAATCCGGCGGGTCAGCGTAAGAAAAGTGAGAAGAAATACGGTTAGAAACAGCGGGGTTATAAAATACGGCAACAGCTTGCCCAGCCAGCCCATACCTGTTCCCACCCGGAAAACAAAGTAAATCAGCAGGTTGTTCAAAGCCACAGCAGCCATTATGCTAAGCAGCATACTGAGTAGAATGCTAACCTGAATCTTTTTTTTTCGTTTCGACTGCTTTGCGGATTTATTCAATTTTGTAGCCAACCCCCCATACGGTTTTAATATAGAGGGCTCCGGGGATTATCTTCTAACTTCTCACGTAAGTTGCGGATATGGACCATCACGGTATTGTCGGAATAGCCGAAGGGCTCTTTCCAGACATGTTCATAAATATGCTCAGAACTAAACACCTGTCCCGGGTGGCTGGCCAGCAGTACCAGAATGCCAAACTCCAGCGGCGTCAGCACAATATCATTGTCTTTCAGCTTTGCTGAATGTTTACTTTTATCAATGACAAGATCTTTGATCAAAATAAGTGATGAATTGTTCTCAGCCTTCCCGAGTAAAGTCTGTCTCCGCATTTGCGCTTTGACACGGGCCAGCAGCTCCAGCGGGTTGAAGGGCTTGGTCATGTAGTCATCTGCCCCGGTGGTAAGACCGGTAATCTTATCAATGTCCTCTTCCTTCGCGGACAGCATAATGATCGGCGCATCAGAGATTTCCCTGATTCTCAGGCAGGCAGTTATCCCGTCCATCCGGGGCATCATGACATCGAGGATTACCAGCCCGACAGGGGTGGTTTGTATCACTTGTAATGCTTCCCGGCCGTCAGCTGCTTCAAGGACACGGTATCCTTCATTCCGTAAATAGACATGGATGATATCCCGGATTTCGGATTCGTCATCAACAACAAGGATCGTATTCATCTGCAGTGGCCCTCTCTTTATTGAAGTTGGTAGCTTATTATATATGTTTCCGGCAGACGTATACAAACGCAGGCGGAACATTGAGCGGCACGAATTTGATATCCTCAATAATGAAGTGCTCAGCGAGCTGCTTCTTCATCTGCAAGGAATACTGGAAGGCAACGAACAGGCCGCCCGGCTTGAGGGAGCTGACAATCTGTTCAATTAGGGCGTCTCTTAAGCCGCGTTCAAAGTTGAAAAAGGGCAGCCCGCTGAAGATGCAATCCAGTTGTGCAACCTTGTTTTTATGAATCGTATCTTTCATCCGGACAGCATTAGCGTGACATGAGAATTCCGGATAGGCCAGGCGCAGCTTCTTCCGCATCACATGATCCATTTCAAATAAGAAAACTTTGGCCTCCGGTTTTACATTGGCCCCAATATAACGGGTAATCGGCCCGGTTCCTGAGCCCAGCTCGGCTACGGCTGTAATGTCATTCCAGTCCACCTGCCGGATCATCTTTTTCGCCAGAAAACGGGAGCTCGGTGTAATGCTTCCCACATTTTTCGGGCTTTTCATAAACCTCTGCAAAAACAATAAATTCTGATTCACTCCGTATTCCCCCATCGCTAAAAGTTAGAATTGAAAAGAGAGATGAACATCTGATGCAGAAAGATTAATAAAAGAAACTGAAGAATTTATGGGGAGAATTCTGAAGAAATTCTGAAGCTTTATACTCGCGGATTCCAAAAAAAAGAAGCCTTGGGAGCAGTGCGCCGTAGTCACTGAATACTCCTTGGGCTTCTTTTCTATGATTCATACAATATTTATTGCGGATAGAACTTCTTAATTCTCCGCATGCGCAATTCTGTACGCTGTAGGGGAGGAACCGGTTATTGTCTTGAATAATCTGGACAGGTAGGAGATGTCCGCAATCCCTACCCGGCTGCAAATAGAAGCTAAGGGGAGGTCCGTTGAGATGAGCAGCAGCTTGGCCTCCTCTATTTTTTGCTGGTTAATATACTGGATTGGCGATGTGCCGAAATGCTGCTTGAAAATCCGGATAAAATAATTGGGATGGACGTGAATGAGCTCGGCTAACTCTGCGATGGTCAGATTACGGCGGTAATTCTCCTGTATATAATCAATAACGCCCATTAAGGGTTCGGATAGCTCAGAGCTTCGCAAATTGTCTGCTTTAGGAACTGCATGTTCGATGTAATGCGCAATCAGGCTGAGCATCGCCGATTTTTTGAGCAGGGGGGCGGTGAGCAGCTTCGACGAATCCGCAAGCACCAGTTCATTGAACAGACGGAGGGATGCTGTATTGCCGGTGCTGTCGAAATAATAAGGCGTCTGCAAAAGATCAAACAGATTGTGCTGACCCACTTTGGCTGAGAAGTGGCACCAGTATTTGGTGAATCTGGTTCCTTCTGTAGTGGAATAGGATTGCTGAACGCCTTGCGGCATAAGGAAAAATTGGCCAGGCTGCGGGTAGAACTCCTCATCCCCGATTTTCAGCCAGCCTTCCCCGTCCTGAATGAAATAGAATTTGTTGTAGCCGGGAGTGTAGTCCAGATCGCACCAGTCACTCCAGACCTGATTATAACCAATAGCCGTTACGTTCACTTGCAGATTGCTAAGATACAGCTGTACCAGTTGCTGCCGGGAAATGGTCATGACAGTCTCCAATGCATGAGAATGAACTACAGCCAAAGAATAGCATACCCGTCTGAGCCCTGTAAAATTAGGTTGCAAATTCATAAAATCTGAGTGAATATTATACTTTTTTAACCTTATAAATAAATGTAGTATAAATTTGTAAACGATTGCGTTAAGGTTGTAAATTTTAAAATGAAAAAGGAGCGTAACTATGACTACAGTGAACAATGCCGGACTGGTTATCGACAAGGCCTACCGTTTAGCCGAAGTGGATCCCCGGCTGTACAGCTCATTTATCGAGCACTTGGGCCGTGCTGTCTATGGCGGCATTTATGATCCGGAACATCCTGAAGCAGACCCGTCCGGCTTCCGCCGCGATGTTGCCGGGATGATCCGTGATATTGGGGTGCCGCTGATCCGCTATCCGGGCGGCAACTTCGTTTCCGGCTACAACTGGGAAGATGGCGTGGGTCCGGTAGAGGACCGTCCCAGCCGTCTGGAGCTTGCCTGGCGGAGCCTGGAGCCCAATACGGTGGGAACAAATGAATTCATCGAATGGGCGAGAGGCGTAGGAGCCGATGTCATGATGGCTGTTAATCTGGGCACCCGGGGCGTCGATGCCGCACGCCATCTGCTGGAATACTGCAATCATCCCGGCGGGACGTACTATAGCGATCTGCGCGCGGCGCACGGCTACAAGGAGCCGCACCGGATCAAGACCTGGTGCCTCGGCAATGAGATGGACGGGCCCTGGCAGATCGGCCAGAAGACAGCGGCCGAATACGGGCGCCTGGCCAGTGAGACTGCCAAAGCGATGCGGCTCGTTGATCCTGAGATTGAACTGGTCGCCTGCGGCAGCTCCTTCCGTTCGATGCCTACCTACGCCGAGTGGGAAGCGGAGGTGCTTGATCATACCTACGAGCAGGTTGATTATCTGTCATTGCACACGTATTACGGCAATGCCGAGAATGATACGGCGAATTATCTGGCCCGCTCGCTGGATATGGACCATTTCATCCGTGAGATTATCGCGGTCTGTGATTACATCAAGGCGAAGAAGCGCAGCCGCAAGACGCTGCATCTGTCCTTTGACGAGTGGAATGTATGGTTCCATACGCTGGAGAGCGACAAGCAGGTTGCCCCTTGGCAGTTCGCACCGGAGCTGCTGGAGGACTGTTATACCTTCGAGGATGCGCTGATGGTCGGCAGCATGCTGATTACACTGCTGAATCATGCTGACCGGGTCAAGGTTGCCTGCCTGGCCCAGCTTGTCAATGCGATTGCACCGATTATGACGGAAACTGGCGGCCGCGCCTGGAAGCAGACGATCTATTATCCGTATCTGCATGCCTCCCTGTACGGCAGAGGAACCGTGCTTGTGCCGGTGCTGAGCTCAGGAAAATACGACAGTAAGGATTACACCGATGTGCCGCTGCTGGATACAGCCATTGTGTATGATGAAGCCCGGGAGGCGCTGACGGTCTTTGTGGTCAACAAAAGTCTCGAGGAGGCCAGCCTGCTGGAATGCGATATCCGGGGCTTTGCCGGCTACCGGGTAATCGAACAGATTGTAATGACGAGCGGGGATGTGAAGGCAGTCAATACCGCAGATAGCCCGGATAACGTAGTTCCGCGCCGGATCCATGATGCCGGGCTTGCTGACGGCCGCTTAACGGCTGTGCTGCCGGCATTATCATGGAATGTAATCCGGCTGGGCAAAGCCGGCAGCTAACGCTCTTTCGCAAATTTGCTGCGGAATGCCGACGGGGAGAGCCCTTCCTTCTTGGAGAAGCAGGAGGAGTAATGGGAGACATGATGGAAGCCGACCTCCTCGGCGATACGCGCCACAGGCCAGGAAGTGAGGAGCAGCAGCCGCTTGGACTGTTCGATCCGGTAATATTGCAAGTAAGCCATCGGCGTCATGCCGAAGACCTTGAGCATGCTCTTCGCGAGGTAATTGGGATGGTAGTTCAGCGCCTTCTGCAGCACCGGGTTGGTGATATCCTCCATGTAATGATTGCGGATATACAGCTCGATCTGCTCTGCCAGATGAATCGCGGTAGCATCGCTCGGCGAAGCCAGATCCCGGTCCAGATGCTGCAGGAAGGACTGAAAGATGGCCTGGCGCCGCCAGTTGCGCATGGATTTCGGCTCGGATTCCTGTTCGAAGAACAGCTCCAGCTGTTCCATCGCTTTGGCGGAGATCTTCATATGCTTCGGGATAAAGATGGAGCAGACATCGGCGTGGTTGAGGTAGGCTTTGCTCTTGTGCTCCTCCATCAGCGCCTGCTGATTACCGAGGCAGTCACCCATATCAATACATTCCTGCCAGCTGCCGAAGGTCTGGAAGTGAATCCAGATAATTTCAGTTTTCACCGTGCAGGGGGCAAAGCCGTAATGATGGCCGTCCGGCAGGAGAATGATCCCTTCCCCTGCATTTAACTGCCACAGGACCCCGTTCTCGGCGACCGGCAGGAGGCCCTTGACCACGACGATCAGATCGAACACGCCTATGCAGTTGCGGTCAATGTGATAATCACCAACATCGTAGGATGCATGACCGCAGTCAACGAAATAGGGAATAGGCGGTGAAATGAAATGCAGAATCGGCGCATTCATATACAGGATTCCTCCAGAGGTTGAAAATATTAAAAATCAGGTTGAATAACCTTGTTTATTTTAATGTTATATCATGTCATATTATAAGTAAAGCGCTTTCTAAAATAGTGTAATCGTATAAATTGTTGGCATGACTTATCTCCTTAAACGGGTTAAGTATAGAAGAATTATCCAAGGAGGGTACACATGAAGAAGCAAGGATTAGTTACACTGGCGGCAATGATGGCTATGAGCATGGGGCTGAGCGCCTGCGGGGGAAATGGAAGCAATAATGAGAATGCTGCCACGAATGCACCGGCACAAACAAATAATGCTCAAGCCGAAGGCACGAATGCCGGCGGAAATGCAAAAGCGGAAAAACTGGTGTTCTGGACCTTTGTGGATGCGCATCAGAAATTTATGGAGAGTATGGCCGACAGCTGGAACCAGGCTAACCCTGACAAGCAGATTGAGCTGGAAGGCACTACGATTCCTTATGATGATATGCATACCAAGCTGCTGATTGCCCTGCAATCCGGCGTAGGCGCCCCAGATCTGGTTGATATTGAACAAAGTAAATTCCCGAACTTCATGAAGGGCACACCGCAGCTGGTCTCCCTGAATGATATCCTTGAACCCGAGCTGGGCAATATCGTCAAGTCCCGGGTGGAAATCTACAGCAAGGATGCTACTTATTACGGTATTGACTACCATGTCGGTGCTACGGTGATGTACTACAATAAAGAGCTGATGGATCAGGCCGGCTTGAACGCTGATGACATCAAGACCTGGTCCGATTTCGAGACCGCCGGCAAAACAATGCTGGAAAAGACCGGCAAGCCGATGATTACATTTGAAGGCAATGGCAACTGGTCATGGTGGCCTGCGATCAGCCAGCAGGGCTCCGATCAGGTGGATGCTGAAGGCAACCCGACTGTAGATGCTCCGGTCAATGTGCAGACAATGCAATTCTTCCAGAAGCTGGTCAAGGAAGGGGTGGCAGCTGTTGCTCCGGGTGCCGGCCATGATACTGAAGAGTACTTTGGCTACATGGACTCTGAAAGCGCTGCTTCTGTCTTCATGCCGTTCTGGTTCATGGGCCGCTTCACCGACCATATGCCTGACCTTAAGGGGAAAATGATCATCCGTCCGATGCCGGCCTGGACGGAAGGCGGAAACCGTTCCGCAGGTATGGGGGGAACCGCTACCTCAATTACTAATCAGGCTAAGAACCCGGAACTGCTGAAGGAGTTCCTGGCATATGCCAAGCTGTCCAAGGAAGGCAACATTCAAATCTGGAAGCAGCTCGGCTTCGATCCGATCCGCACCGATGTATGGACGGATCCGGCAATGAAGGAATCCAACAAATATACGGATTACTTCGGCACAGATATCTTCGATACACTGCTTAGCGTTAAGGATGAAATCGCACCGGTCAACATCCGTGAAATCTCGCCAAAAGTATTCGATGCCATCCGCAACATAGCGATTCCAATGATCTTCATCGATATGAATGATCCGGCAGCAGCCTTGAAAAAGGTGCAGGACAGCCTGAAGTAACAGCTGAAGGCAGCAGATTTAAGATCAATGAAAGGAGTGGAGGCGATTCTATGCAACAACAAATAAACAGAGAACCGGCTTTAGCTTCCAAGCCGAGAAACCGACTGGCAAATTCTCAAGCGCTCGCCCCCTATTTGTTTGTATTGCCGTTTATAATCTCATTTCTTCTGTTTTTTGCTTACCCGTTGATCAATGCCATCATCATGAGCTTCCAGAGTGTACTGCCCGGAGAAGTGACCTTCGTCGGTCTGGATAACTACCGCGAGCTGTGGAATACAGATTTCGCCGATGCCTTATACAACAGCAGCCGCTATACCCTGTTTACACTGGTGCTGCTGATTCCGGTTCCCCTGCTGCTCGCTGTAATGCTGAATTCGAAAAAAATGCCGTTCAGCAATTTTTTCCGCTCGACGCTGTTTATTCCTGCCCTTACTTCAGTAGTGGTGGCGGGGGTAGTGTTCCGCATGATCTTCGGAGAGCTGGACGGCGCACTGATGAACTCATTCCTGCATCTGTTCGGCATCTCCAGCCAGCGCTGGCTGTACAGCTCAGAGCTGTCCATGTTTGCCCTGCTGGTGCTCGCCTCATGGCGCTGGATCGGAATCAACATTCTGTATTTCCTATCTGCACTGCAGAACATTCCGTCCGATTTATATGAAGCGGCAGATATTGACGGCGCCGGTACAAGAACGAAATTTATGCGGATTACAGTACCGCTGCTGAAGCCGATTACCGTCTATGTGCTGACGATCAGTATTTATGGCGGTTATGCCATGTTCACCGAGAGCTACATGCTCTGGGCGGGTAAGCCGTCACCGCAAAATATAGGGCTGACGATCGTCGGCTACATTTATCAGCAAGGGTTTCAATATTTCAATCTTGGCTTCGGTTCCGCAATAGGGATTACACTGCTTGGCATTACGCTCGTAGTCAGCATGCTGCAGCTTATTCTGACCGGTATGTTCAAGAAGGAGGAGTAGAGAAATGGAAACTGCACCGCGCAAAAAATTCACCGCATCTTCTTTGCTCCTGCTGGTCCTGTTCACCATACTGGCCGTGCTGATGCTGTTCCCGCTGTATGCCCTGTTCCTGGCTTCCTTGAAGCCGGCCAGTGAATTGTTCCGGTACGGGCTGAATGTCCGGCTTGATTTCGACTTAATGAGCCTGGATAATTACCGCAGCATCTTCGCGGGGAAAGGCGAGGCGGGCCACTATTTCCAGTGGTATTCCAACAGTGTAATCATTACGGTGCTCTTCACCGTGCTGAGCCTGCTTCTGTCATCCATGGTCGGCTATGGACTCGGCATGTACCGGTTCAAGGGCCGCAGCCTGATATTCACGCTGGTCCTGGTCGTAATGATGATCCCTGTGGAGATTATTCTCCTGCCGTTATACAAATTAACGGTAAGCCTGAAGCTGATTAACTCCGTATGGGGGATTATTCTGCCCTTCATGGTTGCGCCGCTGCCGATCTTCTTCTTCCGCCAGTTTGCCCTGGGGCTGCCGAAGGATTTCATGGATGCGGGCCGGATTGACGGCTGCACCGAGATCGGAATTTTCTTCAGGATTATGGTACCGCTGATGGCACCGGCCTACGGTGCAATTACGATTCTGCAGGCGATGAACAGCTGGAATAACTTCCTGTGGCCGCTGATCGTTCTTAGAACTACCGATAAGTTCACCCTGCCGATCGGCCTTGCCTCATTTGTTACCCCGCTGGGCAGCAATTATGAAGCGCTGATATCAGGTGCTGTTCTGGCAATCCTGCCGATTCTTGTCCTGTTCTTATTCTTCCAGCGTTACTTTATCGAAGGGCTGACTGTAGGCGGAGTCAAGGGCTAAACCGGCAGCAGCCTAATATTGCAGGATAAGGGAGCACACTGCGGATGACCATGCATGAATGGGCGTTAACAGGCAATCAGGATCAGATCATTAACCTGCCTAATGGCGGCTGCTTGAAGAGAAGCAGCACTCAGGATCACCCGGGAGCGGCTATGACAATAATTGAACTGTCCAATGGCCGCCTGATGTTCACCGTACTTATTGAACGGGGGCTCGACATAGGCGTGCTGTATCTTGGGGAGCAGAAGATGAGCTGGGAGCGAAGCGGCAGCTATTTGCTGCACCCGTCGGATGTTGACCTTCAGGAGGCAGACGGTACAGGCTGGATGAAGGGCTTTTACGGAGCGGTAGCTGCTATTGGGCCGGAATGCTTCGGCACACCGGGCGAAGGCTTCACCTTGCATGGTTCGGGATCGTATTCAGCAGCACTGCCGGAGAGCATTCAAGTCTTCTGGGATGACCAGTCTGTCCGGATAGAAGGAATAGTTCCGGTGAAGGACCGGTCCGGCAGGCTGTTATTCGAGAAATGGATCCGGATGAGTACCGTCTGGGGAGGAACGCTCCTGTGCCGTGAAGAGAGGGTCAGAAACTGCAGCAGTCAGGTGCAGGTTCTTGATGACGGATATCATATCCAGTTATCCGGTGCTTATATGGAGCAGGGAGGCAGATACGTACTGCCTGCTGAGCGGCAGGCGCTATTGCTCAGAGATTCAGCGCCTGCGGAGGAGAACCCGCTGCACATTCCCGCAAGGGCTGAAGGGCCATACCCGATGAGATGTTATCAGTATGTGCCTGGAAAGGTGGCAGGTCTGGCCCGGTATCCGGGCCTTGCTCCATATGTAAGCACCATGAATCTAAGCAGAGGGTTAACCGCCGAGATGATTGTCGATACGGCAGGCACATGTGCGGGCTATGTGATCCGGCCGCTCGCGGACTTTCCCAGATCGCTGATTGCGAAGCAGATTGACAGCAGCTTCATGTTCGCCATCGAGCCGTGCCGGTCACGGCCGAACCGGATGTCACAGAAGATCACTGACGGTGAGGCGTTATTCATTGAGGCCGGGGAGACCCTGTCATCGAGCTGCATCATCGGTCTTACGGATTCCAGTGAAGAGATTCGCGGGATGGAGAGGCTGATTCTGGCCGGAATCGATCCTTAATGGAAATTGCTAAACGTTTAAACTATGAACAATAGGAGTGAGAACTTGAATCTGCTTCGTAATGATACATTTGAGTTACACCTCTCTCCACGGGGCACAGTGGAGTCCTTAATAATGGCAGATGATCCGGCAGGGATGAACTGGGTCATTGATGCCGGCTATGTTAAGGAAGCCGGTTACTCTGATGAAGACAAACGGTTCGGGCAGTGGAGTGTTACAGCAGACGGTGAGCGGATTGAGAGCACCAGCCTGCAGCCGCATATTGAAGTGGTGGAGGATCAAGCGGCCACGGTTACTTTTGTACATGATAAGCTTACCGTTCAATATGAATACCTGCTGGATACTCACGGGGAGTGGACCTGGAGTATCCGCTGCTTCAATCCCAGCAAGGCTGCTGTACTGCTTAGCGGGTTCCACAGCTGGTTCTCACTGGCTTATATCATGTTCCGCGATCATGATGTCTTGAGGAATATTAAGCATTCCTGCGCCGTATTTCCGCATGTGGGCGGGGATTACAGTAAATTCGCGGCTGTAAGGCGAAGCAATGAGGCCCCGCATCTTGCGGTGTACAGCACCGGTGAGCGTGTTGCCGCATTTGGAACGTATTGCAGTTATGTTAACCGGTTCCTGGAGCAGGTCTCGCCGTCACTGGACGGAATGCTGTACCACCGCTTATCCTTTGTGGAGGATGGAAGCTCGATGGAGCAGTCGGCGGACCATGACTGGATTTACGGCGGCGACTATACCTCTATGACCCTTGAGCCTGCGGGCGAAAGAGTATGGTCCTTTGTTTTTACAACCTTTAATGAACAAGAAGAATTCTACGCCAAAGCGAAACAATACGGGCATCCGGGCTGGAATTATTCGTCCGTGACGACTACAGAAGGGAAATTTATTGCCGAAGTGGAATTGCCGGAAGCAGAAGCCCTGCAGTCGGTGACCATTTACAGCGTAACAGATGATACAGGGGCTGTTCATGAGACGGATGTCTCAAATGAATTCAAGATAGTTCCTAATACTTCATCTAAACGTTTACGCGCAGTGCTGCCGCTCAGGTCAGCCGGAGAGATCAAGCTGGTTGCCGAGCTTACTAACGGAAAATGTGATGTGCTGGTCGGAAACGTTCTTGAGCCGGTACATAAGATTCTTGAGGAAAGAGCAGCCTGGCTGTGCAGCAACAGCTTTAACACGGATTCCGTAACCCGCCCTTACTCGATTCTGCCCCTATCCAATCAAGGGGAATCGCTGGGCAAACTGTCATTTATCCTGATGAAGAATCTTCTGTCCCCTCCAGTAACGGCACAGGTGAGAAAGGTTGAACTCACTGCCTTCCTTGATCTGAAGCATCACTGGTTTGAACACGGGGATTTCCTGCTTCCGAAACCGCTGTACGGGTCCTTCTACCGTATTTATGATTTTGATTATATCGGCCATGTCTATTATCTATTGTCCAAATTCGATAAATCTCATTTATATTACGGAACTCCGGAGATGTATCTGACCTGGGCTGCCGAGGTTATGTGTATGCGGCTCGATCCGCAGTGCCACCGGAATAAACGTGAGCAGGAAGAATCCCAGCTGGTAGGGGTGTTTATTCTTTATATAGCAGACCTGCTGGAGGACTTGCATAAGCGGGGGTTAACGGACTGGCATGATAGGCTTAACAAGCTTTGGCTGACGCTTGTACGCGGGCTGCAGCAGGGCTCGGCAACCTATGAGGGGGCTGTGACGGAGCATTTTTATGACAATGCCGGCTTTGCGCTTACCTGCCAGGCGCTGTGCCTGGCCGGATTCACTGCTGAAGCGAAGCGGTATGCCCCGCTGATCATTGCCAACACCGGATTCAGTAATGATTACAGGGCCAATGCTCCGGACCGCTGGTGGGAAGCCTTATCCTTCATGACGCATTCGTTATGGGGCGGATTAGCGGCAGGTGCTGCCCGCCTCGCTTATGAGACGCTTGGAGATATCCGGCTGCTCGAAGCCGGTTACCGGGCAACGATGGCTATGTTCAACTGCTATGACTGGAACGTTCATTCGACCACCCGCAGGCTTAAGCCCGGTGAGGCCGCTTCAACGTACAGCATTGCCGCTCCGAATCTGAATATGCCTGAGCTGTCCCGAAACCGCTTTGGGCAATCCATTTTCAAAAAATCGAGTGATCCGTTATTCAGCAGCCTGTTCGCAGACATCGAAGGGGATGACTGGGATATGGGAGAAGAGCTGGTCGCTTATCTGCTTGGTTTCGGATCAACCACCTACCTGTATACCGACAGCGAAGGGAAGCTGCAATGTGTAAACGGCCTGATTGAGCCGGCAGGGGAAGGCTGGATGATTACAAGCTATGCCGCCTACCCGACCAGATACCTGATGCCGGAGCAGGGACTCGTCTTCGGCTCAGCAGCAGGGGAAATAGTTAAGCGCGTCCTATACGCAGATGGTAAATTTGAAAGTGCAGAATTGAAGATTTAGCCAGCAGAAACCCGAAAGCAGGCATTGCACGGCCGGCTTTCGTTCTTTTTAAACGTTTTACTTAAATGTACTGATTGAAATTTCATAAATATAGGTTGGAATATCTGGTTTTTCAATCTAAACTATGGGTGCTATAATCAAGTAAGCGCTTCCCAAGTAGGGCGGTTATAGGGAAAAAGGGTGAATTGCACAGCAGAGAACGGGTAGCGCAAATAATGTCTGAATGAATCACTTCTTAGCAAATTTTTATGGACTTTATGCTAAACGTTTAACCAGAAAGCCGGGTTAAATGGATAGACATACAAATTCAAGCTAATTTCGAAGGGAGATCAGAGGCAATGAGAACAGGAAAGAAACTTGGGGCAGGTCTTATTCTAACCACACTCTTAGTGGGTGCCGCTGGATGCGGAGGCAATGAGGCGAATACAAACAAAAACGCAAGTGCAAGCACTAACTCACCCGCATCTGAAGCAACCAAAGCACCCGAGGCATCTGCAGAAAAGGTCAAAATTATTTACTCCATGTGGGGAAGCGCGGCTGAAGGAAATACAACCCAGGCCGTAGCAGACCGGTTCAATGCTTCCCAGGATAAAATCGAAGTAGAAGTGCAGGCGATCCCTTGGGAGAACTACATGACAAAGTTGAATACGCTTGCAACAGCCGGCCAGCTGCCGGATACAGGAATGCTGAAGGAGGACGGTGTCATCCAGTGGTCCTCTGAAGGGATGCTGAATGATGTAAGCTCCATGTACGAAGGCAGCGACAGCAAGCCGCTGGACAGCCTGGCCTACAAATATCAAGGCAAGCCTGTAGCTTATGCCGCGGCCAATGAAATTCTCCTTCTCTATTATAACAAAGACATGTTTGATAAAGCGAATGTGCCGTATCCGCCATCTGCACTCGATCAGGCCTGGACCTGGGATCAATTCGTAGATGCTGCCAAGAAGCTGACGAATGACAAGAACGGCAAACATCCCGGCGAGGACGGCTTCGATTCACAGGGGATTGTCCAGTTCGGTGCTTCGGTTGAGAACCTTCCGTGGCAGCTCGAGACGTGGGCGCTCAGTAACGGCGGAGGCTTCTATTCCAGTGATGGTTCAGAAGTTAAGGTCGGGGAGGACGCAAGCATTGAAGCGATTCAGCGGGTGGCCGACCTGTACTTGAAGGATCATGTTGCTCCGCTCTCTGTCGGACAGACTGACGATGGGATCCAGCGTACGATTATTGCCGGTACTGTCGCTATGGCGACTAATGGACAGTGGAACGTGGGAACCAGCCTGAATACGGCAAAAGAAGAAGGGCTGAACTACGGCGTAGCTGTTCTGCCGTACATGAAGGATAAAATCACGATCAGCACCGGCGGTGCCAATGTTGTATTCTCCCAGACCAAACATCCGAAAGAAGCGATGGAATGGCTGAAATGGTATAACTCCGAGGAGAACAACTGGGAACTGATCTCTTCAGGCATCTGGATGCCGACGCTGGATAAATGGTATAAGGATGAGACGCTCACCCGCAAATGGGTAGAGAATCCAAACTTCCCTCCGTATGAGGAATACAAATCAGCGGTTGTTGATTATGCGCAGTCCTCTGCAGCGAGACCTGCAGCCTGGTTCTATACGAACTATACAACAGACTTTAACACATTGCTCGGATCGGTGCTGGGAGATGTCTGGACCGGTAAGACTACCGCCAAAGAGGCAATTACCAAGAATCTCGATGCCCTGAAGGCAGCTCATACAGGCAACAAATAAATATAAGTCAGGGGATGACTGCCGGTACTTCATAAGCGGCGGTTATCCCCTGCACATAAGGTGGGGGAGCAAGGTATGGAAACCATTAAGATGCAGCCCATTAGTAAACTGCAAAAGCGGCGTCCCCGGATTTTTTCGGCCGAAGCGCGTGTAGCTTATATCTGTTTAATTCCTGCTTTTCTGGGACTAATCTTTCTGACCTATTTACCGCTTGTCGGGGTGCTGGGAATCAGCTTAACGAATTGGACCGGGCTTAAGAGCCCTGAATTCATCGGCTTCGAGAATTACATCAAAATATTTACTACCGACCCTTATATTAAGGATTCGATTATCTCGACTATCTACTTTGCGGCATTGTCTGTAGCGGGAAGCATGATTTATTCACTGTTTATTGCACTGCTGCTGAACCGGAAAATTCCGGCGAGAGGATTCTTCCGCGCTGTGTTCTACGTTCCTTATGTACTGCCGGCTGCAGCGATCTATGTAGGATGGTCCTGGCTGTATGAGGGGAACTTCGGTTTCTTCAACTATATCCTCTCTGAGCTGGGGCTGAACAAAATTCTGTTCATCGCAGATTCCAGCTATGTTGTCCCTTCCCTCTCGCTGATTTCGGTTTGGCTGTCAGGAAATCTCATAGTTATCTTCCTGGCGGGCCTGCAGAACGTTCCGGCCGTATACCATGAAGCTGCGGAGATGGATGGCGCGAACGGATGGAAACGCTTCCGGCATATCACGCTGCCATGTATGTCACCGATTATTTTCTACAATCTGCTAATGAGCCTCATCGCCAACCTTCAAGTTGTAACGCCTGCGCTGGCCTTAACGAACGGCGGCCCGGGCAACTCCTCCCGGTTCCTGACCTATCTGATGTATGACCAGGCTTTCGTGAATTACAGATTAGGTTACGCGTGCGCAACGACCCTGATCATATTTGCTATCCTGGCTGTATTTACCACAGTGTTGTTCAGGACCTCGGGCCGGTGGATCTACAATGAAGGAGGCGACGACAAATGAGCACAGCGGCATACGGCAGACTGAAAAGCAAGAAACGCAGAACCAGAACGATGAACATAATCACTTTTGCCGTCGTCATTTTTTTCGCCATACTCGCTATCTTCCCGATCTGGTGGATTTTCCGCACCTCACTCATGACGAACGCTGAAATCTACAAATACCCGCCTTCGCTGATTCCGGACAACTGGCTCTTCTCCAACTATGAGAAGACCCTGAAGGTATTTAAATTCTGGAAATATCTTTGGAACACAATGGTCATCATCGTTCCTTCCTGTCTGGCAGGCACATTTACGGCTACGCTCTGCGGATATGCCTTTGCAAGACTGCGTTTCCGCGGGAAAAGCTTCATCTGGGCACTCTGCGTGGGTTCGATGCTCCTGCCTGCGATGGTAACACTGATTCCGCTGTATATCGGCTGGACGCGCGGGCTGGGCTTCAATGACAGCTACTGGCCTTTGATTCTGCCGTATTTCTGCGGCGGGGGTGCATTCAATATTTTCCTGATCCGCCAGTTCATCATGTCCATTCCGCGGGAGCTGGATCAGGCAGCAACCATTGACGGCGCCGGTTATTTCCGGATCCTGTTCAATATCATCATACCCGCCATCCGGCCGGCGATGATCGTCGTTGCTTTGTTCATCTTCATCGGGCTGTGGAATGATCTGCTTCAGCAGATGATTTATATTAACTCAAGCGATAAATATACGATTGCCCTTGGACTTACCAATTTCCGGGGACAGCTCAAAAGCGACTGGTCGTTAACGATGGCCGCAACCTGCTTGTCCTTTGCTCCAGGCGTCATTTTTTATTTAGTCGGCCAGAGGTATTTCGTAGAGGGTATCACACTTACCGGCTTAAAGAATTAATCCGAGCCCCATTGCTAATACAACATGTACACAGGAGGTTACAATGACGATGATTTCAAAAAAGTGGAGGCCGCTTACGGTCGCGCTGCTGCTGGCTGTTCAGAGTGTGCCGCTCCAGGTTAGTGCTTCGCCTGCGGATGCAGCAGCGGCTGTGAAGAATGGTATCTCCAATGCCAGCCTGTCGGCCAAAGTCGGTGATCTGGGCCAGATTGAAGAGCTGTATATCAACAACAATCCTGCCAATAAACAGGGGAAGCCGATCAATTTCGTACTGCCTAATACTACATCACCGCAGAATGGCATCCAGCACCAGTGGATGGGGGAGATGATCTTCTCTTACCGCACCGGTGCCAGTGCACAGTTCCCTGAGGGCAGGGACGGCTTTGTAGAAGTAGATACCAACAAAACACTGGCCGCCGGCGGGTCCACACAATATTCCTCCATCAATCCGGCTAACCCTTATATGAACAAGACAGCTTCAGCAGACGGCAAGAAGGTCGAGATTAACTTCATCGGGCAGAACCTGGATTCTGCCGCGCAGCGGGTAATGAAAGGCTTTGATGTAAAGTCTGTCTTCGATATGGAGACGGATGACGGTTCAATGCTGTGGGAAATTACGGTGAAGAACAAGAGCAGTGAGTACATCGAATTCGGGGATATCGGCCTGCCGATGCCTTGGAATAATAAATACCAGACCTTATCCGATACCTATGATGACCGTCTGACCGTGCATAATTTCGCCGGTGCCGACAGCGGGTATTCCTATGCCATCCGCACCAGCGGCGAAGGAAACTTTATGATGTTCACCCCGGTGCCGGAGAGCGGTGCACGGATCGAGTATGTGGATTATTGGATGCATGAAGCCGGAGAGCAGCGTGCTGCGGATACCTTCGCGAACTGGACAGGCGACAGCGGCGGCTGGTACCCGGGGCTGAACGTGCTGTATATCCACTCGAAGGACATCCAGAAAACCGGGCGCGGCTATTTCACCGATGCCTCCAGCCTGGTGCTGGGACCGGAAGAGTCCAAAACGTATAAGTTCAAATTCTCGGCGGTCCGTGCCGGTGATAATACGCCGCAGGAAAGCGCCCAGAGCCCGAATAACAGTTCAACCTCGATGGAGGACCGCGAGGCCAATCTCCGGTCGGTTCTTTACAAATCAGGCATGATTGATGCCGTAGCGGTGCCGGGCTTCCAGACAGCGATCAATATGCCCGTAAAGCTGGACTTGCACTACGATGACAGTATCGTTGATGTACAGTCAATTGAAATTCAGAATGTGGCTGAGAATGATCCGTTTGATGAAGCGCATATTCCGGATATTAAGCCGGGCAAGAGCCGGCAGGAGATGGTCGATAACTCGCGGATTGGACGCGGGCTTCCCGGCGGGAATCCGGGCTACACTGAATCATATGAGTTTGTAGAGACCAAGATTGTAAATGGTGAACAGCACCATATCTATTCCCTGCAGTTCGATTCAATCGGCAACAACAGTGTGCGTGTGGAATATAAGCTGAAGAACGGCAGTGAATGGGTCGATAAATTCACCCAATATGAATTCAATGTTCTGGCCGAGCTGGATGCTACCTCGGAAGCCCATTCTGAATTCATGGTGGAGCAGACACAGGACAAGAACCCCGAAAGTCCGACTTACGGCAACTATTTCGACTGGTATCTTACCGGCGGTAAAGACGGGAACATTAACCACTGGGGGGATGACTGGAGCCACGATAATATCAACTTCATGACGATGAAGAACTATCTTGCTCCCGATCCTGATGAAATCCGTTCTATTGAGACCTACCTGATCGATTTCATGTGGGAACGGTTCATGAAGAATACCCAGGACAGCTATATCGTTGCGAACTGGCTTAAGGATTCCGGGGCGTATACCGATAAGGACAAGCCTTATACACGGACATTCTCCGAGATAATGGAAGCTACCGGATTCTTCAATATGTACCGGATCCAGAAGGCGTATCCTAATCTGATTGAATACCGGAAATCACCGCAGTTCTATCTGGAGAAGGCTTATAACATCTACTATAAGCGTGTCTCCACCGGAGCCATCGGCTTCTATGGCGAGCAGCAGATCCCGGATATGATTGAAGCGCTGAAAGAAGAGGGAATGCCGGCTGAGTCGGCTAATCTGCAGAAGAAATTCGCCCTCGACAAGGCACGGAACATGACTTACGCCAATTATCCTTACGGCTCGGAATTTGAGTATGACAACACCGGTGAAGAAGGCGCCTATGCAGCAGCGAAGGCGCTGCGCACTTACTATCCTGCGGATGCGCGTGCGGAAGCCGCTGAGGCAAGCATGGAGATGGCCGACTGGAAGACCCGGGCGATGCGCGGAATCCAGCCGACCTGGTTCCATTATTCTGTGCCGGTCTTCCGCGGCGGTGAAGGCTGGTGGAACTTCCAATATACCGCTTCATTAGCAGGATATATTATGGATGACTGGCTCCGCTATGAGGATGACGGCAGATCCGCCGAGCAGACCGCGGTTGCGCAGCAGCGCAACTATGCTGCGAAGATTTCAAACTTCAATGCCGTCAACATGGGGCAGATTACGGCTAATGCTGTCGGCAGCACCTCCTGGAGATATTCGATGTATAAAGGAGGAACCGGAACCAAGGACGTGTACGATGGCGGCTCGCGAGTAATGAGCAACGGCTGGAATGATTTCTCCGGTGAATCGGAAGAAGGCCTGTATGGCTCCCTGCTCAGCATCAGCTCCGATATTGTGACAGATCCGGTATTCGGGCTGTTCGGATATGGTGCACTGGTGACTGACGAAGGCGGCAGCTACCGGATTACACCAAAAGACGGCTTCGGCAAGCGGATCAATCTGCTTGATGAGAAGATCTATCTGGAGATGGAAAGCGATAAAGTTGAAAGCGCAAAAATCAAAAAAGACGGCACTGCCTTTACACTGCAGCTTCTTAATCCTGCCGGGAAGGAGCATGCCTCACGGATTTCGTTTGACGGGGCCGGAATGGACAATGGCTATTATACCCTTAAGCTGAATGGTGAAGATGCCGGACAGTTCTATGTGAAGAATAACAAAGGCGTGGCCATGTTCCAGATGGACAGCGTACAAAATGCTGAATTGATCATTGAAAAATCTGCCGGGGGCGAGAATGAGGCTCCGCAGATTACAGCCGAGCTTGCGACGCAGAATCCGCAGGCGCTGATTCCATTCATGCTGAACGGGATAGTAACCGATGACGGTGCACCGGATGGTACACTCGCCTATGAGTGGGAAGTGGTTAGCACTCCGGAAGGCGGGAAGCTGAGCTTCAATCATCCGCAGGCAAGCATCACCCAGGCTACCGGTACCAAGGAAGGCTCTTATACCGTTAAGCTTAGCGCAAGTGACGGGCAGAAGACCGGTTCCGGCCAGGTGACCTTTGAGCTGGCTGCACCGCCCGAGAAACAGCCTCCGGCCATCGGCCCGGTGACTGCGGTCCAGGATGTTGCCAATAACAGTATTGTGGTATTGTCCGGGGAGGCAACTCCTGACCCGGTGCACAGCGGGGCTGAAGAGTCTAAGCTGGCGTATACATGGGCGGTTAAGCAAAAGCCGGATGGCGCAGCCGATATCTCCTTCGTGAACGCTGATCAAGCAGCAGCCTATGCGCGTGTAAGCAAGGCTGGCACGTATGTGTTTACCTTCACAGCAGCAGACGGGGACAAGAAGGCCAGCAAGGATGTAACGGTTGAGATCAAGGAAGACACTGTAGATGCTTACCGGGCACTCAGCGTAGTGACCAAGAAGGATACTGCTCCGGTGCTTTCCGGCCAGGTCAATATTCTGTCTGAGGAAGGGTATAGTCCGAAGGAGATTGCCTGGGAGGCTATTGATCCGGGCAGCTATGCGAGCATCGGCCAGTTCGAAGTGAAGGGTAAGGTCAAAGGCAGTGAGCTGGAGGTCCGGGCCACCGTATATGTGGTGAATACAGGGCTGCAGAATGCAGCACCGACAGCCAAAGCCTCCGCGAGCTTCTCCGGCGGCGACGGATATCCTGAAGCCATGAATAACGGCATTGAACCGAAGAGCTCGGCAGACTTCTCGCCGAACCGCGGTGCTGCGAACAGCGCATGGCATAACTGGGGAAGAGAAGGAGATCCGGCCTGGGTCATGTATGAATGGGATGAGCCATTCCTGGCCTCTTCTATGGATGTCTATGTGTTCCAGGACGGCGGCGGGAACTTCCGCCCGAAGGATATGCAGCTTCAGCTTCGCGGCGAGGACGGGAAATGGTATACCCCCCGGGCCGTAAAAGGGCTTGGCAATGAGTTGAATAAGTACAATACAACTACCTTCGAGCCTGCCTTTATTACAGGTGTCCGTATTGACATGAAGCCTTCGGTGAATGGCAGCGGTATTCTGGAATGGAAGGTGAACGGCTACACAGGGGCAGTAGACAAGTCGGAGCTGGTCAAGGTCTACAATTATGTGAATACCTTAAAGGCAGCGAACTTAGTAGAGCCCGGACTTACGCCGATCGAAGCGGCGAAGGCAGAAGCTTCAGCTGTAATCAAGAATATGAATGCTGCAGACGGGGAGATTTCCCTGGCGCTTGAGAAGCTGCTGACCGGTCTGCGTCTGCTCAGCCCGCGTGAGCATAATATGGCCTTCTTAGCGAATGCATCCTCCAGCTACACCTCCCCGTGGGAGAGTCTGGCTGCGGTGAATGACGGGAAGAAGGAGGGTGACAGCCTTCCGCACTGGGGAACCTGGGGCCGTGAAGGTGCAGAAGAGTGGGTGCAATATGAATGGCCGCAGGGTGCTGTCATCCAAAGCTCGAATCTAGTGGTATGGTCTGATGGAGGCGGGATTTTGGCGCCTACAAAGGTTGAGTATTCCTACATCCCGGCAGGCAGTGTTACTGACGAATGGGTAACCGCAGGAACGGTTACTGATGACATCAAGGTGGCTGTCGATACTCCGGTTGGGTCCTCCAATCCGTATACGTTTGCTCCGGCGCTGGAAGTGAAGGCGCTGCGGGTTACCCTGACGAAGCAAGAGGCAGACGGCAACGGTGTTGGCCTATGGGAGTGGGAGGTTATCCGGGGTGTATCGGTCCGCCCCGCACCAGTTACTCCGGCCGGGGCAGCACCGTCCATCCTCCATGGGGCGGACGGCAAGCTGACCGGTGTGACAACGGAAATGGAGTATAAGAAGGAAGGCGCAGTAGAATATACTGCAGTTACAGGAACCGAGGTTACAGGTCTTACTGCCGGTAAGTATTATGTCCGGTATACGGCGGCCGGAACGCTGAGCGCCAGCCTGGATAAGGAAGTAATGATTCCTGAAGGGCAGCAGCAGGAGCAGGCGGCGCCGGATTCAAGCCGTTGGACCATCACACACGCCAATACGGATACTGGGCAAACCGGGGTAATCGCTGGCGTATACGAAACGATGGAGTACCGGAAGCTGGGTGATGTAAATTATGTGCTTGTATCCGGTACAAGGATAGATAATCTGGAGCCAGGCAGCTATCAGATCCGGTACGCAGCCACAAACAGCTTGAAGGCAAGCCCGCCGGTAACCGTGGACATCCGCAATGAAGCCAAGGAAGACAGGGAGGCGCCAACAGCAGATGGGCTGGTCATTACGCCGCCTGCAGCGGCAGGCGGAAACGACGGGAAGATTGGCAATGTAACTGACGATATGGAATACCGCAAGCTGGATAGCGGAGCATATATTCCGGTCAGCGGTACCAGCATTGAAGGTCTGGAGGCCGGCAGCTATGAGCTGCGGTATGCCGGAACGGATACGAGTAATCCAAGTCCTGCTATCCTGATCGTAATTCCGGACGGAGCCAAGCAGGAGCAGAATCCGCCGGCAGGCGGAATGGTCAAGGCTGTTAATGTCAGTGCAGCCGGGGCCAAGGACGGGAAGATCACTGGTGTGAGTCCAGCGATGGAATACCGGCAAGCGGGTGGAGCCGGCGGCGGCTGGACGGTTATCACAGGCACAGAGGTTACAGGTCTAGACATTGGAACCTATGAAGTGAGAGTTAAGGAAACGGCAACTCATTATGCGAGCCCGTCCCTTACAGTCGTCATCAGCAATCCGGATATTGATCCGGGACTGACACCAACGCCGACACCAACACCGACACCAACGCCGACACCAACACCGGCGCCGACATCGGCAGGAGCGGATGTGCCTGTACCGGCCAAAACTCCTTCACCTACTCCTGTAAGCATCAAAGTCGAAGGACATTTGATTAAGGTTGACTTACCGAAGGCGGATGCCGCAACCGGAATAGCCAAAGCAGCGCCAGTCCGCCAGGAGGACCTGAATAAGGCGCTGGAGCAGGCGCAGCAGGGCAGCGGCAATGTGAAGACGCTCCGGGTGGAAATACCGGAAGCGGAAGGTGCACATGCCTATGCGGTTGAGCTTCCTGCAGCGGCATTAACCTCGGATAAAGGCAATGTCATGATAGAGATTGCTACAGAGTTCGGTGTGATAGTTGTCCCTTCCAATATGCTGAAGAGCACAGCGGCGGGAGCTAAGAGTGTGGAACTGACATTTGCCCGGGTGGATGCTGCGAAGCTTGATCCGGCAGCGAAATCCTTAATCGGCAGCAAACCTGTTATTGCCTTAACTGTCCTATTGGACGGGGCAGCAGTAGCAGCCGATAAGCTGAATGCACCGGCACAAGTCAGATTGCCATATGCTCCTCAAGCTGGAGAATTGGCCAATGCCAAATACCTTGCAGTTTCCTATGTGGCTGCTGACGGCAAGCTTGTCCGGCTGCCGGCTGCCGGATACGACAGCACGCTGCAGGCCATGGTATTTACAGCCGCCAATACAGGCGAATATGCTGTGCTGTATACCAAGAAGGATTTCAGTGATGTAATCAAGGATTCGTGGTATGCGCCGGCGGTTGAGATGATGGCCTCCCAAGGCTTCATCGACGGGACCTCGGAGGCAAGCTTCAGTCCCGGCCAGCAGATCACCAGAAGTGAGTATCTGGCCTGGCTGGTAAGAACGCTGGGGCTTACAGCGGATTTCAGTGCCAACTTCAGTGATGTGGAGCCTACAGACCGTTATTATGACGAGATCGGAATCGCCAAAGCGCTTGGAATTGCTCTGGGCTCAAATGACAGCTTCCGTTCTGATGCGGAAATTACCAGACAGGATATGGCTGTACTGACCATGAGGGCCTTACGGGCGGTGGGTGCAGACCTGCAGACGGGTACGCCTGAGGAGCTCAAGAAATTTAAAGATGCCGCAAGTATAGCCAAGTACGCGGCGGATGATATGGCTGCAATGGTTACAATGGGCTTCGTGAACGGGCGGGGCAATGTCAGCCTGAGTCCTGCCGGAACCACAACCAGAGCAGAAGCTGCTCAGGTGCTGTACAAGATTTTCCTGCAGCAATAATAGAAATAAACGGCCTTGGTCCTATATATATAGGGACTGGGGCCGTTTTTTTAATATCTCTTGGGGTCCCCGCAAAGTACCTGAATCATCATCGGAGCTATACTCCACTTTGTGGGGTTTTTTTGGGGTCCCCGCAAAGTACCTGAATCATCATCGGAGCTATACTCCACTTTGTGGGGGTAATTGTTAATCTGCTTTCCGAAACTCAGACGGGTTCATTCCGGTCCAGCGTTTGAACTGTCTGCTGAAGTGCGACAGATTGTTATAGCCTAAACGGCCTGCAATCTCATCCAGGGATAGCTTCGGCTGCTGGAGCAGAATTTTCGCTTCCTGCAGCTTGAGGCCGGACAGATATTTCCGCGGTGACATATGATAGATCTTTTGAAAAACCTCCAGTCCATAATTAGGGCTGATCCCGAGCGAAGCTATGATAGGCTGGATATGAACGGTATAGCCCTCATTTTCCGGGATCATGCTGGTCTTGAACGCCCGCTTAATCGCCTCGGCAATTTCTTTCGCATATTTGGCCGTGGTCATGGACTGGTGTGTACCAGTACCCGCCGGTAGCGGCTGTATCTCCACCAGAACCCCGAGCAGCTCAAACAGGACCACCTGTGCTCTAAGTTTAGCCTGGGTGAAAGAAACAGCCTCATCCTCTAAGATGCCGATCCAGCTTAACAAACACTCCTTCAACTTGTCATGATACGGGTTCGCCGGCGCATAGACCCAGTCGCAGTTCTTCAGGATTTGCATGCGTAAAGCAGGTTCATCAATATCAAAATGAGCACAGAAATAGGTCATCGCCGCACTCGAATTACAGCTGTTGGTATGCTCAAAGCCAGGCGGTATAAGGAGGATATCCTCTTTTGCCAGAATAAAGGCTTCATTCTCAATCCAGGTGTGCTGCGTGCCGTCTAATACAATTAGTATTTCAAAAGCATGGTGGGATTCCTTGGCCATTGACCAGCCGGCAGGGACGGTCTGCTTGTGTGCGCCGAAAAACCGGATATTCCAGTCGATCCGCGGAAGAAGCTGAGTCCTGCCTCCGGCAGCCTCATCCGGATAATCTTCCATGTTATAATCCCACCTTTGATTTGGGTAAATTCACCCTTACTTGTACCATCGTATCCCCGGGGTATTAGTTATTATAATATAGCTGAGCAACAGGAAACAAAGCCGTCATCAGGCGGCGAAAAGAACGGAGAAATGACAATGATCCATAATCCTGTAATTCCCGGAATGGCGCCAGACCCCTCCATTATCCGGGTGCAAGATGTTTATTATATTGCCACGTCCACGTTTCACTGGAATCCCGGCATACAAATTTATAAGTCAACGGATCTGGCCAATTGGGAGTTAATCAGTTCAGTGCTCAGAAACGGTGAGGTTGATCTCCGCGGCACCAATACACCTGCCGGAATCTGGGCACCTCACTTATCCTATGATGCCAGTACAAACAGATATTGGCTGGCGTATTCTCACATGCTGAATATGGCAGGCCGTGAATTCAACTCCGATTCCTACGTAATGTGGGCGGAGGATATTCTCGGGCCCTGGTCTGAACCCCTGTACCTGACATCCATCGGCTTCGATCCCGCTATATATCATGATGAAGACGGCAAACATTACATCTCCATCCTGGAATGGGAGACCCGGGAGGGCTATCAGGCACCAGGCCATATCGTCATTGCCGAGGCTGATTTAGTGAATGGCGGAATTACCGGCGACTGGCACCGGGTCACGCAAGGGTTCACCACCCGGGGCTGTGCGGAAGCGCCGCAAATCTACAAGCATAACGGCTATTATTATCTTATTCTGGCTGCGGGCGGAACAGGTTACGCGCATGGTGTAGAGATCGGACGCTCAAACCATATATTTGGCCCGTATGAGCCGCATCCTTCAGGAGAACCGATTATTACTTCATCGCCGCGGCATCTGTTCTCACTGGGCGACCCGGACGCAGGACATTTCGGGATGTATAATCCTAAGTCTGCTATGCAAAAAGCAGGGCATGGCTCGCTGGTAGAGACGCACACTGGCGAATGGTATATCGCTCATCTGATGTCGCGCCCGCTTGCCGGAACTCTTTTGAACCCGCTGGGCCGTGAGACCTCTATTCAAAAAATGCAATGGACCGCAGACGGCTGGCTGGAAATGAAGGACGGGTCTAATGTAGCGAAAATGGAAGTGGAAGGAATGGACGGGGGCCGGGCAGCTGCTGAACTGTCGCATGATATCCGGGATGATTTCAGTAACGCACAATATAATATCCATTTCATGACGCCTTACCGCAATCAGGAAGAGTGCTGGGTGAATACGGCAGAACGTCCCGGGCACTTGCGTATTCACGGCGGCAACTCTTTCTTCTCACAGAGCAATCCGGCGATTATGGCGACACGCGCCACTTCCTTCCATTATGAGCTGCAGGCCAAAGTAGAATTTCACCCCGATCATTACTCGGAAATGGCGGGGCTTGGACTGTACTATGATTCGAATAACTGGATTTACGCTCACTTGACGCATTCGGAGGTCTCAGGCGGAACGGTCCTGAGTCTGCTGCAGGCTAAGCTGGGGAAACGTATGGAATGGGCGCACGGCAATATTACCGTACCTGAAGGCCGGGTGGAGCTGCAGCTTGTTTATCAATCAGGAAAAGCGGACATCTATTACCGTTTGCAGGACAATGTGGCCTGGAAGCTGTTTGCCGGTGAGCTTGATGTGGCGTATTTGTCAGACGAGGGTGTGAACGGGGAGCCCGGGGAGATCGGCGGCTTTACCGGACTGTTCAATTTCATCGGCTCGGTTGACTCCCACCAGCATGATTCGTTTGCAGATTTCGGGTATTATGCGGTGAAGAATATAGGCTTGTGAATAGACTGTTAAATGAAACCGGAACAAACTGGGATTCCCCCGTTTTTCCGGTTTTGTTGTATAGTACAAGTGAACTACTCCCACCTATAGAGGTGTGAGCTTCTTGGAAACAGCCCATACTTGCTCTGGATGACGACCCTCCGAAGCAGCGGTTAGGCTTATACACCAAGCGATCCCCGCAGTCCCTGCGGTTCCCTTCAGCGTTAGATTTAGGCGGTTCCATTGAGCAGACGCAGCCCTTCTGTCCGGATGTTCCTGCTTGCATTTACGTCCCGGTCATGCGTGGTTCCGCAGCTTGGACAGCTCCATTCCCGGATGTGGAGTTCTTTTTTTCCTTCCCGGTGCCCACAGGTCGAGCAGAGCTGGCTGGAAGGGAACCAGCGTCCCACCCGGATCACTTGTTTCCCATACCACTCTGCTTTGTAGGTCAGTTTGGACAGAAAGGCGGACCACGAGACATCATGAAGACTACGGGCAAGCCTGTGGTTTCGAACCAGCCCTGTGACATTCAGAGTCTCCACACAGATCACGTCGTGGTTGTTGACGAGTTCCGTACTGAGTTTGTTCTGAAAGTCATTCCGCTGATTGGCTATTTTTTCATGCAGCTTAGCCACAAGGATACGCTGCTTCTGGTAATTACGGCTACCTGCGAGGAGGCGCCCCTCCTTCTGGGCCTGCAGCGCTCGGCGCGACAGTTTACGCTGGGCCTTGGAGAGCCGGTCTGCAGTTTTCATCAGATGCTTCGGATTCTGGACTTTCGTTCCATCGGAGAAGGCGGCAAACGAAGTGACACCGAGATCCATCCCGATGACCGAGCCGGTTAATGTCTTCGCTTCCACCTTCGTTTCGCACAGAATGGACACAAAATACTTACCGGTAGCCGTACAGGAGATGGTGGCCGATTTGATGTGGCCCTGAAGCTGCCGATGCAGCTTGATCCGCACAGGCTCCATCTTGGGCAGTTTCAAATAACGCCCTGCCACAATCGCGATGGTTCCATTCTGATTGTTCGTGGTGTAGGACTGGACCGGATGTTTACGGGATTTCCACTTTGGAAAACCGGAGGAAGGATGTCTGAAAAAGTGGGTATATGCGGCCTTCAGATGAAGCTGGGCATTAGATAGGGCCAAGCTGTCGACTTCTTTAAGAAAAGGAAATTCTTTTTTGTATTGGGCGGGTGTAGGAAGCTTGATGGGTTCACCGGTTTCCCGGTGCTTTTTGTAGGCTTCGATGCGATCATTCAGCATGAGGTTGTAGACTTTACGCACACAGCCGAAGCTTCTCACCAAGAAATCAGCCTGCGGAGCACTTGGATATAACCGAAATTTGAAAGCTTTGAGCATGAAGCGTCACCTCAACTTCTATGAATCAAAACAGGAATATATGTTCTTGTTTCGATTTTACCAAAGATCTTCTAAAAAGCAAAGACAAACCGTTATCATTCATCCCGCCACTTTAGAAGTGGGGGAATTCTGACAACGATTTGTTAAATAAAAATTATAGTAAGGGTGGCTGCATAACATGAAAGTTGTTTGCTTTGATCTGGATATGACACTCCTGGATCATCACACAGGGGAGATCAGCCGGAGCACACTGCATACCATAGAACTGCTGAGACAAACAGCAAAGATTGTACTGGCTACCGGACGGAATATGAGACTGGCAGATCATGCCCAGTATATTGAACTCCTTCAGCCGGATGCCATCATTCATATGAATGGAACCCGGGTGGAAACCGAAGGCATACTCTTATTCGAGCAGCTGCTGGATCCCGGACATATTCAGGCGATTGCGGCAAAAGCCTATGAAATGAAATGGTGCATCGGCCATACACAAGACAACATCATGTACACAACCTCCCGGCAAACCATTATTGATAGAGACATGAAACGGCTGGGACGCTGTGACCGGAGCTTTGGTGAATTACGGGATGTACTGAATGATGATTTTCATTCTTTGACAGTCTGGGAGGATTCGGAATCCATCGATAGAATGGCAGCTGAGTTCCCGATGGTCTCCTTCAATAAGTTCAGTGAAGCCTTCGGTGCCGATATTGTTCCATTACAGATTTCCAAGGCAACCGGGATGAGGTACTTGCTGGAGCGCTGGGGGTATGAATTTAAAGACGTTATCTCTGTAGGGGACAGCATGAATGATTATGAGCTGATCAAGCAATCCGGTACGGGCATAGCGATGGGCAATGCAGATCCGGTATTGAAGGAAGCGGCGGATCTGGTAACGGATGACATTGGCAAGGATGGTATTCAGAAGGCATTTGCCCGGCTTGGAATCGTGTGAGCAGAATCCGATAGAATTGTGAATGCTTGAGGTTAGGATTCTGCATTCATTTTCCCCGGAAGCTTGCCTTAGAATGAATGGGGTACAGGATGAGGGGGATAAACAATGAATGAGCAGAAGCTCTGGTTCACACAACCTGCTGAACAATGGGAAGAGGCGCTGCCTATCGGAAACGGCACTCTCGGCGGGATGATATTCGGTGCAACCGGCATGGAACGGGTCCAGCTGAATGAAGACAGCCTCTGGTACGGCGGCCGGATGGACCGCAACAATCCGCATTCCCTTGAATATCTGGAAGAGATCCGCAGCCTGCTGTTCTCGGGGAAAATCCGCCAGGCCGAGGAGCTGGCATCCACGGTACTTGTTGGTGTACCTGACGGGCAGCGCCACTATGAGCCGCTTGGCGACTTGTATCTGAATTTGGGAGATGAAGGGGAGATTGCGGACTACCACAGGCAGCTTGACCTTGATGAAGGGATAGCCCTAACTGCTTATCGTGCCGGTCAGGTTCACTACACCCGTGAATATTTCTCCAGCTGCCCGGACCAGGTTCTTGCCGTCCGCCTAAGTGCAAGCGAGCCGGGCCGGCTTAACTTCTCTACGCTGTTTGGGAGAGGAACTGTGCTTGAGCAGACTCCGTGGTCAGATATCCTCAAGCATCCGGTAGGCTTCCAGGCATACCTGGACCGGATTGAGCCCCGCGGACAAGATACGCTGGTGATCCGGGGCAGAACAGGCGGAGAGGATGGCATCCGATTCTGCTGTGCTGTGCGGCTTCAGGCGGATATGGGGCAGATTGCCTGCCGGAGCGGGCAGCTCTACTTGAAGGAAGGGACCGCCGCTACGCTGCTGGTCTCGGCATGTACTGACTTCCGGATTCCGAAGGAACAGCTGGAGGCCGAGTGTATCCGCCGGCTGGATCAGGCCTCGGCCAAGTCCTACGGGCAGCTGCGCAGCGCGCATACCGCAGATTTCCGCGCATTGTCTGATCGTGTGCAGCTGTCCCTGGAAGCTGCAGCTGATCATCCGGACAGTTCTGCCCTTCCTGTAGACCAGCGGCTGGAACGGGTCAGGGCGGGAGCGGAGGACCCGGGGCTTGTCGGCCTTTACTTCCAGTTTGGCCGGTATCTGCTGATCTCCAGCAGCCGGGCGGGCTCGCTTCCGGCCAACCTGCAGGGAATCTGGAATAAGGACATGCTGCCGGTCTGGGACAGCAAATATACAATCAACATTAATACACAGATGAATTACTGGCCTGCCGAAAGCTGCAATCTGGCCGAATGCCACGCCCCGTTATTTGAGCTGACCCGGAGGCTGCAGGAACGAGGGAGCGAGACTGCCCGTGTAATGTATGGATGCAGAGGATTCGTAGCCCATCACAATACAGATCTGTGGGCGGACACTGCACCTCAGGATGTCTGTATTACTTCGACCTTCTGGACGATGGGAGCCGCCTGGCTGTCACTGCATTTATGGGATCATTATGAGTATGGGAGGGATACCGTCTTTCTCCGGGAAGCGTATGGCACGATGAAGCAGGCGGCCCTCTTCCTGCTCGATTACCTGATCGAGGACCCTTCCGGGAATCTGGTGATCAGCCCTTCCTCCTCACCGGAGAACCGGTATGTTCTGCCCGGCGGAGAATCGGGAGCATTATGCTACGGGGCTTCTATGGACAGCCAGATTATCCGTGAGCTGTTTCTATGCTGCATCGCCAGTACGGAGATTCTCGGAGAGGATCAGGAATTTGCGCGGGAGCTGGAGAAGGCGCTGAAGCGGGTGCCGGAGCCGGCGGTCGGGCGGCATGGCCAGATTCAGGAGTGGAGCAATGACTACGAAGAGCTGGAGCCGGGCCACCGGCATATCTCCCATTTATTCGCCCTGCATCCCGGAACGCAAATTATCCCGGAGGCGGCGCCTGTACTGGCTGAAGCCGCGCGGACTACACTGCGGAGAAGGCTTGCCCATGGCGGCGGACATACCGGCTGGAGCCGGGCCTGGATCCTGAATATGTGGGCGAGGCTGGAGGAAGCGGAGCTGGCCTATGAGAACGTAATGGAATTGCTGCGTTCATCCACTTTGCCTAATCTGTTCTGCAATCATCCTCCCTTCCAGATTGACGGGAATTTCGGGGGGACCGCAGGCATAGCTGAAATGCTGCTTCAGAGCCATGGAGGAGAAATCCGGCTGCTGCCGGCTTTGCCTGCTGCCTGGGCCACCGGATCGGTCCGCGGCCTCCGGGCACGCGGGGGATATGAAGTCGATCTGTCCTGGAGAGACGGCGGGCTGGAGCGGGCTTGTATCCGCTCCCTGAATCAAGGTACGGTCAGGGTAGCGTATAAGGGGCAGCGGCTGGAGCTGGACTATCCGGAGCCGGGATTCGCTGTTACCTTGTATGCCGGTGACTGGACGAAATAAGATCTGCCGTGATGAGATGAATATCCTGTATTGTAAAAGCCCGCACTCCGGCCCATATTCGGCCGGAGTGCGGGCTTTGTTTACACAAGATCCTGTCCGTTCTCATTCTCGGTATAGATGGAGATCAGGACGGATGCCGGATCTCCGCCAATATTCTTGACGAAATGGGGAGTGCAGGCATTCCAGCTGAAAGAATCCCCTTCGCTGAATTCGGCCCCATCCTCGCCTTGCTCTGCATAGATTCTCCCTTTCAAAACCACATGTACCTCCTGCCCCTCATGGGCATGGGGAGCCTCGCCGATCATTGCGCCGGGAGGAAATTCCACGATCATCATCCGCACATTATTAGTGGAGCTGAGGTGCTCCACCTTCAGCCGGTCCGGTCCGGTTGTGGTGACTCTCCGTTCGTCCCTGCGGACAACCTGCATGCGCTCATCTTTCTTAAGCAGCAGATAAGCGAGCGGCACCTTCAGGGCACCCGCTATATTCTCCAGCGTTGAGATCGACGGCGAGGTTTTGTTGGTCTCAACCTGGCTCATGAAGCCTTGGGACAAGCCGGTAGCCTCGCAGATTTGAGCGATGGTGATGTTCTTGCGCTTCCGGATTGCCCGTATTGTAGAGCCGATATCCATGGAATCACACCTTTATAATATTTGTAATACGTAACTTAAATTCATATTATCAATTTTGTTGTTGACAAGTCAATGTGCTCTGCGTTAAATTACACATATAGAAAATATATTATTATTACTAATATTAATCATCCATCTGATCATCAAAAGACGCACATGCAGATGCAATAATAACTTATAGCAGGGAGGAAGCCTGAATGAATCCGAAATATCAATATGAAGTGAAAGTTCCGGCTAGTTGGAAGGAGGGGGAGCGGTATCCGGCCATTTTCACCCTTCACGGCAAAGGCTCGAACGAGCAGAATATGTTCGGTCTGGTTGCCCCGCTGGCTGAAGAGTTCATTATTATCGGAATCCGCGGGAATATGCCGCTGGGGCTTGGTTATCAATATTATGATCTGAAAAGCCTGGGCAATCCGGTCCGGGAAATGTTCGATCAAGCGGCTGCAGATCTTGCAGAGGTCATCTCGTATGCTACAGAGAAATATCCGATTATGCCGGACAGACGTTATTTGCTCGGCTTCAGCCAGGGAGCTATTCTATCGATGACCCTCGCGCTGACGATGGGAGGACAGCTGAAGGGAATTATTGCGCTGAACGGGTACGTTCCTGATTTTGTGAAGACGGAATATACACTGCGGAGTATGAAGAACGTATCCGTTTTTGCTTCGCACGGTGAATATGATTCTGTATTCCCTGTCCGGATCGGCCATGAGACTGCAGCCTACCTGCAGGAGCAGACGGATAATTTAACGTTTAAGCTGTACCCGTCAGACCACGGTGTAACGGAAGAGAATCAGCATGATTTCTTAAGCTGGCTCCGGCAGGATGCTGGAATTCTTAATCATAAGGAGTGAAGAGACATGATACCATCTTATTTTTTTGCACACGGGGCACCGTCTATTGTACTTGAGGATAATGACTACACTAAGCTGTTAAAGGAGTTTAAGGACCATGCACCGAGACCGAAAGCTATTGTCGTCTTCTCGGCGCATTGGGAGGAAGCGGTTCAATCTGTGGGGGCGGCAGCGGAGTATGAAACCATCTATGATTTCGGCGGCTTCCAGGATGAGCTGTATCAGATGACTTACCCGGCCCGGAGTAACCGGGAGGTAGTGGAGCAGATTCAAAGCCTGTTCGATCAGCAGGGGATAATGAATGTAACAGATGAGCGCAGAGGTCTGGATCACGGCGTATGGGCAGTATTAAAGCTGCTATATCCGGAGGCCGATATTCCGGTAATTGCATTGTCGGTGGACCGTGACCTGCCTAATGAGCAGCAATATCAGATCGGTAAGGCGCTGGCTAAGCTGCG